>CADECW010000035.1:0-9785 GCA_902825855.1 uncultured Rhodospirillales bacterium | reverse complement strand
GACAATGGCGGCACCGCTCACCATCCGGCTGCATCCGGCCGACAACGTCGTCGTGGCACGCATGGACATCCTGCCCGGCACAAAGGTCGAGGGCGAGGTGGCGGCGGCGACGCGCGTGCCGCCGGGCCACAAGATCCTGACCCGCGCGGTGAAGCAGGGGGAGCCGTTGCGCAAGTACAATCAGATCATCGGCTTCGCCACCGAGGATCTGCCGCCCGGCGCGCATATCCACACGCACAATTGCGTGATGGGAGATTTCGAGCGCGACTACGCCTTCTGCGCCGACGCTCGGCCGACAGATTACATCACTCCCGCCGCAACCTTCGCAGGCTATCGCCGCGCCGACGGCCGCGCGGCGACGCGCAACTATATCGGCATCGTAACGACGGTGAACTGCTCGGCAGCGACCAGCCGCATGATCGCGGCCAGGCTCGAACCGTTGCTCGCCCAGTATCCCAACATCGACGGTGTCGTGCCGCTGACGCATGGCGGCGGCTGCGGCATGGCGGCGTCGGGCCTCGAGATGGACGTGTTGCGCCGCACGCTGGCCGGCTATACGCGCCATCCCAACATGGCGGCGGTCGTCGTGCTGGGCCTCGGCTGCGAGACCAACCAGATCGCCGGCCTGATGAACGCCGAAGGATTGAAGGAAGGGCCCAAGCTGATCCCGATGGCCATCCAGGACGAGGGCGGCGTCTCCAAGACGGTGATGCGCGCCGTCGGCTTCCTGAAGGAGTTGCTGCCTGAGGCCGACAACGTGCAGCGTGAGCCGATCCCGGCTAGTGAACTGATTCTGGCGCTGCAGTGCGGCGGATCGGACGGCTATTCCGGCATCTCGGCCAATCCAGCGCTGGGCGCGGCGGTCGACCTGCTGGTGCGCCATGGCGGCACGGCGGTGCTGTCGGAGACACCGGAGATCTACGGTGCCGAGCATCTCCTGACACGGCGCGCCGTCACTCGCGAGGTCGGCGAGAAGATCGTGCGCCGCATCAAATGGTGGGAAGACCATTGCGCACGCACGGGCGGAGAGATGAACAACAATCCATCGCCGGGCAACAAGGCGGGCGGGCTCACCACCATCCTGGAAAAATCCTTGGGTGCAGTTGCGAAAGGCGGCACCACCAACCTCGTCGACGTGTACGAATACGCGCAGCCGATCACTGCCAAGGGCTTCGTCTATATGGATTCGCCAGGTTACGACCCGGTCTCCGCTACCGGTCAGGTCGCTGGCGGCGCCAACGTGCTCTGCTTCACGACCGGTCGAGGCAGCGTGTTCGGTTGTAAGCCCACTCCGTCACTCAAGCTTGCTACGAATAGCTCGCTCTATCGGCGCATGACTGACGACATGGACATCAACTGCGGCACTGTCGTCGACGGCGAGGAGACGATCCAGGATAGCGGAAAGCGCATTTTCGAGCTGATCCTGCGTACCGCGTCGGGGCACAAGACAAAATCCGAAGCGTTGGGTATCGGCGATGACGAGTTCGAACCTTGGAAGATCGGCGCGACTATGTGAACACTGTTTAGGCAACTAACTTGACTCGGCGGCGTTAGGTGCCCATATGCGGCCCTACGACTTACGAACTTGGCCTTGCCTTGGCGGCCCAGCCCACTGCGGCTACGGACACACCCCACGCGCTAAATTCCAAATTCTTCGAGTTGTCGCGGACCGTTGCAACGAGCGCGCGGGCCGCGCGTGTTTTGTCTAGGTTAGCTTGCCAAGGAGAGAGACTGATGGCTACTGGAACGGTGAAGTGGTTCAACGCCACCAAGGGTTTCGGGTTTATCCAGCCGAGCGACGGCGGCAAGGACGTGTTCGTTCATATCAGCGCCGTCGAGCGTTCGGGTCTGAACGGCCTCAATGAAGGCCAGAAGATCAGCTACGAAATCGCCACCGAGCGCGGCCGTTCAGCTGCCGTGAATCTCAAGTCGGCCGACTGACCGCTTGAGGTAAAGTCCCCCTCGTCGAACAATCCCGAGCTTGGTGACCATTCGCAGCCGGGGCTTCGCCGAGTGGGGCATCTCAATCCCGGCCATACGCTGCAATCGCCGACGGCCGAGATATACGAGAGGATGAGTGTCGATCGCTTGCTGATCGAACCCGTCGTTCTCGATGATGCCGAGGCTCGGCACTACTTCCCTTGTGTCCGGTGACGTCGAAGCCTGCAGCAAGGGTGCCGTGGCGGCGCTTGTCGCGGCCCTCGAAGAGACGTCGCCCCCGCCTCGGTTACTCAACACCCACTATCTTCGCGACGCCACCGCTCATAGCGGCCTCGCCTGGCGCAACCTTGAGCAACGCGACTGATCGCGGCAATCATGTCCATATGACTTACAAGGCGCCTTAGCTTGCAAGGGGCATGAGGGGAAGAATGCCAGACGACCTGCATTACCTGTCGCTCGACGAGGTCGCCCGGAGACTGAAGGCGCGCAAGCTGTCGTCGGTCGAGGCGACCGAGGCGTTGCTCGACCGGATCGGCACGCTCGATCCCAGCCTCAAGAGCTATGCCACGGTCACGCCTGAGCGCGCGCTGGCCGACGCCAAACGCCTCGATGTCGAGACGGCCGATGGCAAGTCGCGCGGGCCACTGCATGGCGTGCCGATCGCAGTAAAGGACCTCTGCGATACCGAAGGGGTGCCGACCGCCGCTGGCATGGCGATCCGGCGCGATCATGTGCCGACCAGGGATGCGACGGTGGTGACCCGACTGAAGCAGGCGGGCGCGGTCATCTTGGGCAAGCTGCAGATGACCGAGGGCGCTTACGGCCTGCATCATCCGTCTATCGACCCGCCGATGAATCCGTTCAACGGCGCGTACTGGACCGGCGTCTCGTCATCCGGCTCGGGCGTGGCGACCGCGGCAGGCCTTTGCTTTGCCTCGCTGGGTTCCGACACGGGAGGCTCGATCCGCTTCCCCTCGAGCATGAATGGGTTGAGCGGCCTCAAGCCGACCTGGGGCCGCGTCAGCCGCGCCGGCGTTTTTCCGCTCGCCGAATCGCTCGATCATGTCGGACCGATGTGCCGCAGCGCGCTCGACTCCGCCATCGTGCTGGGTGTCATCGCCGGCCCCGATGGAGACGATCCGACGGCCGCGCCGCAACCCGTGCCGGACTACGCCGCCGCCACCGCTGGAGGCGTGAGAGGCAAAAGGGTCGGCGTGCCCAAAAACCTGATCGATGCCGATGCCGATTGCCAACGCGCGCTCGACGGCGCGTCGACAGCCTTGGCAAAGCAGGGAGCTCAGCTGGTCGACGTCACGCTGCCGGACCTCGACGAAGCGACCATGCAATGGCTGGCGCTCTGCGGCGTCGAGGCGGCCTTTGCGCATGAGGCGACGTTTCCGTCGCGGCGCGCCGAATACGGCGCCGAGTTCGCGGCCCTGCTCGACCTTGGCCGCGGCCTTTCGGGCCTCCAGCTCGCCCGCATGCAGCTCGTCCGAGCGCGCGTGACGGGCGAACTTGAGCGGCTCCTGGCGTCGATCGACCTGCTGCTGTTGCCGGCGATGGGCGTGGCCGCTCCTTCGCTGGCGGCCATGAAG
Source organism: uncultured Rhodospirillales bacterium (assembly GCA_902825855.1). Taxonomy (GTDB): domain Bacteria; phylum Pseudomonadota; class Alphaproteobacteria; order Reyranellales; family Reyranellaceae; genus Reyranella. The sequence continues at coordinate 6,249 of CADECW010000035.1, read as the reverse complement.
ACGCGTACGTCCCAGACCATTGCTTCGCGGCTGCGCTACACCGCCCCGCTCGACATGAGCGGTCATCCCACGCTTACCCTGCCGGGCGGCATGACCGCCGACGGCGTTCCGGTGGGCTTTCAGATCGTCGGTCGCAGCTTCGACGAAGCTGGAATCCTGGCGGCCGGACATGCCTTCCAGCAGGTCACCGACTGGCATGCGAGGCGGCCCCCGGTCTGAACCACGCGACGTCGGAAGGACGGGTCCACTGGCCGCGGGATCGCTGCATGGACGGTGAAACCTCGATGGGGTAGAATCGGAAGTCCCCCCGACAAGCGGCTGACAGCGCACTCCTCGACGGCTGGTTCATGAAGATCTTCCGCAATATGCGGCTCAAGCCCAGCATCCTGACGTCGTTCGTGGCCCTGACGGTCCCCGTCTTTTTCACCATCATAGCGGTCACGTATCTTTCGAACGATCGCCTCGCGCGGACCAATGCACAGCAGCTGGTCGAGCGCTTTCGCAACGAGGCGATCGACAACATCCAGGACGACTTCAATCCCATCAAGTCGCTGGCCCGTTCGGCTGCGACCATCGGCGAGGAGTTTCCCGGCTTCTACGCGTCGAGCCGCTGCTTCAAGTATTTCGAGACCATCCTGGCGCACAGCCCCAAGATCGTCAGCGTGTATGTCGGTCTGGAAGACGGCAGCTTCCGCCAGACACGCCGCATCGACCCCGAGGTGATGGTCCAGGGCAAGCCGCCGCCGATAGGCTCGCAGTTTGCCTACCGCTGGATCCTCCCAAAGGAGGGTGAGCGGACGCTCGATCATTTCCTCTATCTCGACGCCGGTCTGAAGGAACTGGGGTCGAGCGCCCAGCCAACCACATACGATCCGCGCACCAGGCTGTGGTATCGGAGCGCCGCCGAGGCACGCACCGAGACGATCTCCGATCCCGACGTTTTCGCGACGCTCGGTCTCATCGGATTCACGGTCGCTGCACCGTTTTACTCGGATGGCAACCTGCGGGGCGTGGCGGCAATCGACCTGACCTTGGCCGGACTCGGCGAGTACCTGGCAGAGCGCAAGATCAGTCCAGGCACCGTGAGCTACATGCTCGACCATCAGGGAAGGGTGATCGCTGCATCGGACCTGTCGAAGACCTACGCCAACGTGCAGGGCAAGCTCGAGCTGCGACACATCACCTCGCTCGAGAACGAACTGCCGGCCTTCGCCTACAGCGCGCGCCCGCGCGGCAGCGAGGGCCTCTATACCTTCGCGCACGACGGCAAGGAGTATGTCGCGAGCCTGGCGACCATGCCCGCCGAGTTCGGCAAGAGGTGGCAGCTCTTCATCGTCACGCCGCTCGCCGACTTCACCAGCGCGTTCCAGGCCAACAATATCCGCCTTGTCGTTTTCGGCGTGATGGCGATGGCCCTGCAAGTCGTCGTCATCTTCTTCATGGCCGGCGTGATCTCCTCGCCGCTCGAGCGGCTCGCCTTCAAGGTCGGCAAGATCCAGGAGCTCGGTACCGAGCAGCTGCCGTCGGTGAACTCGTCGATCCGCGAGATCTCCGTGCTGTCCAGGGCGATCGACACGCTCGACGCCGCGGTCAAGTCGTTCTCGGCCTTCGTACCGATCGGCCTTGTGACCCAGCTGCTGCAGTCGGAGCAGAAGCTCGAGCTGGGCGGCCACAGCCGGTTCCTGACGATCTTCTTCTCCGATCTCGAAGGCTTTTCGACGATGTCGGAGGAAGTGCCGTCGCAGGAGCTGCTGTTGCGCGTTTCGGCTTACCTCGAGCTGGTGACCAAGACCGTCAACCAGGAGCACGGAACCATCGACAAGTTCATTGGTGACGGCGTGATGGCCTTCTGGGGCGCGCCCGCATTGCTCGACGACCATGCGTGGCGGTCGTGCGTGGCGGCGATGCGCATCCAGCGTGGCATGGACGCGCTCAACGAACGCTGGCGCGCCGAGGAGCTGAAGCCGCTCAATGTCCGAATCGGCATCCATTGCGATGCCGTCCTGGTCGGCAACATCGGCTCCCGGGAGCGCATGAGCTACACCGTAGTGGGCGACGGCGTGAACGTCGCCTCCCGGCTGGAAGGCATCAACAAGGAGTTCAACACCCGTATCGTGATCAGTCATTCCGTGTACAAGGAGGCGGGCGAGCGGCTGTGCGTGCGGCCGATCGACGACGTCACGGTCAAGGGCCGGCGCTCGAAAGTGCCGATCTACGAGCTGATGGGCGTCTACGGCGCCGACGATCCTGGTCTGGAGCCGCCGCCCGAGACCCAGCGGCTCTGCAAGTTGACGCGGCTCGCCTACGAGGGTCTGGTCAAGGAGGACTACGCTTTGGCAGCACGCCGCTACCGCGAAATACTGATGGAATTTCCCGACGATCCGGTAGCGTCGACGTTGATCAGACGGCTTGTCACGGCATAGGAGAGGTTGCCGTTGGTGCGAAGGGCATTGCTGAGGACTGTGCCCGGGACGTATGCGTTTGGGGGTAGTTGACGTGTCCAAGCCTAGACTGGCGCCGTACGCCAAGGCCGAGCTGGCGCTCGCCGCCTTGCGGCCGAGCGAGTATACGGCGGCGCTGATCCAGGTGCTGCAGGCGAAGTCGGCCGCGGTGCGCGACGCCAAGGTGCTCGAGATCGGTTCGGGCAGCGGCGTCGTGCTGGCGGCACTGGGCGAGCTTGGTGCAGCCTCGTTGTGCGGCATCGATATCGAGGAGGATGCCGTCGCCTCGGGCATGCTGCTGCTGGCCGAACTCGGCCACGGCAATACGTCGGAACTCTACCTTGGCGACATGTGGCTGCCCGTGGCCGGACGCCGCTTCGACCTGATCGTCGCGAACCTGCCGCACTTCCCCATGGAGCGCAGCGAGGTTCAGGGCCGCCTGCCGACCTGGAGCGCCGGCGGCAGCAACGGCCGCGTCCTGCTCGATCCGTTCCTCGAGGGGCTGGATGCGCATCTTGCCGATGGTGGTCGCGCCATCATCGCCCACAACGCTTTCGTCGGAATGGAGCAGTCACGAAAGATCCTGGCGGAGTCCGGCTTGGTGCTGAACGTCGTGCTGACCACGCTGGTCTACATTCCCGGGGACAAGCTCTCGCGCTTGACCCCGGGCGTGCTCGCCGCCCAGGACGGCCGCTCGATCCACCGCTACGGACCCTATGCTTTCGGCGACATGCACATCGTCGAGATCACGAGAGGTGGGGTGCCGGCTTGAGCCTTTGCTCCATCCTGGGCGCAGCGATGGGTCTATTCGCCGCGCGGATGAAAGCGGCCGCTGTATTCAGGACGACAATCATTCTGTTGTGCGTACTTGGCGGCACCGTCGTCTCCCCCGCTCGCGCCGACACTCCCGATGCCGCTCTGGCCGAGCTGCTCGAGCAGGCGCGCAGCAGGGTGCCGGAAGCCTGCAGGCAAGCCAACCTCGATCGCCTCGTCAAGATCCTGTGCGCCAAGAAGATCCGCGTCGGAGTCCGCGACTACTATCCGCTGTTCGCCACGCGCACCGGCGACAAGCGCGAAGGCTACGAGGTCGATATTGCATTGGCGATCGGCCGGATGCTGGGCGTCGATGTCGACTTCGTGCGTGTCAATGCAGCGACCCGCATTTCCCTGCTCGCCGAGGACCGCATCGATCTCGCCATCGCCACCATGGGCCACAACACCCAGCGCGATGGTCAGGCGCGCTTCATCCGGCCGCACTACTATCGGTCGGAAACGACGGTCGTCGGTCCGCGAGAACTTCCTGTCGCCAGCATGCTCGACCTGCCGGGCCGCACGGTGTGCGTCACCGTCGGCAACGGCTCGAACGCCGAGCTGGTGTCCCAGGGTGCGCGCCTGATGCTGTTCGACGAGGCCGGCGTCCTGCCTGACCGGCTGAAGGACAACACCTGCACGCTGGCCGCCCAGGACGACAGCTTCTTCGCCAAGTACTTCATCGACGACGACTTCAACGCCCGCTACTTCCAGAAATTCGGTTTCGCCCGGGTGCCGTGGGGCATGGCGGTGGCGCGCCAAGGCAGCGCCGAACTGGCGCGCGCGCTCGACCTGATCAGCCAGATCTTCCATCGCGACGGCCTGTTCATCGACCTCGGCCGACTGCACAGCATCGGGCTGGGCTTCCTGCGCGAGCAGCAGGAAGTGTGGCGCAAGGCCGAATGCAATGTCGACAGCGGGCCCGGCAACCCGAGTTGCGTCCTGCCGCCGCTCGACGCGGCGCTGCAGCCGACCAGCTTTGCAGCCGACGTGACCAGCTTCGAGCGATGGGTCGACGAGCGCACCGGCGTCGAGCTCGCCCTGCCGATGCTCAAGACGATGCCGGCCTGGTCGCTGTTCAAGGATGGCGTCGTCTACTCCCTGATCCTGATCGCCGGCGCACTCGCCGCGACGCTGGGCTTCGCACTGCTGCTTGGCGCCGCCATGGGATCACGTAGCGCACTGTTGCGCTGGCCGGCGCGGCTGTTGACGATCACGCTGCAGTCCTCGCCCATCGTGCTCACGCTGGTGATCGCTGCCACGGTGGCTCACAGCCTGTTCGCGCTGTCGACAGAGACGGTGCTGGGGGCCGCCATCGTCGCGCTTGGGCTCAGCAACGGCGCCAACGCCGGCCAGGCGATCGGCGAGGCGATGTGGAGCCTGCGCGCCGAAGGCGCGAACGGCAGCCTGTTCGGCCGGGCGCTGAGCCGCGCGGCGACCCAGATCGTGGCCTTCCTGGTCAACGCGTCCAAGGGAACGCCGATCGCGAGCTTCATCGGCGCGCCCGAGCTCTTGAGCTCGCTCACCGACATCACCTCGTTCTCCAGCGGCCGGATCACGACCTACACCATCCTGCTGATCTTCTACACCGCGGTGGTGATGGTGGTGGTGTGGCTGTGCGGCAAGCTGCGGCTGGCCCTGGAAAAGCGACAGGTCATGGCATGAACGCGCTGTGGGAAATCCTGTCGGGCGATTTCCTGCCGAGGTTCCTGGCGGGCATGGCGGTCAACTTCGAGATTGCCGCCATCGCGCTCGTCATCGGCCTGGCCCTCGGCCTGCTGCTGGCGGCCGGCCGGCTGGCGGGCGGCATGGTCACGGCAACCACGGTCTCGATCATCTCGCTGATGCGCGCGGCGCCGACGTTCGTCGTCATGTTCTTCCTGCTGAACGCCATTCCGCGCGACGCGACCTTGTTCGGCATGCCCTTCGAGCTGTCGGGCGTCATGACCGTTGCGCTGTCGCTGGTGCCTTATTCAGCGGCCTATGTCGCCGATGCCGGTGTCGACAGCGTCAAGCATCTGCGCGCCGGTGCGACGCATGGCGCGCTGCTGTTCTTCCCCAATGTCAGCCGGGCATTCTTCGTGATGGTGATGTCGTCGAGCGCGGGCGCCGCGATCGGCGTCACCGAGGGCATCGTCGTCATCCTGCGTGAGGCCGAGCGCCTGCCCGATTTCAGCGACCGGCTGGTGCTGTTTGCCATCGGCATCGTGCTGTTCGGCATCCCGTTGCAGGCGGGTTTCATGCTGATGAGCCTGTTTCAGCGCCGCTTCGGCCGCTCGACGGTAGAGGAAGAAGCCAGCGCTTGATGGTACGATCTGTCTTCACACGGAGGTTGTCGATGCCATTTGGACGCTGGTTCTGTGCAGTCACGCTGACGAGCTGTCTGCTGTCGATTCCCGCCTACGCGCAGACGGCGAAGGCGTCATTGAAAGATGCCCAAGGCAAGGACGTCGGTCAGGTCCAGCTGACCCAGACCCCGCACGGCGTCCTGTTGAAGATGTCGCTGAAGGGCGCACCGCCGGGCGAGCGCGCTTTCCATATCCACGCGGTGGGCAAGTGCGAGGCGCCGTTCACCAGCGCGGGACCGCATTTCAATCCGGCCAGCCACAAGCATGGCATGGAGGCCAAGGAAGGCGCGCATGCCGGCGACATGCCCAACCTGCACATTCCGGCGAGCGGTGAACTCACGGTCGAGATCGCCAATCCAATGGTCTCGCTGGTCAAGGGCCAGCCGAACTCGCTGTTCGATGCCGACGGCTCGGCAATCATCATCCATGGGGGGGCCGACGACTACAAGACCGACCCCACCGGCAATGCCGGTGACCGGATCATCTGCGGCGTCGTTAGCGAATAGACGCTGAGGAGCAGGATCAGTCCGTCCAGCTTGTTAAAGCTGGACGGCGATCGTGCGTTGGCTCAGCCCTCTTCCTGGAAGGCTTCCTCGCGAGCCTTCTTGATGCTGGGCAGGGCCATCAGGATGAGCAGGAGCGCGGTGGTG
>CADECW010000034.1:47780-56431 GCA_902825855.1 uncultured Rhodospirillales bacterium | reverse complement strand
GTCAGACAGCAGTAGGTTCGCTTGCGGGAACGCCTTGGATTGTGACGGCAACTAGTCAGCCGGTAGGAGGCAGACTGTGCGTCGGAAATTCGCAAAGTTCACCGCGGGTGCGGCTGGAACGGCCGCAGCGGTCGGTGCCGCCCTTATCCTGCTCGTGGTGTTGTCTGTCGCAGACGCTGTTCTCGCCCACAGATTCTTGTCCTGATCGCCGGCGCTTTCTTTGTGCTGAGCATTGTCGTTGGCGCAAGGACTTACCGATATGTCCGGACTTGGCTCAGAAAGCCTGACTATGACTATCTTGAATGGTGACCCGCTCGCTGAAGATGGCGGCAAGAGACTTCCCACTATGCTTTGCGGTCTCTCATACCATGGACCCTGCGGACGACACGCTCAGCGACGCCATTTGCCGCGTCGAAACAAGCTCGAACGGGGCCTTGAAGATCGAGACCTTGTTTAGCTACAACGTAGCGGGAGTGCCGCCAATGGCCCCTCGAACTGCGACAAGGTGATCCGAATGGATATGCAGGAAGCCCGAGACACTCTGGTCTCCGCTGTGATGAACAACGCTGGCTCTCTTCAGAAGGCCCTCAATTTGCTCGGCGACACTGATCCGGCAGTTGCAAACGCTCTCAAGGAAATCCTCCAAGCCAGTGAGACGTATGTATTTGCTCGAGTGACCGTGAGGCGCTAGCCAGGGACACCGTCGGTCGCATTCCGGCGGCGGCTGTTTGCGCGCGACTGGATTGTCGTCGGTCAGGTCGGTAGGCGGCTGCCCCACAGACCGGCCACGGCACCCACGTTAACTCAAGAGAACAAATGCTCGGGCGCATCGTTAGTCAGGTATCGTTCATACATCTGCTCATACAGCGCTTCTAGATATCGTGCAGACTGCGCCGTGTCGAAAAGTGGCGTGGCAAGCCGATTGTCTTCGAGCTTCCGCTTGATCTGCAGAAGCCGAACGGTATCTGTGCCGAGTTCAATTGCGAGCTGCTCATACTGGCTCAACGATGTGGTGATCAGCTCCGGCAACTGGATCGCGCTCAGCAGACTTGCTGCAACCCGTCCTGCGAAGGAGTGCCCGACACACGTCAGCAATGGGAGGCCAGCCCACAGCGCATCGCTCGCCGTCGTATGCGCGTTGCACGGCAAGGTATCCAGAAAAAGATCGGCCAGCCGATGGCGTGCCAGATGATCTTCGGGAGCGACCCGTTTCGCGAATATCAATCGCCCCGGATCAACTCCCCGGTCGCCCGCCTCCTTGCGGAGATTGGAGGCTGCCGTCTGATTGTCTTCCAAGAGCCAGAGTACGCTGCCATCTACTTGCTCCAGCACGCGCATCCAACGGTCAAACATGCCGGGAACGATTTTGTAATTGTTGTTGAAGCAGCAATAGACCGTTCCCGTCTCCGGCAATCCGACCGCTTGTCGTGTCAACCGTTCCTGCCCAATCACCCTCGAGCGGTCATTCACCTGATAACTATAAGGAACATAGGCAATCTTTTCGGAATAGCCGCCTTGCCGATCGACAGGGATCGTCGCTCTGTCCGCGATCAGATAGTCCATGTAGCTTGAACCTGTAGTGCCAGGATAGCCCAAGTAGCTGACCTGAATGGGAGCGGCCCTTCGCGCGAAAATGCCGGCCCTGTGCCCTTGTGTGAAGCCCTTCAGGTCGATCGCGATGTCGATGCCAAGTTGCCTCGACAGGTTGACGACTCCTTCGTCGGTTCGGTCCCTCACGTCGATGAATCGATCAAAAGCAGCGGAAACGCGCCGCCTCATCGTGTCGTTTCTCCCGGGACCGAAAGAGAACCCAAACAATTCGAACTTGGATCGATCATGCTGCTCGAACAGGCCAGCCATCAGGAACGTTGTCGCGTGGTCGCGATAGTCCGATGAGTAGTAGCCGAGACGAATGCGTCCGTGCTCTTGGCGGCGGCCTGGGAAGGTAGTCGCGCTCCCCGAGTACCGGTCTGCGACCCAGATTTCAGCGGCCATCCGCTGTATGGCCTCGGAATCCACTAGAGTGACGACGGAAAACGGCGGGGCGGCTTTCTCGCCACGCATGACCCTGTTGGACAGTTCCAGAATGTCGCTCTCAGCTCCTTGCCAATTGCAAAGCCTCATTTTGGTGTGAAGCCAAGTGCCGTACAGGAAGTCGCGATGTGGCTGAAGTGTCAGGGCCTGTTGGTAGCTTGCGAGGGCTTCATCCAAGCGTCCCTGATCCTTCAGCACATTGCCGCAGTTGACCCAGCTGGCCGGAGCCTGCGGCGCCAGTTGTGTCGCTCGCTCATAAGCCTCGAGTGCCTTTTCCAAACGCATCAGATCCGCCAGAACTCCACCCATGTTGTTGAAAGCGTCGGCATAGTGCGGATGGAGTTCGGTCGCGCGTTGATAGCTGACTAGTGCCTCGTCCAACCGCAAGCAATCGCGCAAGGCATTCGCCCGATTGTAGAACGCTTCGGCAAGCTTCGGGGCTAACTCGATCGCGCGATCGAAACTGGCCAAAGCATTCTCGGGTTGGCCAAGAGCCAACTGCGCGGTGCCTCGATTGTTGTACGCGCTTGCGTACCCTGGTCGCAGAGCAATGGCGTGGTTGTAGTCTGACAGCGCTTCCTGGAACCGCCCCAGCGACCGAAGTGTGTTGGCTCGATTGTAGTAGGAAGTCGAAACGCCAGGACTAAGGCGAATGGCTTGATCATAGCTGCGGAGTGCTTCTGCAGGTCTTTTTAGGTCCGCCAATGCATTTCCACGGTGGAAGTACGCTTCTGCATAGTCCGCCTTCAACCCGATCGCCTCGTCGTAGCTAAGGACCGCCTCTTCCCGCCGGTGCAGCATCTGAAGCACCAAACCTTGGCTCAAGTACCCTTTTGCAAGGGCCGGCTTCAATGCGCTGGTCTCGGTATCGCTTTCCGGCGCCTTGGATGAGCGCATTGGACTGCGGAGCGATCGGGCCTGCTTTTGATGAGTTTCATAGAGTGTCGTGTTGATCTCGATCGCCACATCGTAGCTAGCCAAGGCCTCTTCCAGACGCCTCATCCGCACTAGCACACCGCCAAGTTCGTAATGCGCGGTGGCGTCGAGCGCGTTGAGCAAAATGGCCTTTCTCAAAGATGCTTCCGCACGCTTCAGCTCGACCGTGGCGGAAGTCGCTGCCAATTCGGCGTCGTTGCCCATACCTATCAACCTGCTCGAGGAGTGACTGGCAAAGAAGTGCGGCGAACCTGGCCGTTTTGATTTTGTAGCAAGAACTTTCAAATGATGTAGAGATTCTTTGGCAGGTTTGGGCGGCGGCTAAACCCGCAGCTAAAACGGCGTCGCGAGAGTGCTGGACACCCCCCGATCGTCGCTCCTGGGCATGCCGGCTTTCGGTCAACGAAATGTCGCCCGTGATCAAGGCCGTTCGTGTCAAATGCTGCCAATAGGCTTGCCACAAACCACCCAGGTTCAAATGTGACAGAGGTATCTTCCACCAGAGGGACGTATGCAACCTCCGAGAGCAAAGGCCGTTTGGATGAAATGCAGCCGAGACTGAAACTTGCTCAGCGGCGCGTCTGGGCTGTCAGCGAGCAGCGTGTCAGCGATCCAGTCAGCGGGCTCACGTTTGAATTCCTGGTCCTGAACGACCGAGGCGAGTGCCGGCTGAAGGTAACGGGGCCGCAACTATCGCGCTTTCTCGACTTCACTGACGACGGCTGCGTGACGATCAGCAGCCGGCAGCGGCCGCCTGACGTCGACTCCGTCGAGTGAGACGCACGCCCAAGACGCGGACGCACTGACGGACAGGCTATCCACAACAGGGCAACCTGTCGTTTGAGGAAAGCGTGGTCTGACTAGCGCCCGTTGGCCAGAAATGGATGTCCGCGTATGGACACGCACGGACGACTGAGTAAACATGACCATGCAGCGATGAACAAGGCTTGGCGCTGTGAGCGGCGCGGCGGCGGGTCCGGCAGCCGGGTACGGTGACGCCGAACGGCTTGGCCCGGCAACGAGAGACGGGGTGGAGTAGGCAATGCTGCAAGCACTGACAATCGATCAAGTCCGGCAAATCGCTGAGGCGGCCGAGAAGTTGGCTGCGCAGGATGCAACAGGTACCGTAAACGTGGCTGACGGGAACGCCAGCATGGCACTGCAGGTTCATCTCTACGGGCTTGGTGCCGAGGCGATGATCGAACTGAAAGCCTTGATGTGGATGGGCAAGGGTGATTGTGCCGACTTCGACGCTGCAGTTGTTCGCGCAAGAACACAGGACAATCCAATTCGAAGCATCTCTGACCAGGCCTCCATCCCCCTCTATCTGCGAAAGGGGGCTGAAATGCTGGGGCTACAGCTGACGTAGGGCGCCTCGACGCTGCGCCGTTGCGTGGCGGGTTCGGTCAACTGAATGTCGCCCGCGATCAATGACGTTTGGCTGGAGAACCGCCAATCTGGGCCAGCTGCCAAATGCCCAGGGGCGAGCCCCTTGGCAACGAGTGGCAAAGGCCCCGCGCCGCGTCAATTCCCTGCGGTGCGGGGCCGCTTTCCAACGCCCAGGAAAGCGATTTGTCCCCAAGCTGACCGCGGCTCAAGTCGATGCTTCCGAAGGGGAAGTCGGTAGTCACCGACCAAGGGGCGCTTCAAAAACGACACACCACGCAAGGGCGAGTGCGCCGAAGATGGCGCAAGCGACACTGATGTATCTCCGTAGTGTTGTATAGCCACCACACGGCTTGTTTCGTGTGTGTCACTGGCGGCTGCCCCGCACGTAGCCAGTAGCTCTGCGCTCTATCAAGCCGGCAACCAGCACCGAGAGCACGAGCTTGCCGGACTGATTTAGAAGCTCGTACAGCAGGTCGAAGTGGCCACGCTGCGGTTTGCTCGATTCGCGCTTGCTTTCGATCGTGATCCGCAGACGAACCCGGTCACCTGCACATACCGGCGCGGGGAACTTCAGGTGCCACTCAGAAGCGCCGAGCACGGCCCAGCGCTGTCCCGGCACGTTGTAGATCTGGTGCCCGAGCCGGTACATCAGCGTGATCGTGTACCCGCCGCTGGCGATCAGGCTGCCATACGGATTGCCGGCTGGCGACGCCTCGTCGACATGGAATGGCCATGGATCGTTGCGGCGGTTGTAGGCCAGCATCTCTTCGTGATCGATCGTCACCTCATCGCTCAGAAACGAGGCGCCGACGACGAGATCCTCAAAGTAGACTGGAACCTCCATTGGCTCTCCTTCTTGGAACGAGCCGGTGTTGCAGCAGCAGTGACGGCGAACAACTACCAGAGGGGTAATGGCGCCGGGGAGGTAAGAAAGCACGGCAATCCGCTGGAACCGACGATCCCGGCATAGGCTTCCTTGACGGAGACGGCTGGTTGCGCTTGTGTAATTTCGCACGTGGATCCTGCTTTCACGGCAGAAGGTCGTGCCAAGAGCCTGGCCGATACGCACGACACAAAGTGCTTCTGGCGGCGACACGGCCAAGAAACATCTCGCCAGTACAGCGGAGCGACGAACAGAGCTGTCGTTCTGATCGCCACAAGTTCAAAGGAGAGAGCAATGATTGGTCGTCTTCTTGCAGTAGGTGCGGCTGCCGCTACGTTCTTCGCGGGCCTGTCGGCGGCGCAAAGCCAGTCCGGAGCGAACGTCGGCTCGCTGACCTGCAACGTCGCAGGCGGCGTTGGTTTTGTCTTTGGATCGTCGAAGGAACTGAGCTGCCTGTTCACCCGGACAAACGGCACGGCCGAACGCTATTCCGGGTCGATCAACAAGTACGGCGTCGACATCGGCTTCACCAAGGAAGCGCAGATGGTGTGGCTGGTGTTTGCGCCCGGCACCATCGCTCCCGGTGCGCTGGCCGGATCGTATGGCGGCGGAACGGCGTCGGCCACGGTCGGGGTTGGTGCCGGCGCCAACGTTCTTATTGGCGGCAGCAACAAGCAAGTGACCCTTCAGCCGGTCAGCGTCGAAGGAAGCGTCGGGCTGAATGTGGCCGCAGGCATCGGAGCTGTCGACCTGAAGTACGTCAAGTAGCTTCAAGAGAAACTGCGTCGCGGACGGTCCGGTCCACGGGCCGTCCGATCGGTTGCGGTTCCGAAAACAGACCAATGCCGAAACGCAGTTTGGGCATTGGTGCGGCGGGTACCCATCGCCGTCGACACCCGCGTCGTAGCGAGTCGCCAGTGAGCCGCGCGAGACTTTTCGCCAAACTCATGTCGCAATCTTGGCGCCCATTTGGCCCTGCACGAGCACAGGCAACCTCGCAGGAGAGGGGATGGGTAAGCTTTCGCTTCGGCTGGCTGGCGGACTGGCGTCCATCGGAAGCCTGTTGGCATCCGCAGTCGCACTGGGACAGCCAGCGCCGACGACGAATTACACGAGCTTCGATGCCGTGCCAGGAAAGACCGTACAAATCGGCTTTTTTGGATCGGCAAACAAAAAGGAATGTGCGCCGGTGCACGCACCGACGATACGTGTGATCGAGCCGCCAAAGGCCGGCACACTGATGGTTCGACATGGTGAGGTCGCTGCCGACAAGGTGGGCAGCTGTGCACCGTTCAAAGTCCCTGTTCAGGTAGTTCTTTACACCGCGGGTCGCGGTGACGCCGACGCCGACCGCGTTATCTATGAGGTCACGAGCGCGACTGGCCAGGTCAACACCTACCAGATCACGATCAATATCAAGAACCGTCCAGCTCGAAGCCCCGCCATTCAACAGCCTGAGCAAAAATCCTAAACGACACGTCAGCGGTCATATGCCCCCGACGATGGTGTTGGAGATCGGCATCGAGCCCGCAGAGCGGGACACTCGGAAACGGAACTTTGGGTCGAGGATGCAGGCACTATCCATTAGAGGTGGTGGCCAACAGGCGACCCCGGTAGAGTCGATGGCGCACCTGTTGCGAAAGGGAGCGACCATGCCGGACTTGGGAACGCCGGAGCAATGGCAGGAGACGGTAACCACAGTGAGAGACGGCGTTGAGGCGGCTCGGAGGGCCTTTGAACTCGTCAAGCGCTACTGCGGGGCTGGCCAGAAGGCTACGCAAGAGGATGAGGAAGAAACCGAGAAGGCGATTGCAGAGGCGGAGGCAGCCGCCCTGATTGCCGATGCAAACATCGCCAAGGCCCTGGGTTACCTGATTTGTCGCTGTCAATTTCCTCCAACTGCGATGCTGACAGTTGGACAACACCACGGACGGGGGCGCGAAGGCCCGGTCTATGAATGTCCGCGCTGCAAGAGCAACAACGCCGGAGGCTGGTCGTACAAGAGACTGGTTCCCTAGAAGATTCCAGCCAAACCTGTCCGAGAGGCCCGATGAACCGTGCGATCGCCACCCCGACATACCGGGTGCTGCCTTACGTTACGATGGCGCAAGCCGGGGGCGACGCTCGCCACGAAAAGGGCAACGCTTTCGCGGGCAAGGCGAAGGGACGGTGATCAAGGGCGAAGTTGCTGACGGCGTTGCCATGGACATGCTTGCTCGATGAGACGGGCTGTACTCGCCAGCCTGATTGGCGCAACGCTGGAATGGTACGATTTCCTCCTCTACGGCGTCATCGCAAGCGTCGTATTCAACCGTCTGTTCTTCCCGGCGGAAGACGAATTCGTTTCCACGATGCTCGTCTATGCGACCTTCGCCATCGGATTCGTCGCACGTCCGCTGGGAGGGATCGTTTGCGGACACTTCGGGGACCGGATCGGCCGCAAGAGCATGCTCGTCATGACCATGGTTACCATGGGCGTCGCGACAGTGCTGATGGGTCTGCTGCCGACTTATGACCAGATCGGAGTAGCCGCGCCGCTTCTCCTGTTGGCACTGCGCGTGTTGCAAGGCCTGGCACTTGGCGGGGAATGGGGCGGCGGCGTGCTGATGGCCTACGAATATGCGCCGCCACACAGGCGCGGCCTTTTTGCCAGCATTCCCCAGATCGGTCTCGCCATGGGCCTATGCCTCGCGTCGGGCTCGGTTGCTGTGCTGTCGAATGCCCTGACAGAAGCCCAGTTCCAAGCCTGGGGTTGGCGAGTTGGCTTCCTTGCCAGCGTCGTTCTCGTCGCAGTTGGAGTCTACGCCCGGATCACCGTCGCCGAGACACCGGAGTTCACGCATGCCAAAGCAGGCGGGTCGAACGTCGAGGTCCCCCTCTTCGAACTGCTCAAGAGACATCCGGGGAGCGTCGTGCTCGGCATGGGCGCCCGGTACGTCGAAGGCGTGTTCTTCAACGTGTTTGCGGTCTTCTCAATTGCCTATCTGGGCAATGTGATCGGCTTTTCGCGCACGGAGACTCTCACGGCGGTGTCGCTTGCCGCCGTCGCCATGGTGTTCGCCATCCCGCTGTTCGGCGCGCTTTCCGACCGGATCGGCCGGCCCACAACCTATGCCATCGGAGCGCTTCTCCTTGCGACGTGTACGTTTCCTGCTTTCGTGGCCTTCCACAGCGGCAGCACCATCGCGATCTACCTTGCCATCATCGTCTGTCTCGGTTTTCTGTTCGCCATATGCTACGGCCCGCAGGCTGCGCTGTTCGCGGACCTGTTTTCGACCGATGTCCGGTACACAGGAGTGTCATTCGTTTACCAACTCTCCGGAGTCTTTGCGTCAGGCATGACACCCCTGATCGCGACCTACCTCTTCGAAGCGGGAAACCGAACGCCCTGGCTCATCTGCGGCTATGT
>CADECW010000034.1:43980-47680 GCA_902825855.1 uncultured Rhodospirillales bacterium | reverse complement strand
ATGCCGATCTCTCCGGCGCCTTCCGGGCCTTCCGCTGCACCGTCAATCACCCTGTCGGTGGCGCTTGGCCCTTGGACAGTGGCCGTAAGCTCTCGCTCGCCGGCTCCTGGGCTACCGCCAGCCACGTTGGAGTTGTGTCATGGTGGCGGCCGCTACTCGGCGACGGCACCCGAGGCCTTTACTGCCTCGCCCCACTTCGGCACGTCGCGTTGCAGCACCTTGGTGAGTTCGTCGCCCGATGAGGCGACCACCTCGAGGCCGATCTTGGCGAGCCGCGCCTCGGTATCGTGGTCTCGCAGTGCCGCTTTGAAGATCTGGTTCAGTCGGGTGGCTACATCCAGCGGCAGGCCGGGCGGTCCAACGATGGCGAGCCAGCTATCGCCCTCGAAGTCGATGCCGCTCTCCTTGAAGGTTGGTACGTCCGGCAACGCGGGCGAGCGCTTCGTCGAAGCCACGCCGAGCGCGCGCACCTTGCCCGACTGGATCTGCGGCAGCGAGGTGTTCACACTGACTGCGGTCAATTGCACCTCTCCCGCCAGCAAAGCCTGCACCGCCGGCGCCCCGCCTTTGTAGGGCACGTGCACCATGTCGAGCCCGCCAGCCGCCGAGCGGAACAGTTCCATCGTCAGATGCGAGCCGTTGCCGGTGCCGGCCGACGAATAGGTGAACTTTCCCGGCTGGCTCTTGGCCAATGCCACGAACTCCTTGGGAGTGGCGGCCGGTACCGAAGGGTGGAGCATGATCACGGTCGGAAACTTGGCCGCCAGCATGATCGGCGTGAAATCCTTGAAGACATCGTAGGGCAGCTTGGCACCGTAGAGGGTGGGCGCGATCGCATGCGTACCGTTGTCGGCCACGACCACCGTGTAGCCGTCGGGCGGCGATTTGCTGACCAGCGCGCTGCCGACCGTTCCGCCTGCACCTGGGCGGTTCTCGACCACGACCTGCTGGCCGGTCTGGTCCGACATCTTCTGCGCCACGATTCGCCCGAACGTATCCGAATTGCCGCCAGGCGCGTGCGGCACGACGATGCGGATCGGCCGCGACGGGAATGTCGAGGTCTGGGCGGCGGCCGGCAGCACGGTGGAACCGGCCAGCAGAGCAATGGACTTGAGCGCCTCGCGGCGCGACGGGCGAATCATTCGGACCCCCTGGGCGACTGGGTGGCGGACGTTGTCACGGAAGCCCCTTGCTGTCGACGATGTGCATTGACTGGCGATGGCTGTCGCCCCACACAGCCGGCTCGGATCAGGGAAGACGAATGCCATCGGAATCGCAGGGCACGGCGACGCATTGCCGGCTCTATCTCATCTCGCCGGAGCGCATGGAGCATCCGACGATCTTTGCCGACGATCTGCGCGCAGCGCTCGACGGCGGCGACGTCGCCGCCTTCCAGCTTCGCCTGAAGGACGCCTCCGACGAGGCCATCGTGCGCGCTGCCGACACGCTGCGGCCGGTCTGCCAGCAGCGCGACGTCGCCTTCATCATGAACGACCGGCCCGACCTCGCGGTGAAGCTAGACTGCGACGGCGTGCATGTCGGCCAGGAGGACCTGCCCTACGCCGAGGCGCGGCGCATCGTCGGCCCCGACCGCCAGGTCGGCGTGACCTGCAAGGCTTCGCGCCACCTTGCCATGGAGGCGGCCGAAGCCGGTGCCGACTACGTCGCCTTCGGTGCGTTCTTCCCCTCGAACACCAAGGCCGTGACCACGCCGGCCGAACTCGAGATCCTCGAATGGTGGAGCGGGCTCATGGAGGTGCCGTGCGTGGCGATCGGCGGCATCACTGTCGACAACTGTCGGGCGGTGATCGCCGCAGGCGCCGACTTCCTGGCCGTAGCCGGTGGCATCTGGAACCACAAGGACGGGCCCGAAGCGGCGGTGCGCATCTTCAACGAGATCTTTTCGGCCCACCGCTAGCGTCGTCGGAGCCGAGCAACCCCTCTTTCCGCACATACTTGGCGATTTCCGCCGCGATGAGCGCATGGCCGGCCCCACTGGGATGGCCGTCGCCGACGATGTACGGATTGGGTCCGCCCTCCCGACGGTTGCGTTCGAACGCCGGCGCCAGATCGAGATACCTGATGCCCTCGCCGACCTTGTCGATGATGCCGGGCAGCGCAGTCGGCGGGCCATAGTAATTCGTCGGCAAAAACACCACGAGAAGCTGCGAGCCGGCCGCCACCGCCATCCGGTTCATGCGCTGCAGGAGGAACTGGACGGCTTCGGCCTTCCGGGCGTCATCCGGTTCCCTGCTTCGGCTCCAGGCGTAAGACAGACGCCCGAAGATCACATCGGCGCCGTGCGTCAGCCAGCGCAGCGGGGTGCCATAGTCGCCGTTCTGGTGGACCTGCATGCGACGGACGCCGTTGCTGAACGGCAGGGCGATGTACGGCTGGTCGGCGTCGTCCCAGGATACATGCGACACGTCCAGGCAGAACTCGTAGTAGGACGGCCCGCAGGGCCACACGTTGCGTTCGAAGTGATGCGCGATGATGCCGTAGACTACCAGCCGCGGCCTGAGATCGAGATTGCGCTCGAGGACCTGCAGCGATTGGGTCGTGCCGTAGCTCGCCAGCGCGAAATTGGCGATGCTGGCGCCGAGTTCGCGCCCAAGCCTGGCGGCATAAGAGTCCTGGTTGGCCAGCGCATAGGCCCAGGTGAAGGAATCGCCGACGGTGATGATGTCGTAGCGCGCGGCGCTCGGCTGGCCGGGTCCGTCGACCCTGGCGCCGCGATCATCGGTGTAGATGTCGAATTCGAACGTTGCCCGCTCGGCAATCGCCGGATAGATGTGCCGCGTATGGGCGCGGGGACGCGACACCAGGCCGATTTCCGGATCATAGATCACGATGCCGTCGCCGACGGTGCTCATGGCCGGCGGCCAGACCGTCAGGTAGGCCGTCACTTCGATGCCGATCAGGAGCGCCACCGTCGTCGAGGCCAGCGCCAGGACGAAGCTCTTCACACGGCTTGCCCGTCCTTTCAACGCACCGGCAGCCACAGCACCTCCTCGATGTGGTTGGCGCCGGTGGCCAGCATCACCAGCCGGTCGAAGCCCAGGGCAATACCTGAACAGTCGGGCAGGCCATGATCGAGGGCCCGCAAAAAATCCTCGTCGATTGGCCAGCGCACACCGTACAGCCGCTCCTTCGCGTCCATGTCGGCCTGCAGGCGGGCGCGCTGGATGTCGGGATCGGTGAGCTCGCCGAAGGCGTTGGCAAGCTCGACGCCGCAGACATAGAGCTCGAAGCGCTCGGCAACGCGCGGATCGGTCGCCTTGGCGCGGGCGAGTGCGGCCATGGCGATCGGATACTCGCAAAGGATGGTCGGCCGTCCCATGCCGAGCTTGCCTTCGATCCGATCGAACATGACGCGGAAAAAGACATCCTCCCAGCTGTCGCCGTCGTGCATGGCGATGCCTGCGGCGCGGGCCAGCTTGTCGGCACTGCCGACCGTGGCGAACAGGTCGACGCCGGCATGGCGCTGGAAGGCCTCCGCCACGGTCAGCCGCTCCGGTTCCGCGCTCGGGTCGCAGCGGTGCCCGCCCCAACGCAGTTCACCGGCACCGCTCAGCGCCAGTAGTCGAGCGCAGTCCTCCATGATCGTCTCGTAGCCCACCCCGGCGCGATACCATTCCAGCATGGTGAACTCCGGATGGTGCAGCGCCGAGCCCTCGGCGTTGCGGAACACCCGGGCGAA
>CADECW010000034.1:0-43880 GCA_902825855.1 uncultured Rhodospirillales bacterium | reverse complement strand
CGCGCCTGCAGTGCAGGCAACCGCCGGGCCAGCTTGTCGGGACGCCATTCGGTCATGTCCGACCATCGCATGCGTCGAACCGGCCGTGTAGAGTGACAGCATGACGCCCAAGCAGATCGACGCGTTCTGCCGCAAGCTCCCGGCCGCGACGCGGATCGTGCAGTGGGAAGGCGTCGTCGTCTTCAAGGTCGGCGGCAAGATGTTCTGCCTGATCGCGCCCGAAGAACACTCGGTCGGCCGCATCTCCTTCAAGTCGGCGCCCGAGCACTACGACGCACTCAGCCGCTCGCCGGGCTTCCGGCCGGCGCCCTATCTTGCTCGCGCCAAGTGGGTGACGGTCGACGATCCCCAGGCTCTCACCGATCGCGAGATGAAAGCCTACATAAAGCGCGCCCATTCCGTCATCGCGGCCGCACTGCCGAAGAAGCGGCAGAACGAACTCGCGTTTCGATCGAAATCGAAACAAGCACGGAATTCGCCCTGACAGGCAGCCGCAGCCCCGGTTGCGGCCCCCCGCCGCCTTTGATAAAAGCCCGCGCCGGCCTCGACCCGCCTTCGCGGACGAGGCCGAATTCCATTCATTCGACCTGCGGTAAACCCATGAAAGTGCCCGTCAATTCCATCCGCGCCGGCAATGTCATCGAATACAACGGCAAGCTCTGGGTGGCCGCAAAGGTGCAGCATATCAGCCCCGGCAAGGGCGGCGCCTTCGTCGCCATCGAGGCCAAGGCGCTGCGCGAAGGCAACAAGCTGCAGGAGCGCTTCCGTTCCGGCGAGACCATCGAGCACGTCCATATCGACGAGCGCGAATGCACCTACCTGTTCAAGGACGACAACGGTTTCACGTTCATGGACAAGGAGAACTACGAGCAGCTAACCGTGGGCGCCGACGTGCTCGATCCCGACCAGTCGCGCTGGTTGCAGGACGGCATGGAAGTGACGGTATCGCTCTACGAAGGCACTCCGGTCGGCGTCGAGCTGCCCAAGAGCGTCACCCTCGCGGTCACCGAGGCCGATGCCGTGGTGAGGGGCCAGACCGCCTCCTCGTCTTATAAGCCCGCCGTCGTCGAAGGCGGCATCAAGGTGATGGTCCCGCCGCACATCGCCGTTGGCACCAGGCTGGTGATCAACACCGAAGACGGCAGCTACATGGAACGCGCCAAGGATTGATTGCAGTGGCCCGCGCGCCCGATCAACCCGTCGCCCGCATCGGCCGCGCCCCGCTCAGCACCGGCCGCGAGCGCCCGGGCCCGCGCGAGCGTCGCTCCCTGGCGCCGCGCTCGGCAACCATCACCGTGATGATTCGCGCCGCCTTCGCCGCGGCCAAGAACCTGAAGCGCGACTTCGGCGAGGTCGAGCATCTGCAGATTTCCGAGAAGGGCCCGGGTGACTTTGTCAGCCATGCCGACATCAAGGCCGAGCGCACCGTGCGCGCCGAGCTCGCCCGGACGCGGCCCGAATACGGCTTTCTCGGCGAGGAAGGCGGCGAGACCAAGGGCGACGGCCGCAATCGCTGGATCGTCGATCCGCTCGACGGCACGACCAACTTTCTCCACGGCGTGCCGCATTTCGCCATCTCGATCGGTTTGGAGCGCGAGGGCGAAATCATCGCTGGAGTGATCTACCAGCCGATCTCCGACGAGCTGTTCTGGGCCGAGAAAGGCAACGGCGCGTACGTCGACACGCCCAATGCTCGGTCGCGTCGGCTGCGGGTTTCGGGCCGTAAGGACCCGGCGCGCGCCCTCGTGGCGACGGGCATCCCCAACATCGGCAAGGGCGATCATGGCGACTATCACCGCCGGCTCGAGGCCGTGACACGGCAGACCGCCGGCGTGCGGCGCTGGGGCGCGGCCTCACTCGACTTCGCCTTCCTCGCGGCCGGCCGTTACGACGCCTTCTTCGAATACGGGCTGGCGCCATGGGATGTCGCCGCCGGTATTCTACTGGTGCGCGAAGCGGGCGGCGTCGTGAGCGACATCGCGGGCAAACCCTACGAGCTCGGCGGTCCGTCCGTGCTCGGCAGCAACTTCGGCCTGCATGATCCCATGATCGGGATCCTGGGCTCTTCGGCTTCATGAACCCGCGGGCCTGGCTAGAGGCCCAATGAGAAGGCGGCCATACAACGGCCAAACTCTCCACAAGGATAGGCCAAGAGCACCCGCCGCTGGTTGAGCGGGTCTCTGCCTTTGGGTATTGTTCAGCCAAATTTTCGTTGAGAGGCAATTGGTTATGCCCTCGTCCTCGGTTGCCGTGCGCAGCCTCTCGCTTGCCGCGCTGGCCCTTGGAGCAGCGCCTGCTCTGGCGCAGGACATCGTCGTGCGGCCGGCCCGTGTGCCGGTTGCCGGCGCGCCGGGGACGTACGAGCGCAACCTGCCGGCGCCGCCAGCCGGTCCGATCGAAAGCCGTTTGGTGAACGCTCCGGCAGCGCCGACGGTCACGGTCCCTGCTGCATCACCGCCCGGCCAGGCCGTGGCGCTCGGCCCTCCTGTCGTCGTCCCGACCACCCAACCCGACGGCTCCCTCGGCACGATCACTTTCATCGGCCGGTCGGTCGTCCTGACTCCTGCCACCAAAGCCGAGCTCGACCAGATCGCCAAACGCATTGCCGACCAGAAGATGCGTCGGCTCGAGCTGCGCGCCCTCGCTGCCGACATCGGAGCCGACAGCCGCAAGGTTGCGCTGGCGCGCGCCCTCGTCGTGCGCAGCTACCTCATCGACCGGGGCGTCAAGTCGCGCATCGAGGTCGGTAGCTTCTCAGGCGACGGCGCTTCCGTCGAGATCCTGGTGCCCAACACGTGATCAAGCTCGCGCCGCCCGACCGCCCGAGTCCGACCGCATGAGCAGTCCACTCCCCTATCTCATCCGGATGCTGTTGTTCCTGGCGGCCGTCGGCGGACTCGCCTACGTGCTGCACGTCGACCTGCTGCGTGTGTTCATGAACACGCCGATCCTGAACGGCGTGATCGTGGCCGTATTGGTGATCGGCATTTTCTTCGTCATGCGCCAGGTCGTGTCGCTGTGGCCCGAAGTCAAATGGCTGCGCCGCTTCCAGCATCGCGAGGAAGGTGCACCCCCGCTCTCCACCCACACGCTGAACCTGCTGGCACCGCTCGCAACCATGCTCGGCGAACGCCAGGACCGGCTGCGGCTCTCGCCCACCGCCACCCGCGCCGTGCTCGACGGCATCGCGACCCGCCTCGACGAGCGCCGTGACCTCACGCGCTACCTGATAGGCCTGCTGATCTTCCTCGGCCTGCTAGGCACCTTCTGGGGACTGCTTGAAACCATCAGCGCCGTGGCCGATGCCATCGGCCGGCTCCAGGTCACCGGCGGCGACGCCATCAGCATGTTCGCCAAGCTCAAGGAGAGCATCGAGGGCCCGCTCAAGGGCATGGCCACGGCTTTCGGCGCCTCGCTGTTCGGCCTGTCCGGCTCGCTGGTGCTGGGTTTCCTCGAGCTTCAGGCGAGCCAGGCCCAGGGCCGTTTCCATATCGAGCTCGAGGAATGGCTGGCGAGCGCCACGCGGCTGTCCAGCGGGGTCAGCATCGATGGCGAGCAAGGTGTCTCGGCCTACGTCGAGGCGCTGCTCGAGCGCACCGCCGACGGCCTCGACGACCTTACCCGCACGCTGCGCCGCTCCGAGGAAAGCCGCGAGGCCGCCGTTGCCGGCAACGTCACGCTGGTCGAGCGCCTGGCCGCACTGGCCGAAGCGATGCGCGGCCAGCAAACGCTGCTTGCCCGCATGGGCGAGCAGTCGATCGAATTGCGCGCGGCGATCAACCGGCTCGGCGAACGCGGCCCGTCGGACAGCGACCGCGAGGCGCTGGCGACCCATCAGCGCACCATCGAGAGCCATCTCGTCCGATTGCTTGAGGAGAATGGGCGCAGCCGGGCGGTGCTTGGCGACGAATTGCGGGTCATGGTCGAGCGGCTCGGCGAACGCAGCTCTGTCGAGGAGCGCGAGGCCCTGCAGGCGCACCAGCGCGCCATCGAGGGCCATCTGGCTCGCCTGGTCGACGAGAACGTCCGCGGCCGCACGGCGCTTGCCGACGAACTGCGCGGCGAGTTCCGCCTGCTCGCTAGGACTTTGGCCTCGACTTCCCGCGGCGCGGTCCATCCGCCGGGCGAAGGCTAGGCGATGGCCGCTGCCTCCTCCCACCGTCGCGGCGGAGCCGCCGACTACATCTGGCCGGGCTACGTCGATGCGTTGACGACGCTCCTGATGGTGCTGATATTCCTGCTGACGCTGTTCAGCGTGGCGCAGTTCACCTTGTCCAGCGCAGTCAGCACCCGCGACAGCGCGATCGATCAGCTCAGCCGTCAGATCGGCGACCTCGCGAACCAACTCTCGATCGAGAAGCGGGCCGGCCAGGGCCTGCAGAAGGATCTCGAGCAGCTCACGCTGCAGATCGCGCAGATGCGCAGCGAGCGCGACAAGCTGACCGGCGATCTCGCCGCCGAGCGCAGGTCTTCCGATGCCCTCAAGATCCAGCGCGACCAACTTACCGAACGGCTGACCTCGATGCTGGCCGAACGCGACAAGCTCGCCGCCGCCATGCAGAGCGCCGCGAAGGACTCCGAGGCCAAGGCGGCAGACCTGCAGAAGGAGATCGAGCGCCAGCGGCTGGAACTGACGCGACTGGCCGCGTCGCTGGCCGCCGCCAACAACGAGAAGGGGAAGCTCTTCAGCGACCTCACCGAGGAGCAGAAGCTCTCCGCCGAGCAGAAGGCGGCCGTGGTGCGGATGACCGCCGAGATGGCCGGGCTGAAGGATGAGCTTGGCCGCCTCAACGCCGCCCTCGACGCGTCGGAAGCCAAGGCCAAGGATCAGCAGGCGCAGATCGTCGATCTCGGCCAGAAGCTCAATCGCGCGCTAGCCAGCAAGGTCGAGGAGCTGGCGCGATACCGCTCCGAATTCTTCGGCAAGCTGCGCGAGGCGCTGGCCGGCCAGCGCGACGTGCAGGTCGTCGGCGACCGCTTCGTCTTCCAGTCCGAGGTGCTGTTCCCGTCGGGCTCGGCGCAACTGCAGCCGGCCGGCGAGAAGCAACTCGCCGAAGTCGCCCACCGGCTGGTCGAGATCGCCTCGCGCATCCCCAAGGAAATCCATTGGGTGCTGCAGGTCGACGGCCACACCGACGACAAGCCGATCCGCAACGTCGTCTTTCCATCGAATTGGGAACTGTCGGCGGCACGCGCCATCGCCGTCGTGAAATTCCTGAACAGCCAGGGCATACCCAATGACCGCCTGGTCGCCGCAGGCTATGGCGAATATCAGCCTCTCTCGGTCATCGACAGCGCCCGCAACCGCCGCATCGAGCTCAAGCTCACGAGCCGATAGGTTCATGCGGGGAGCGCAGGCTACAGCAATCCTAGCCTCTTCAGCTCCGCTGCCATTTCAGGCGGCATGTCGGTGGTGTCGCCCTTCGACAGGTCCGGCGGCGCCCGCTCCGGCTCGAGGTAGCGCCAGCCCTGGAAGGCTTGGCAGGAGCGCGGCGCGGTCGGGATCAGGGTGCGCCTGACTTTGATCCGGCAGTACTTCTTGCCGTCGTCCTGGTCGATGTCGTCCTCGAAGCCGACCAGCTCCTGGCGGCAGCGGATGACGCCGCGCACCACCCAGTAGAGCGAGCCGCCGGCCAGAAGCTCGTCGGAGCGCCGCGGCGTATTGCGGGTATAGACCCAGTGCGGCGAACGCGCGCTTTGTCGACGCTGCTTGCGGCGCGCCGCCTGTACCTTCTTCATATGAGCAAGGTCGTCCACGCCGACGGCCAGCTTGATCAGATGCAACGACATCGTTCGCGCTTAGTACGCCGTGGCCAGTCCGCTCAAGCGTCGCCTTTCCACAACCGTCAAAAACCGTGATATGCGCGCCACAGGCTGGAAGATTCTTACGCCGGGGTCCACACTCCACAGTGTTTGCACAATCGTTGGAATAGAGTTCGGCGCTATTTCGCGGGGGTTCTCATGAATCGGTCGTCGCTGGCTGCTCTGGTCGTGGCTCTCATGCTGGGATCGGGGATCGCAGGCTATTTGATCGGGAGACCCGCGGACCGGGTCGACGCACCAACCCGAACCGCCACCGTCACCCAGCCGGCGCCCGCCGCGCCGACCCAGCCCACCACGCCGGCACAGCCCGCGACGCCGGCGCCGGCGACGCCCGTCGCAGCTCCGACGCAGCCTGCACCCGCTCCTGCCGCCCAGACTCCCCCCGCACAGACTTCCGCGGCACCCGTGCCGTTGCCGCAGGCGCCCGCCGCGCCGGACGAGCCCTTCGCCTATCGCCGCTTTGCGCTCGACACCAGCCGAGCCGAGGGCGAGGCCTGCCTTGCCTTCAACAAGCCGCTGGCCACCAGCAACATCAACTATGCCGACTACGTCACCATTACACCTGAGGTGAAATCTGCCCTGCGCGTCGTCGACGACCGGCTGTGCATCGGCGGCCTCGACTACGGCGAGAACTACAAGGTGCGCCTGCGCATGGGTTTCCCCGGCCGCGACGGCGTCAAGCTTGACGAGGACAAGGAAGTCGAAGTGGCGCTGGGCGCTCGTCCGGCCGTCGTCACCCTGCCGGGCAAGGGCTTCATCCTGCCGCGCGGCAGCGCCGCCGGCCTGCCCGTCACGACCATCAACGTCTCCAAGGTCGGCATCGCCGTCTACCGCGTCAACGAGCGCGCCATCATGGGCTTCGCCCGCGACCGCTACGACAACACCTATCCGGGAAGCCAGCCGATCACCGAGCAGTGGGGCCTGTACAGCTGGTTGAACGGCACCAACGGCGCCCTGCAATGGCGCGGCACGATGGAGGTGCGCAACGTCGCCAACCAGCCGGTGACCACCGCCTTCCCGATCCGCGAGACCGTGCAGGACTGGAAGCCCGGCACCTATTTCGTCGTTGCCTGGAACGCCGCCCAGCCGCCGGCGCGCAGCTACGACGAGGCCGAGGAGCAGAACGGTACCGGCCAGGCGACCGGCATGTGGGTGATGGACACCGACATCGCGCTGACCACCTTCACCGGTGACGACGGGCTGAATGTGTTCGCGCGCTCCCTGCAGACCGCCAAGCCGCTGGCCAACGTGGAAGTCGTGCTGCTGTCGCGAGGCAACGAGCCGATGGCCAAGGCGATGACCGACGAGGCCGGCCGCGTCCTGTTCGCCGCCGGCCTGCTCAAGGGTCGCGGCGCAGCGCGCGCCGGCGCGGTCATGGCGTCGGACTCGGCCAAGCAGGACTTCAGCCGCCTCGAGCTCAACAAGACGCCGTTCGACTTCTCCGACCGCGGCGTCAGCGGCCGCGACCAGCCCGGGCCGGTCGACGCCTTCCTCTACACCGAGCGGGGCGTCTATCGCCCTGGCGAGACGGTGCAGCTCATGGCGATGCTGCGCGACGCCTCGGCGACGGCGCTCGCCAACGTGCCTGTGACGCTGATCGTGAAGCGCCCGGACGGCAGCGAGTTCACGCGCTTCAGCCAGACCTTGCCGCCGGGCGGCGCGCTGCATCAGCCGATCGACCTGCCGAAGTCGTCGCGACGCGGGCGCTGGACGGTGGCCGCCCATGTCGATCCCAAGGCGCCCCCGGTCGGCACGGTGGAGTTCTCGGTCGAGGACTTCGTGCCTGAAAAGCTCAAGGTCGAGCTGACCCCCAACCAACCGATCCTCAAGCCGGGCCAGGTCAACACCTTCGACGTGCAGGCCGACTTCCTCTACGGGGCGCCGGGTTCGGGCCTCACGGTCGAGGCCGACATGCGCATCGTCGTCGACGCCTCGCCCTTCCCCGACTTCGCGCGCTACAGCTTCGGTTCCCACGAGGATCGCAAGGCCTTCGAGCCGCCGTTCCTGACCCTCAAGGCACCCGACACCGACGAGCGAGGCAAGACCAGGCTGGAATGGGGCGGCGACGTCAAGGACACGCCGCTGCCGCTGCGCGCCCAGGTCCAGGTACGCGTCTTCGAGCCCGGCGGCGGTCGCGCCACCAAGACCGAGAAGACGCTGCCCATGCGCACGCGCAACGTCTATCTCGGCATTCGTCCCACCTTCGAGGGCCGCTACTCGCGTGAAGGCACGCAGACCGAGTTCGACGTGGTTGCGGTCGACGGCGCCGGCAAGCAGGTCGAGCGCGCCGGCATCGAGTACAAAGTCGAGCGCACCGACTGGAACTACCAGTGGTACGAAGTCGACGGGCGCTGGCGCTGGCATTCGATCGCCAACGACCGGCTGATCACCGCCGACACCGTATCGATGCGCGCCGATGCACCGACGCGGCTTTCGTTCCGGCTGAGCTGGGGACCGCACCGCCTCACGGTGGTCGACCGCGCCAATAAGACGACCAGCACGGTGCAGTTTTACGTCGGCTGGTACGGCGGGTCGGACAGCGGCGAGGAAACGCCCGACACGCTGCGCGTGGCCAGCGACAAGGAGAGCTACCAGCCAGGCGAGACCGCGCGCGTGCGCATCGAAGCGCCGTTCGCGGGCGAGGCGATGCTGGCCATCGCCACGGACCGCGTCCTCAGCACGCGCAACGTGACCGTGCCGGCCGGCGGCACGACCATCGACGTGCCGGTCTCGGCCGACTGGGGACCCGGCGCCTACGCGCTGGTCACGGCGTGGCGTCCTCTCGACAAGCCGGCCGATCGCGTGCCGACTCGGGCCATCGGCCTGACATGGCTGGGGCTGGAACCCAAGCTGCGCACGCTCGCAATCGAGCTCGGTACGCCTGAGAAGATCACCCCGCGCCAACGCATCGAGGTACCGGTCAAAGTCGGCAATCTCCAGGGTGAAGAGGCGTTCGTGACGCTGGCGGCGGTCGATGAGGGCATCCTGCAGCTCACGCGCTTCAAGACGCCCGATCCGGCGGAGTACTACTTCGGCAAGCGGCGGCTCGGTCTCGCGGTGCGCGACGACTACGGTCGCCTGCTGGAAACCCGCGCCGACGATCTCGGCCGCATACGGGTGGGCGGCGACGCCGGCGACATCGGCGGGCTCGACATCGTGCCGACACGTACCGTCGCGCTGTTCAGCGGTCCGGTGAAGCTCGACGGCAACGGCGAGGCCAAGATCGCCCTGGAAGTCCCCGACTTCATCGGCCAGCTGCGGCTGATGGCGGTGGCCTATGCCAAGAGCCGGGTCGGCTCGACCGACAAGCGCCTCTATGTACGCGATGCGGTGAGCGCCGACGTCGTGCTGCCGCGTTTCCTGGCGCCCAACGATCGCGGGCGGCTGGCGCTGTCGCTGCACAACATCGACGGCGAGGCCGGCGAGTACCGGCTGACCCTGCAGGCCACGGGTGCGGTGTCGCTCGACCGGCCGGTCGCCGAGGTCCGGCGTCTCGCCGCCGGACAGCGCGAACTGCTGACCTGGCCGCTGGTTGCCGACAACGAGGCCGGCTTCGGCAAGGTCTCGGTCGAGCTTGCGGGTCCCGGCAACTTCACGGTGCGCCGCGAATGGGACATCCAGGTGAGGCCGGCGCAGACACCGAGCGCTGTCGACACGGTGTCGCAGCTCGCCGCCGGTCGCGAGCTCACCCTGGACCGCAACGTCACGGCAAGCTTCGCGCCGGGCACGCCGCGGGTCGCGGTGTCGCTGACACGCATCCCGGGCATCGATGTCGCCGCCCTCCTGAGGGCGCTCGACAAGTACCCATACGGCTGCATCGAGCAGACGACGAGCCGGGCCTTGCCCCTGCTCTACTACAACGACGTGGCACTGCTGGGTTACGGCCCGGCCGATCCGCGCATCAACGATCGCGTCCAGGAGGCGGTCTATCGAATCGTCGACATGCAGCTGCCCGACGGCTCGTTCGGCATGTGGGGTCCCTACTCGCCTGCGGCCGAATGGCTGCAGAGCTATGCCATGGACTTCCTGCTGCGCGCCCGCGACCAGAACATGGCCGTGCCGTCGGCATCCCTGCAGCGCGGGCTGACCTGGCTGAATCGTACGGTCGACAAGCTCTCGCCCAACGCCCAGGCCTATGCCTGGTACGTGCTTGCCAAGGCCGGTCTGGCGGATCCCGGCCGCGTCCGCTACTTCCAGGACAACGAAGCCGGCAAGATCAGCGACGGACTCGCGTGGGCGCAGCTCGCGGCAGCGCTGAACCACGTGGCGGAGCCCGGCCGGGCACGGCTGGCCTTTGCCAAGGCCCGTGACATGATCAATGCGGTCGATCGCCATGACTACTACGGCACGGCGCTGCGCAACCGCGCAGCCCTGCTGGCACTGGCCGCGGAAGCGGGTGGTCGCGAGGGCTTCACCCAGGTCGCGAGCCTGGTCGGCGAGCGGCTGAATGCCAACGTCGACTACACGACGACCCAGGAGCAGGCCTGGCTGGTGATGGCGGCGCACGCCATGGCGGGCTCCGGTGGCGGGCTCGCCTACTCCGTCGACGGCGAGCGCAAGACGGGGACGCGCGATCCGGTCGTGATCAACCCCGACCAGGCGGCAATCGCCCGCGGCGTCCGCGTGAAGAATGAAAGCGACGGCACGCTGTGGATGCAGGTCACGGCACGTGGTGTGCCCACCGAGCCGATGCCCGCCGCCACTCAGGGGCTGAGCGTGCAGCGCGAGTTCCTGACGCTGGAGGGCCGCCGTGCCGATCTGCGCCGCCTGCGCCAGAACGACCGGCTGATCGTGTCGATCAGCGGCCGCAACATCGAGGGTGGTTACCACGAAGCGGCGCTGCTCGACCTGCTGCCGGCCGGCTTCGAGATCGAGACGGTGCTGACCGAGGAGAAGGCCAAATCCTTCGCCTTCCTGCCCAAGCTCAGCGAGACGCGCATCGCCGAAGGCCGCGACGACCGCTTCTTCGCCTCGTTCGACCTCGGCCGGCGCACCTACCGCTCGTGGTGGGATTCCGATGAGGACATGAAGCGCAGCATCAACTCCTACCATGTCGCCTACATCGTGCGCGCCGTGACCCCCGGCAGCTTCGCCCTGCCGGCCACGAACGTGTCCGACATGTACGCCCCGCGGGTCTATGGCCGCACCGCCATGGGCCGCGTCGAGATCGCACCACGGTAGAGGCGATGCGCACCGCCGGATCCAGGACCATGCCTCCACCGTCGCAGTACGGCGGCGACACCTCCCCGGCTTCGCTGGGGGGGAAGGTGCGTGGTCTATTGATCGGCTTCGTTCTCGCCGCGTGTTCATTGGCGGCAACCGCATTGGCGCTCGACCGGCTCTTCCCGCCCAACCTCGCGCGCTACGACGACCGGTCGACGGAGATCGTCGATGCGAATGGCCGCCTCCTGCGCGCCTTCACCACCGCCGACGGCAAGTGGCGGCTCAGGACGGTGGTCGACGACGTCGACCCGGTCTATGTCGCCATGCTCAAGGCCTATGAGGATCGCCGTTTCGATGGCCACTGGGGCGTCGATCCCCTTGCCGCCGTTCGTGCCGCCGAGCAGTGGATCAGCCGCGGCCGCATCGTCTCGGGTGCCAGCACGCTTTCCATGCAGGCCGCGCGGCTCCTCGAGCCCGAGTTCTTCCGGATCGGGCCGCGGCGCACGCTCGGCACCAAGCTGCTGCAGTCCGCGCGCGCCCTGCAGCTGGAATGGCGGTATTCCAAGCGCGAGGTGCTGGGCATCTACCTCACCCTGGCGCCGATGGGCGGCAACCTCGAGGGGGTGCGCGCTGCTTCGTTCGCCTATTTCGGCAAGGAGCCCAGGCACCTCAACGCCGCCGAGGCGGCCCTCCTGGTCGCCATCCCGCAATCGCCCGAGCGCCGCCGGCCCGACCGATCGCCCGCCGCGGCTCAGGCCGCGCGCGAGCGCGTGCTCGAGCGCGGGTTGCAGCACGGAGTGATCGACGCGTCCTTGGCGGACCTCGCATCGACCCGACCGGTACCCAGCCGTCGGCTCGCCATGCCGCTGCACGCGCCCCATCTCTCGGCTTGGCTTGCCGCCCAGTCGCCGGGCACCCTCGTGCCGACGACCATCCGCTTCGAGCTTCAGGCGGCCATGCTCCAGCTCGCGCGCGAGGAGCGCGGCCGCATCGCCGACCGGCCGGACATTGCCATCGTCGCGGTCGACAATCGCACGGGCACCGTCGTCGCCTGGCAGGGCGGGTCGGATTACTTCGGGCGCGCCGGCCAGGTCGACCTGGTACGGGCGCATCGCTCGCCGGGCTCCGCGCTGAAGCCGTTGATCTACGCCATGGCGTTCGACGACCGCACGCTTCATCCGGAATCGCAGATCGAAGACGTTCCGGTGCGCTTCCGCGACTGGCTGCCGCGGAACTTCGACCGCGACCACCAGGGCTCCGTCACCGTGCGCCGCGCCCTGCAGCAGTCTCTCAACGTGCCGGCGGTGCTGGCGCTGGAGAAGGTCGGGCCGCAGCGATTCCTGTCGACCTTGCGCACGGCGGGCGTGGCCCCCGGCCTGCCGCCCGGTGATACTGGCGCGTCGCTGGGCATTGCGCTTGGCAGCGCCACCGTCTCGCCGCTCGAGATGGCCGGGCTCTATGCGGGGCTGGCGCGCGACGGCGCGTTCGCGCCACCCACGATCCGCCGCGACCGCGCCGCGCGGCAGCCCGTGCGCCTGATCGGGCCGGCGGCAGTCTGGTACGTCGGCGACGTGCTCGCCGAGGCGCCGCTGCCCGACGGCTTCGCCAATCTCCCGGTCGGCCTGCGCGAGCGCCGCATCGCTTTCAAGACCGGCACGTCGGCCGGTTTCCGCGATGCCTGGGCCGCCGGTTACAGCGCCAACTGGACGGTCGTCGTGTGGGTCGGCCATGCCGACGGCACGTCGCGGCCGGGCCAGCTCGGTCGCCACGCCGCCCTGCCCGTCCTGTTCAAGGCATTTAGCCGCCTGCCGGCGGAGGACAACATCGCGAAGCCGCCGCCGCCCGACGTTCTCCGCGTCGCCTCGTGGCGCGATCTGCCAGTGCGCATGCGCTCGCTGGGGCCGACCGCCGAACCGGGCAGCCTGCGCATCGCCTACCCGCCGGCCGACGCCCGCATCGAGCTCGCTGCCAGCGAGGCCGTGCCGCTCACTGCCAAGGGCGGCAGGGGCAGCCTGCGCTGGCTGATCGATGGCCGTCCGATAGACACCACGAACTGGGTGCCCGACGGTCCTGGCCTTGTACGCGTCGCCGTCGTCGACGAGGCCGGACATTCCAGTGCCGTCACAGTGCGCATCGTCGAAAGACGCTGATACCTCGTCATAGAGGTTTTCGCGGGTTTGACCTGCCGGCGGTTCGGCGCCGGGCGAGGCATTCAGACAGTTACGCTAATTGCGCTACCACTTTTCGGTGTGAGCGAGGGCCCGAATCGACCAGCCAGTGCGTGATGGTCCGGCCGCTCCTCTCGCAAGGGTATCGGTCGCACTCCTTCTGGTTTCGGATTCAACAATGCAAAGAGCGGTAGCACGGGAACAGTGCAGGGGCCCGAAAATATAACTGAAGTATGAATCTGTCAAGGACTATGGTTACGAGCGCCAGTTTCGTCGTCGGGAGTTTTTCGCACCGTATGGCCCCCAAGCCGCTAGACAACGGCGAATACCGCCGAGGCGACCAGCAGCGCGGCAAAGGCAATGTTGATCAGCCGGTTGCTGCGCGGCTCGCGGAAGAACCGCGTGAGGCCAGCCCCCGCCAGCAGCCAGGCGACATTCACTGCGAAGATGATCACGGTCAGCACCGCCATCTTGACCGCGGCATCCGCCCCTACCCGGTCGGGCACCAGCGCGAAGCCGGAATAGAGCGCCGCCATGGCGGCGTAGCCCTTGGGATTGACCAGCGACAACGCCAAGCCTGCGATGAAGGTGGGAGCATGGCGCCGGGCGCCGTCATCGCTCAATGGCGGCGCCATGGCGATGCGCCAGGCGAGGTAGAGGAAATAGGCCCCCGCAAGCACGGTGACGACGGGAGTGGCGCCGGGCACGGCCATCAGCAGTCCGACCAGGCCGGCCGCCACCGCGGCCATGACCAGCATCATGCCGACGACGATGCCGGCGAGATAAGCCATGCCCCGGCCAGCGCCGAAGGCTGCCCCGGTTGCCGTGAGGCTGAGCGTCGCCGGACCGGGGCTTCCGGTCAGGGCGAGGGCGGCGAGAAGAAAACCGGACAGACCATCCATGACCTCGATATCGCGGTTGTCGCGTCCGAGGTCTTGAACGTTCGTGCGTTACTGCTGGCTGTTGCGCGCCAGCATCTCGCCGGCGATCAGGCTCCACTCGTCCTGCAGCGACAGGTCGCACACCGGCTTGCCGGCGCGACGGTACCAGCCGCCGGCGTTGCTCATGTCGCCTTCCTGGCGATGCAGATGGGCGTGCACCCAGTCGCAGTCGGCCTCGCCTTCATGCTGTTGCACGCACTGGTGGGCGCGGTTCCAATCGCCGCGCAGTGCCCACCACAGAGCCTGCAGGGCAGGTCCGGCATCGGCCGGCGGCGCCGCCGCCGACACGCTGGAACGAAAGGCTTCGATCGTGGTCATGGTCGAGCAGATCCTCCCGCTCCACGATATTGCACTCTCCGGCCCACGGTCCAGGCCGGGATCATGCCGCTTTCGCCTTCAAGGCCTGCGCGACCTTCGAGGCAGGCTCGCGGCCGAGGGCCAGGCAGATCTCACGGCCTGCCCGCGCAATGGCGTCGAGGTCGACGCCATGCTCGATGCGGAGCCCGTTCATCAGATAGATCACGTCCTCGGTCCCGACATTGCCCGAGGCGCCCTTGGCATAGGGACAACCGCCGAGCCCGGCAACGGCAGTATCGAACACGGCGATGCCGCGCTCCATCACCGCCAGGATGTTGGCCAGCGACTGGCCGTAGGTGTCGTGGAAATGCGCCGCAATCTTCTCCCGCGGCACCTTCTCCGCAACCGCGTCGATCATTGCGACGCATTCGCCGGGAGTGCCGACTCCTATCGTGTCTCCCAGCGAGACCTCGTAGCAGCCCATGCGCCACAGCCGTTCTGAAACTTCGGCAACCTTGGCCGGCGCGACTTTTCCGTCATAGGGGCAAGCGATCACGGTCGAGACGTAGCCCCGAACCTTGATGTCGTGCTTCTGCGCCGCCTCCATCACAGGCTCGAAGCGGGCGAAGCTTTCATCGATGGAACAGTTCGTGTTCTTGCGGCAGAAGGCCTCCGAAGCCGCGGTGAAAATGGCGATCTCCTCGCATTTGGCTTCGATGGCGCTGTTCATGCCCTGCTTGTTGGGCACCAGCACAGGATAGCGGACGCCCGGCTCGCGCTTGATGCGTGTCATGACCTCATCGGTACTGGCCATTTGCGGGACCCACTTGGGCGACACGAAACTGCCCGCCTCGACAGCGGAATGGCCCGCCGCCGAGAGAGCATCGATCAGCGCGACCTTTGCCTCGACCGGCACCGGCCTGGCCTCGTTCTGCAGGCCATCGCGCGGTCCTACCTCAACCAGTCGCACTTGCCTCGGATAGTTCATCGTTTCCTCCGAAATGCTGCGATACTTCTAGCAGGGCCGATCGAGTGTGCGAGAGAGGTGGCCCTCGAGGCGACGTCGCTCATCACAGCGCTGCCATGGCGCGATCGGCCGCGGCCAGCGACTCGTCGATGATGGCATCGTCGTGCGCCGTCGACAGGAACCACTTGCCCGCCTGGTTGATGCGAACGCCCTCCTCCTGCAGCGCGTGATGGAAAGCGAGGATGGCGTCGCGGTCGCAGGCGTCGGTCTCGCGGTAGTTGCGCAGCGCCGGGCCACCGCCGA
Organism: uncultured Rhodospirillales bacterium; assembly: GCA_902825855.1. Taxonomy (GTDB): domain Bacteria; phylum Pseudomonadota; class Alphaproteobacteria; order Reyranellales; family Reyranellaceae; genus Reyranella. Next base: position 28,218 of record CADECW010000034.1, on the reverse strand, counting down.
AGAAGACCTGGAAGATCGCCGGCAACCCCTGCACGCGCATCGGCAGGCGATGCTTGCCGGCCAGCGCTGCAAGGCCCTGCATCAGCCGCGTGCCGCGCCGCTCCAGGTCGCGATAGACCGCGCCGTCGTCGCGCCCCAGCTCGTCGAGGGCGGCGTTGGCGGCCGCCATGCTCTGCACATTGCCGTTGTAGGTGCCGCCATGCATCACGCCCTTGTCCAAAAGCGTATCCATGACGTCGCGCCGACCGGCGACCATGGCAAGCGGAAAGCCCGCTGCGACGGCCTTGGCGTAGACTGCGAGGTCGGCTGTCACGCCGAACCGTCCCTGCGCTCCGCGCAGGCCGACGCGGAAGCCGGTGATGACTTCGTCACAGATGAACAGCGACCCCTTGTGGCGGCAGAGATCGCGCACGGCCGCGAGATAGCCCGCCTCGGCCACCACGGCGCCGCCATTCACCATCACCGGCTCCATGATGACGGCGGCGATCTGGCCAGGATGGCGCTCGAATGCGGCCTCAACAGCGGCCAGGTCGTTCCAGCCGGCGACCACGACGTCCTGCAGCACGCTTGCCGGGATGCCGGGCGATCCCGCGACCGGCACCGGTTCGCCGGCCGGCCCCGCCTCGTTCAGTGACGGCCGCGCGCTGATGTAGGCCTGGTCGCTCCAGCCGTGATAGTGGCCTTCGAACTTCAGGATCTTGTCGCGGCCGGTGAAGGCGCGGGCAAGCCGCATCGCCATGAGGACGGCCTCGGTGCCGGACGTGGCGAAGCGCACGACCTCGGCCCCGGGCAACAGGCGACACAGGCGCTCGGCCAGCTCGGTCTCGCGCGGATGCTGGGCCGCGTAGACCTGGCCGTCGGCCAGGCTCTGCGCCACCGCCTCGATGACCGGCCGCGGCGCATGACCCAGGATCGCGGGGCCGTTGCCCAGGACATAGTCGATATAGACGTTGCCATCGACGTCGTACAGCCGCGCGCCCTCGCCGCGGGTGAAGAAGAGCGGCACCGGCGTGCTGGCGTAGCGCACGTTGCTGCTGACGCCTCCGGCGAGATGCCGTTTCGTCCGGGTGTAGAGTTCGATCGACTTGTCGTAACGGCGCATGCTTCGCTCACCGAGATCTGTGATCGCGAGAACTCTAATGTCGCGAACTGGGGGCATCAACGCACGCAATCGGTCTGTCCGTGTGCCCCTCGCATCATTGGTGCCTGGCAGGCCCGCGATGCGGTTGCAGCCCGCCGGGAAATCGAGAACGATACCGATCTACCCCTGTCCTACGTCGCCCAACTCGCCGATGATACGGTGGCATTCCGGCAATACGACTACGTCCAGCAATGGAGAACGGCATGGCCCAGCAGCTCAGCAATCAACGCATCGCCTGGTTCAACGGCAATTTCATGCCGGAAGGCCAGGTCATGATCCCGTTCCGCGACCGTAGCTGGAAGTACGGCGACGGCGCCTTCGACATGACCCGCACGTTCGAGGGCAAGCCGTTCCGGCTGAAGGAGCATATCGACCGCTTCTACCGTTCCCTGCGCTACCTGCAGATCGATCCCGGCATCGGCCCGAAGGAAATGGTGGCGCACAGCGAGGAGGTCGTGGCGCGCAACGAGCATCTGCGGCCCGCCGTCGGCGACTGGTGGGTCGGCCAGCGCGTCAGCCGCGGCGTCGATGCCGTGGGCGACGAGGGCTGGGACCACACTGGCCCCAACGTCGTGATCGAGGTTCTGCCGCTGCCGCTGAAGGCGCGCGCGCCGTTGTACCGTGACGGCGCGGAGGTCATCACCACGACCGTGCGCCGCACGGCGCCGTCGATGCTCTCGCCGCGCGCCAAGACGCACAACTACCTCAACATGATCGTCGCCGAGAAGCCGGTGAAGGCACTGAACCCCAATGCCTGGGCGATCCTCCTGGACGAGCACGGCAATCTCGCCGAGGGCCTGGGCAGCAACATCTTCATCGTGCGCGAGGGCGAACTGTTCACGCCGTCCGAACGGTATGTGCTGCCGGGTGTCAGCCGCCAGATGACCATCGACATGGCCACGCGGCTCGGCATCAAGTGCACGGCGGGCGATATCGACCTGTTCGATGCTGCCAACGCCGAGGAAATGTTCCTGACCTCGACCAGCCTCTGCATCCTGCCGGTGAGGAGCTTCAACGGCGGACCTGTCGCTGACGGCAAGACGCCCGGGCCTATCACCAAGAAGCTGATCGAAGCGTATTCCAAGGACGTCGGCTGCGACTTCGTCGGCCAGTACCTGAAATTTTTGAACTAGGCTCACCCCTTCATGTCCTCCCTGTCTTCGGGGAGGACATGAGGACGACGCCCGTGGTGCGCACGGGCAGGACTGCGAAATCGGCGCGCTCGCTAGGGGTGCACTCCCCAAAACACAACGACCATGGCTGCAACGACTATTGCGACCAGCAGGATCGCAACCACGGCACCCTGCGTTTCGGGGTCAATCAGCGGCCTGTGACGGCGTAGCATGACTGCAAGCTTAACCCCGCTCCCAAGAACACTCATCGTGCATATACGCATAACTACCAGCGGGTTTTGCTGCGAACGAGTTTCACGGGCTTTGGTCGCCAAAGCCTCGAGCTTTGATTCCTCCAAACAAAGATGCCGCTTCGGGCAGCCGTGTTGCCGGATATCACGCCAGGCGACCGGCAGAGAGGCCGAAGCAACTCGGCCCGCGGCCAGGAACTTCGCGTAGCCTGTAAGCCCATCTTCCATCCTGGGCCCTTGCTTACCGGTGGATTGCTGCTCAACCTCTCGGGAAACGAGCCCCTGTCCCAATGACCTTGGTGGTGCTTTGGCCCAGGCCCAAACTGGGCCGAGTAACGGCGCATGGCAGTGCCCCAATTTCACAGGACACCGCCATGAGGCCTTACATCTGCCGCCAATCGGCGTAGACTTCCCCCGTGGCGGATCGCGGCTCTAGGTGGCCGACGAGTTGGACTGATGTCAGTGCCACGACTGGACGCCACACTTGAGCCGCGACCTTCCAACGATCGTTAGGAAGGAGACAATCATGGCCGTGCAGCCCCATGTCAGGAACCCCATCGAATGGGGTTGGGATCGCCTCAAGGAAACCGGACAGGCCATCGGCTCGGCCGCCAGCACCATGGACGGCGCCTGGGAGGCACGCGAAATGGCGCCCCCGGTCGTGCGCAAGGTCGGGCTCTCCGACCTCCGCGAGGCCCTGCGCCAGGGTGCGCGAGACTTCGGTGCCTGCCGCACCGACGTCATTTTTCTGTGCATGATCTATCCGGTCGCCGGCCTGATCATCTCGCGCTTCGCCTTCGACTACGGGATGCTGCCGTTGATCTTCCCGCTGGTCTCTGGCTTTGCGCTGATCGCGCCCCTGTTCGGTGTCGGCCTCTATGAGATGAGCCGCCGCCGCGAACTCGGCACCGCTACCGGCTGGGCCGATGCATTCGCCGTCGTGCGCTCGCCGGCCATCGGCTCGGTGATGACGCTCGGCCTGGTGCTGTTCGGCCTGTTCGCGCTGTGGCTGGCGGCCGCCAACTTCATCTACACCGTAACCCTCGGACCCGATCAACCGGTCTCCGCAATCGCCTTCGCGCGTGACGCCGTGACCACGCCGCAAGGCTGGACGATGGTGATCGTCGGTGTCGGCGTGGGCTTCCTGTTCGCCCTGCTGGTGCTGGCGATCAGCGTCGTCTCCTTCCCGCTCCTGCTCGACCGAAATGTCGGCGTGCGCCAGGCGGTGGCGACCTCGTTCCGCGCCGTGCGCGAGAACCCCGGGCCGATGGCGGCATGGGGCCTGATCATTGCGGCCGGCCTGGTGATCGGCGCGATTCCGCTGCTGGTGGGGCTCGCCATCATCCTGCCCATCCTCGGACATGCCACCTGGCACCTCTATCGCAAGGTGGTCGTGAACTGAGGCTCGCGCCCCGTCATCCCGACCGGAGCCGGGCGCAGCGATGCGAAGGGTCCTGTTCTGTACATGCGTCGACAAGAAGAGGTCCCTCGACTGCGCCGCCCTTCGAGCGGCTTCGCTCGGGATGACGGGAAATAATTTCACCGTCATCCCGCCCTGGGGAGCTTGGCTCGGGATGACGCGGGTAGGCTTGCCCCGATAGGGTCAGAGGAACCTTAAAGACGGGGGCTCGGGCACCTTGCTTTCCTGGAAGCTGAAGCAGCCGGCCGACGGCATCGTCGTGGCGCCGGAAGAGCGGCTGCCATGGTCGCAAACCGCGGCGCTGGGTATCCAGCATGTCGTGGCGATGTTCGGCGGGACTGTGCTGTGCCCGATGCTGATGGGCTTCGACGCCAACGTCGCGGTTCTGATGAGCGGCGTCGGCACGCTGATCTTCTTCGTCGCCGTCGGCGGCCGGGTGCCGAGCTATCTCAGCTCGTCCTTCGCCTTCATCGCCGTGGTCATCACCGCCACCGGCTATGCCGGCCAGGGCGGCCCCAACCCCAACATAGGCGTGGCGCTCGGCGGCATCGTCGTCTGCGGCGCCGTCTATGCCGCGATAGGGCTGATCGTGACGGCGACCAGCACGGGCTGGATCGAGCGGTTGATGCCACCCGTCGTCACCGGTTCGGTGGTGGCGGTCATAGGCCTGAACCTCGCCTCGCTGCCCATCAAGACCATGGGGCCGACGAACTTCGACGCCTGGATCCAGGCCGCCACGTTCTTCGCCATCGCACTGGTGGCGGTCTACAGCCGCGGCCTGATGCGCCGGCTGCTGATCCTGGTCGGCCTGGTCCTGTCGACGGCGTTCTATGCCGTGCTTACCAACGGCCTGGGGTGGGGCAAGCCGATCGACTTCAAGCTGATCGAGCAGGCGGCGTGGCTCGGTCTGCCGAAGTTCGAAGCGCCGGTGTTCGAGATGCGGGCGATCACCCTGATCGTCCCGGTGGCGCTGATCCTGGTGGCGGAGAATCTGGGGCACCTGAAGGCGGTTGGCGCCATGACCGGCCGCGACATGGGCCCGTGGCTCGGGCGCGCCTTCATCGGCGACGGCATTGCCACCATGGTGTCGGGCAGCGTGGGCGGCAGCGGCGTGACCACCTACGCCGAGAATATCGGCGTCATGGCGGCGACGCGCATCTACTCGACGGCACTCTTCGTGGTGGCAGCTCTGGTCGCCATCCTCCTGGGCTTCTCGCCCAAGTTCGGCGCGTTGATCCACACCATCCCGTTGCCGGCAATGGGCGGCGTCAGCATCGTGATCTTCGGCCTGATCGCCATCGCCGGCGCGCGAATCTGGGTCGACAACAAGGTCGACTTCACCGACAGCCGCAACATGATCGTGGCCGCCGTCACGCTGGTGCTGGGCACCGGCGAGTTCACGCTGAGCTTCGGCGAGTTTGCCCTGGGCGGCATCGGCACGGCGACATTCGGCGCCCTGATCCTGAACGCAGTGCTGAGCGCGGGACGAGGCTGAGCGCCGAATTGGAGCGGCGCGCCCCGCCAAATCAGCCGGAGAACGAAACCGTCGCCTTGTCGTAGTCGCCCGAGCCCATGCGGCCTTCGGCAAAGATCTCATGCCGGGCGATCCAGTCGAACGACTGTTCGTAGGCTTGCCGCGAGTACGGCTCGAAGACGATGCGCTCGCCCGGACCCCAGCGCCGCGTGTCCATCATCGCGTGCCAGCGCTCGGGGAACTCGTTCCCGTAGTAGTGGGTATAGAGCTCTGGCCTGAGGTCGATGTCGCGCTGCGCCCGCTTGAGCGCACGGAAGTAGCGACGGATATCCTCGGGATCGGGCGCCCCGTTGATCATGGCGGCGATCATGAAGGTCGTGTCGATCACCTTGCGGAACCCGAGCTGCTCGACCAGGTAGTAGGGCCCGCTGAACAGAGCTGCCGCCCGACTCTTGCCGTCGATCAAAAGCTCGAGGCGGCGAAACAGCATGCCGTCCTCGAAGGTGAGATTGATCTTGTCGCGCGGCAGGTACTGCTCCAGCGCCTGGATCGTGGAATAGTGGCTGCCCGACTGAAAGCCCACCGAGATCGGCACGCCGGCCAGATCCTCGGGCGTGCGGATCGGCGAGTCGGCCGGCACGAAGATGCCGGCGGGCGCCACCGAATAGGCATCGGCGTAGAGCCGGGCATGCCCGTTGGACGCCGCCACCGCGACGGTCCAGTGGCAGGCGCAACTCACGTCGGCCTCGCGGCCTTTCTCGATGCTCTGGAAAGCACCGGACGAACCCTTGTTGTGATGCTGGCCGGCAGTCGATCGGATCAGCTCGCGGAACTCGTAGTCGAGTCCCTCGGCACGAAAGTAGCCTTTCTCCTCGGCCACCCATTCCTGCAGTCGAAAGTGCGGTTCGACGATGAACTTGCCCATGGCGATCCTCCCGTACGGTCCCGCCCGCCCATGTCAGCCGGCTTCGAACTCCACCAGTTCTGCCCCCTCGACCACCTGCTCGCCGACCGCATAGCGTACCGTCTTGACCGTACCGTCCGCGGGTGCGGCCAGGGTGTGCTCCATCTTCATCGCCTCGAGCACAAGCAGGGGCTGGCCCTTGCTCACCTTGTCGCCGGCCTTCACGCGCAGGTCGATGATCTTGCCCGGCAGCGGCGCCTTTACCGCGCCCTCCCCCGAGGCTGTCGCCTCGTACTGCGTGACGTCGAGCGGATCGACCAGCCGCAGCGTCCGGCTGGCGCCATCGACGAACACCACATAGTCGACGCCGTCCGCTGTAAGGCGGCGCACCACGTCGGCCTTGAACGCATCGTTACCCAACCGGATGGCCAGGCGGCCATCCTCGCCCTGCCGCACGCGCGCCTCGATCGTGCCGCCAGGCAACACCAGGCCGATCGTCCCGTCGCGCCGACGGCGGGCAATCACGGTCACTTCGCGCTCGCCGTCCTTCCAGCGCACATCGTCATGGCCCTCGTCGAGCAGGCGAAAGCCGCTGCGCTGGTCCCACGGATCATTCGAAGGCAGCGACGGATCCCATTCGAGCAGACGCCCCAGCGTGGCAATGGCGAGAGTGCGATCGCCGGCCGGCGCGGGCTTGGCGAACAGCGTAGCGTGATGGCGCTCGATGAAGCCGGTATCGACCTCGCCGCCAACGAACGCCGGATGCGAGCACAGCGCCTTCAGGAGCGCCGCATTGGTCGTGACGCCGACCACCTCGGTCTCGCCCATCAACGCCGCCATGCGGCGCAGCGCCGACGTCCGATCACGGTCGTGCACGATGACCTTGGCGATCATCGGGTCGTAGAACGGTGTGACGGTGTCGCCCTGGCGCACGCCGGTATCGACGCGCACATGCGGTCCCTCTTCCGGCAAACGGAGATGAACCAGCACGCCCGTCGACGGCAGGAAGTTGCGGCTGGGATCCTCGGCGTAGAGACGCACCTCGACGGCGTGACCTTCGATGCCGAGTTCCTCCTGCGTCAGCGGCAGCTTTCCGCCCGCCGCGACCACGAGCTGCCATTCGACCAAATCCTGGCCGGTGATCGCCTCGGTGACCGGATGCTCGACCTGCAGGCGGGTGTTCATCTCCATGAAGTAGAAGGTGCCGTCCTGGTTGGCGATGAACTCGACCGTGCCGGCGCCCTGGTAGCCGATCGCCTTGGCGGCCGCGACGGCCGCCTCGCCCATCGCCTTGCGGCGCTCTGGATCCATGTTGGGCGCTGGCGCTTCCTCGATCACCTTCTGGTGGCGACGCTGGATCGAGCAGTCGCGCTCGAAGAGATAGAGGCAGTTGCGGTGGCTGTCGGCGAAGACCTGGATTTCGATGTGGCGCGGCCGTGTCAGGTACTTCTCGACCAATACGTGATCGTCGGCGAACGAGGCCTTGGCCTCGCGCTTGGCGCCGGCCAGAGCATCGGCGAACTTTGCCGCCTCCTCGACCACGCGCATGCCCTTGCCGCCGCCGCCGGCCGACGCCTTGATCAGCACGGGAAAACCGATGCGCGCCGCTTCCTTCGCCAGCAGCTCAGGCGACTGATCGTCACCGTGATAGCCCGGCACCAGCGGTACCTTGGCCTTCTCCATGATCTTCTTGGCTTCGCTCTTGGAGCCCATGGCGTGGATAGCCGAGGGCGGCGGGCCGATGAAGACGATACCGGCCTTGGCACAGGCCTCGGCGAAGCCGGCATTCTCCGACAGGAAGCCGTAGCCCGGATGGATCGCCTCGGCGCCGGTATGCCTTGCCGCGGCAATGATCTTGTCGGCGACCAGGTAGCTTTCCCGCGCCGGCGCCGGGCCGATGTGTACGGCCTCATCCGCCAGGGCAACGTGACGGGCGTCGCGGTCGGCGTCGGAGTAGACGGCCACCGTCTTGATTCCGAGGCGCTGCGCGGTCTTGATGACTCGACAGGCGATCTCGCCGCGATTGGCGATCAGGATCTTGGAAAACATCAGCTCGCCCACCCTGGCTTGCGCTTGCCCAAAAAAGCCCGCATGCCTTCCAGCGCTTCCTCGGTCGTGCACTGAGCGGCGACATGTTCGCCGATCAGGTCCGCCGCCTCGTCGTCGTGCCGCCGCGCATCGAGCTCGGGGACCAGCTCCTTGATCAGCCGCTGCACCGACGGCGCGCCCAGCATCAGCTCGCGCGCCAGCGCCGCCACGGTCTGGTCGAGTTCCTCGGCCGCGACTACCTGGTCGACCAGACCGATTCGCAACGCTGTCTCGGAGTCGAACAGCCCGCCATGCATCAGCAGCTGGCGTGCCAGCCTCGGTCCGACCGCCTCGATCAGTACGGGGATGGCGATGCCGGCCAGAAGCCCGTTCCGCACCGACGTCAAGCCAAAGCGCGCCGACGAGGCGGCGATCGCGAAGTCGCAGGCCAGCATGAGCCCGATGCCGCCGCCGACGGCGGCAGCATGGACGCGCGCAATGGAAGGCTTGGGGAAATCGTAGACTGCCTGGACGGCACCCATCATGGCGTCGGCGCCGACGCGGCGGGTGATGGCGTCGAGACCGGGCCAGGTCAGCACCCAGTTGAAGTCACCGCCGGCCGAGAACGCCCTGCCTTCGCTGTCCAGCACCAGCACGCGGACGCGGTCGCTCTCGGCAAAGCCATGGACGGCATCGATGATGGCGCGCGCCGTGTCGCCGTCGAACGAGTTCATCTCGTCAGGCCGGTTGAGCGTGAGCCGGGCCACGCCGTCCGCCACCGTCGTCTTTACCGTCGCGCTCATCGGCTACATCCGGAAGACGCCGAACCTGGTCGGACCGATCGGCTGGTTCATCGCCGCCGACAGGCCGAGCGCCAGCGCCATCCGCGTGTCGACCGGATCGAGGATGCCGTCGTCCCAGATCCGCGCGGTGGCGTAGTACGGATGGCCTTCGCGGTCGTACTGCTCGCGGATCGGCTGCTTGAAGGCTTCTTCCTCTTCCTTGGGCCAAGTGCTGCCGCGCGCCTCGATGTTGTCGCGCCGCACGGTGGCGAGCACGCTCGCCGCCTGTTCGCCGCCCATCACCGAGATGCGCGAGCTTGGCCACATCCACAGGAAGCGCGGGCTGTAGGCGCGGCCGCACATGCCATAGTTGCCGGCGCCATAGCTGCCGCCGACGATCACCGTGAACTTCGGTACCGCCACGGTCGAGACCGCCGTCACCATCTTGGCACCGTCGCGGGCGATGCCGCCCGCCTCGTACTTGCGGCCAACCATGAAGCCCGTGATGTTCTGCAGGAACAGCAACGGGATGCCGCGCTGGCCGCACAATTCGATGAAGTGGGCAGCCTTCAGCGCCGATTCATTGAACAGGATGCCGTTGTTGGCGACCACGCCGACCGGATGGCCCCAGATGCGGGCGAAACCGGTGACGATGGTGGTCCCGTAGAGATGCTTGAATTCGTCGAGCTCGCTGCCGTCGACCAGCCGGGCGATCACCTCCCGCATGTCGTAGGGCGTGCGGCTGTCGGGCGGCACGACGCCATAGAGTTCCTCGGCGGCGTATTTCGGCTCACGCGGCGCGATCAACGATGCCGACGGGTTCTTCTTCCAATTGAGGTTGGCCACGATGCGCCGCGCCATGCCGAGCGCATGGCTGTCATTGTGGGCATAGTGGTCGGCGACGCCCGAGGTGCGGGCATGGACGTCGGCGCCTCCCAGGTCCTCGGCGCTGACGATCTCGCCGATGGCGGCCTTGACGAGCGGCGGACCGGCCAAAAAGATCGTGCCCTGCTTGCGCACGATGATGGTCTCGTCGCTCATCGCCGGCACGTAGGCCCCGCCCGCGGTGCACGAGCCCATGACCACCGCGATCTGCGGGATGCCCTGGGCCGACATGTTGGCCTGGTTGTAGAAGATGCGGCCGAAATGGGTCTTGTCCGGGAAGACTTCCGGCCATTGCGGCAGGTTGGCGCCCCCGGAATCGACCAGGTAGATGCAGGGCAGACGGTTCTCCATCGCCACTTCCTGGGCCCGGAGGTGCTTCTTAACCGTCATCGGATAGTAGGTGCCGCCCTTCACCGTGGCGTCGTTGCAGACGATCACGCATTCGACGCCGCTCACCCGGCCAACGCCGGTGATGACGCCCGAGCCGGGCGCTTCGTTGTCGTACATGTCCATCGCCGCCAGGGGCGACAGTTCGAGGAAGGGCGACCCGGGATCGAGCAGCGCCCGCACGCGCTCGCGCGGCAGGAGCTTGCCGCGCGCGACATGGCGCTTGCGGGATTCCTCGCCGCCGCCGAGGCGGATCTTGTCGGTACGGGCTTTCAGGTCGGCGACCAGGGCGCGCATCGCCTCGACGTTGCGCTTGAACGTGTCGGAGCGGGTGTCGACCTGGGAGGAAAGGATGGTCATGCCGGGCCAAACTGCCCGGACGGTGCGCGGGGTGCAAGGGCCCCATCGCCGTCGTCCCGACCGGAGCCGAGCGCGGCGAGCCGAAGCGGGATCTTTTCCGTTAATGTGTCGGCAAGAGCAGGTCCCTCGACTGCGCCGCCCTTCGGGTGGCTTCGCTCGGGATGACGGCGTCCGGTTCCTTGGACAACGATCAGGGCAGACGCGACATCTTTCGCCAGTCGATGCTCTGGCCGATGAAGGCGCGCTGGTTGGCCAGGGCCGCGGCAAAGTCGGGATCGCGCTCGGCCTGATCCTTCAGGACAATCTCGGACTTGGCCCGGAACACCTTCAGGAGCTCCGGCGACCATTCCTTGATGACGACGCCCGAGGCCTTGAGCTTCTCCATCGCCGTGCCCTGCAGATGCGGCGAGCGACTCAACATCCAGGCGATGTTGGCGCGGCAGGCGGTTTCGATCTGGATGCGCAGCATGGGCTGCAGAGTTTCCCACTTGTCCTTTCGCATCAGGAAGTCGAGCACGGCCGAGGGCTGCTGCCAGCCCGGCATGTAATAAGGCAAGCCGAGCTTGTCGAAGCCGAGTGCGGCGTCGATGGCGGGCGTCGACATCTCGCCGCCATCCACCGTGCCCTGCTGAAGCTTGTAGAAGAACTCGCCCGGCGGCAGCGGCACCTGGGTGGCACCCATCATCGCGACGACATCGCCAGCAAAGCGCCCGAACCGCAGGCGCTGCCCCTTGAAGTCAGCGGCGGTATTGAGCTCGGTTCGGAACCAGCCGCCGCCCTTGGCGCCCTGGATGCCGCAGGGGATGCCGACCACGCCGAGCTTCTCGTAGGCCTCGCGATGGATGCGGCTGCCGTCGCCCTCGAGCATCCACGAGGTCATGTCCTCGGGTCCAGGGCCGAACGGGACGGTGGCGAAAACGCCGAACACGGGCGCCTTCGCCGCGGCATAGCCTGACCAGGTAAAGGCCGCTTCGAGGTCGCCGTTGATGATGGCGTCCAGCATGTCGGCGGTAGGCGCGATGCGGCCGGGCTCGACGATCTTGATGGCGAGCGAGCCACCCGACATGTGCTTCACAGTGCGAGTGAAAATCCGCACGCCCTCGCCCGAGCCTGGAAGAGCCGGATTGAAGGCGGTCTGCATGTGAATGAATCGGGCCGGGACGGTTCCCAATTCCCTGGGTTTTTCAGCCAGCTTGTTCTTGTCCTCGGCGACAGCAAAGCCCGTCGCCGTCAGCAGGGCTGCGGCGATGGCACCGACTACTACATTTCTACGGCGCACGACCGACCATCCGTCGCCCGGCTCCCCCTGTTCTCCCCAAAACCGCTTTCTGCGGTCTTCTTGGCTTCACAACAGCTGATACTCGCACGGCAAAGACCTGGGAACAAGGGATCAGGGGGCACTACAACGCTGATAACCCGCGGCCGATCAGGATTCGCTGCACGTCGCTGGTGCCTTCGTAGATCTGGCAGACGCGAACATCTCGCCAGATCTTCTCCACCAGGTAGTCCGATACGTACCCGTATCCGCCGTGGATCTGAATAGCGGCCGAGCACACCTCCTCGGCCATCTCAGACGCATATAGCTTAGCCATTGCGGCTTCGGTGAGGCATGAACGACCAGCGTCGCGCAACGTTGCCGCATGGAGCACCATCTGGCGCGCCACCGTGACCTTGGTCGCCATGTCGGCCAGCCGGAACTGCACCGCCTGGTGGTGGACGATCTTGGTGCCGAAGGATTCACGTTCGTTTGCGTACGCTCGCGCCGCTTCGAAGGCGGCGCGGGCCATGCCGACAGCCTGCGCTGCGATGCCGATGCGTCCGGCCTCGAGGTTGGCGAGCGCGATGCGATAGCCTTCGCCTTCCTGACCGAGCATGGCATCGGCGCCGACGGTGCAGTCCTCGAAGGCGATCTGGCAGGTATCGGATGATTTCTGCCCCAATTTCTTCTCGATCGAGGCGACGCGGTAGCCCTGTGACTTCGTCGGGACGATGAAGCAGGAGATGCCGCGCTTGGATGCGGACGGATCGGTGACGGCGAAGACCAGCGCCATGTCTGCCGAGCCGCCCGAGGTGATGAACTGCTTCACGCCGTTCAGCACCCATCCGTTGCCGCGCCGCTCTGCGCGAGTCTTCAGGTTGGAGGCATCGGAGCCCGCCTGCGGTTCGGTGAGGCAGAAGGCGCCCAGCACTTCCCCTTTCGCGAGAGGCTTCAGCCAGCGCTCCTTCTGTTCAGGCGAACCGTAGGCCAGCAACGCGGCGCAATCGGGCGAATTGTTGACGCTCATCACGGTGGAGAGTCCGCCGTCGGCGGCCGCGATCTCCTCCAGCGCCAGCACATAGGAGACCATGCCGGCTTCGGCGCCGCCCCATTCGGCCGGCACGCACATGCCCATGAAGCCGAGTTCGCCCATCTCGCGCAGCAGCGCGCGCGGGATCTCTCCTGCCGCCTCCCAGGCGCGCACATGGGGCGCCACCTTCTCCTGGGCAAAGGCGCGCGCGGTGTCGCGGATCAGGATCTGTTCTTCGTTGAGGAGCATGACGCGCTCTGCTAGCGCCGGTGACTGAGCAGCCGCGAGCGTTGGCGCTGCCAATCGCGGTCCTTGATGGCCTGGCGCTTGTCGTGCGCCTGCTTGCCGGTGACCAGCGCGATCTCGATCTTGGCTCGGCCGCGCGGGTTGAAATAGACCTGGAGCGGCACGACGGTGCGGCCCTCGCGCTGGATGGCGCCGATCAGCTTGTTGATCTGCTTGCGATGCAGCAGCAGCTTGCGCGGCCGGCGCGGTTCGTGATTGAAGCGGTTGCCCGAGGCGTAGATCGGAATGTTGGCGTTGACCAGCCACGCCTCGCCACCCTCCTCTGTCACGTAGGATTCGGCGATCGTGCTGCGCCCACCGCGCAGCGATTTCACTTCGGTGCCGGTCAATGCGAGGCCGGCCTCGAAGACCTCCTCGATGAAGTAGTTGTGCCGCGCCTTGCGGTTCTGGGCCACCACCTTGCGGTCCAGCTCCGGTTTCTTCGCCACTGTCGTGTCCTCAGTACGCCATCCTGATCGCTGCGCTCAGAACGACAGGGAGCTAGTTGATCAGGCCCGCATGGACCAGGGCGTCGTGCACCTGCTTCTTGGTCGGCTCAGTGCACTCGACCAGCGGCAGCCGAAGCTTGGCGCTCGCCTGGCCGATGAGTTCGCAGGCGTACTTCACCGGCGCCGGACTGGTCTCGACGAACAGCGCCTTGTGCAGCGGCATCAGCCGGTCCTGCAGTTCGAACACCTTGTCGAGATCGCGCTTCTTCCAGGCATCGTGCATGTCGCCGCACAGCCGCGGTGCCACGTTGGCGGTCACCGAAATGCAGCCGTCGCCGCCCTGCGCCAGGAAACCCACCGCACTCGCATCCTCGCCCGAGAGCTGCAGGAAACCCTTCTTTGCCTTGAGCTTGGTCAAGGTCGGGCGCGCCATGTCGTAGCTCGCATCCTTGATGCCGATGATGTTCTTGACCTGCGACAGTCGAACGACCGTATCGACCTGCATGTCGCCGCCGGTGCGCGGCGGCACGTTGTAGAGAAGGATCGGAATGTCGACGGCTTCGGCCACCGCCTTGAAGTGCTGGAACAACCCTTCCTGCGTCGGCTTGTTGTAGTAGGGCACGACCAGCATGGCGGCGTCGGCGCCGGCCTGTTTGGCATGCCTGGTGAGCTCGATGGCCTCGTCGGTCGAGTTCGAGCCGGTGCCGGCGATGACCGGCACGCCGGATCCCTTGGCGGTGGCGATGCAGATGTCGATCACCCGCTTGTGCTCTTCATAGGACAGCGTGGGCGATTCGCCTGTGGTGCCGCACGGAACCAGCCCGTCGGTACCTTCCTTGATCTGCCAGGCCACGAACTTCTCGAAGCCTTTCTCGTCGACCGATCCGTTCTTGAACGGGGTGATCAGCGCGACGAGCGACCCGGTGAACATGGCTTTCCCCTCCGATTCTTCTTGGATCGGGCAGTCTAGGCTTCACACCTTCTCCCGGCAAGGTGAGCAACTTGCCATTGTGATGCCGCAACTCCCTGCCTACGATTCCTAGCGTGAAAGCCCCTCTCTACCCCCTCCTTGTGCTCGCTGCCTTGAGCGCGGCGCAACCCGTCCATTCCCAACAAGGCGGCGCCACCATTCCGCGCGGGGCGAGCAGCGACCCGGCGTCTCCCGGCCCGGCCAGCGGCACTCCCGACAGCGGGATTCGCCGCGTGCCTAAGGCCGGGTCGACGGCGGCACCGACGCCGGCGCCTACGCCTTCGGTCCCGCCAACGGCAGCCGCTCAGCCGATCAACGGAGATACCGTCACCATCCCGGCACCGGCGTCCGCCGAGACCGCTCAGGCGCCGAGCGGCGCAGCCAAGCCGCTGACCCCGGCCGAGGCCGCCGCGCTCGCCGCCGCAGTCAAAGCCGTCGATGAAAGCCGCTGGGCCGACGCCCGCGCCGCCGTCGCCAACTTCCGGCACACCCTGCTCGCCCGCTATGTTGACTGGAGCATCCTGCGAGTCGGGCCAAAAGGCGAAGCCACCTTCTCCGCGACTTGGCGCTTCCTGCGCGAGCAGCCTGACTGGCCGGAGCCCGAAGTGTTGCGCCGACAGGCCGAAGACAGGATCCTGCCCACGACGCCACCCCAGGAGGTCTTTCGCTACTTCACGGCCTTCCCGCCGCTCACCAGCACCGGCCACATGCGCCGGATGGAGGCGGCTCAGGCAGCGAGCCCCGGCGACCTGCAAAAGTTCGCGGGCGACAGCTGGCGCGGCGCCACCTTCCGCAATGCCGACGAGACCGAGTTTCTGAACCGCTATGGCCATCTGCTGAGCGGTGACGCCCACATCGCCCGCTTCGATCGCCTGATGCTCGAGGGAAAGCCGCAGGTTGCCCGCGAGCTCCTGGCCAAACTGCCGCCCGACTACCAGCCGCTCGCCAATGCGCGACTGGCCATGGCGACGCGCGCGGCGGACGCGGCGGCCTTGCTGCGCGGCGTGACGCCGGCCCAGCTCGATACCCCGGCAATCAAGCTCGAGCGTACACAATGGGCGCGCCGCACCGGCAGCCTGGACGATGCAAGAGCACTGCTCGCCGCGCCTGTCGCCAACCAGAACGATGCCTGGTGGAACGAGCGCAACCAGGTCGCGCGCGATCTCCTGGCCGCCGGCCGAGCGGCGGATGCCTACGCCGTCGTGGTGCCCCACGGTCTCACCCGAGGCGTGTCCTTCGCCGAGGCTGAAATCCTGGCCGGCTGGATCGCGCTGCGACATTTAAAGAAGCCGACTGAAGCGCAAAAGCATTTCCAGACACTGCACGACGGCGTGACGAGCGACATCTGGAAGAGCCGCGCCGCCTACTGGCTTGCCCGCGCTCATGAAAGCGCCAGCCGCGCCACGGAAGCCAACGAATGGTACGGCCGCGCCGCGTCGTTCGGCCAGACCTTCTATGGCCAGCTCGCCGCCCGCAAGCTGCCACGCACGGCCGTGCGGCTGCCGACCGATCCTGTCGCCTCCGACAACGACCGCCAGTCGCTGAGCAGCCGCGAACTCGTGACCATGGCGCGCTATCTCGGCCAGGCCGGCGACCATGAACGCGCGCGCCCGTTCCTTCTCAGGCTCGCGCGCATGATCACCGCCCCCGGCGAAACGGCGCTGCTGGCCCAGCTTGCCCTCGAGCTCAAGCGGCCCGATGTCGCTATCACCGTGGCGCACCGTGGCGCCGAAAGCGGCGTGGTGCTGTTCGACGCCGCCTTCCCGATGGTCGAGCTCGGCGCGACCGGCGCGATCGAGCGCGCGCTGGCGCTGGCCTTGACGCGCCAGGAAAGCGCGTTCAACGCCGCCGCGGTCTCGTCCTCCGGCGCACTCGGCCTGATGCAGTTGCTGCCGAGCACG
This sequence comes from uncultured Rhodospirillales bacterium, assembly GCA_902825855.1. Taxonomy (GTDB): domain Bacteria; phylum Pseudomonadota; class Alphaproteobacteria; order Reyranellales; family Reyranellaceae; genus Reyranella. Next base: position 11,581 of record CADECW010000034.1, on the reverse strand, counting down.
GCGCGCGACGTCGCGGAACGCCTGCGCGTGCCTTTCATCCAGGACAAGCTCACCCGCGATCCCGCCTACAACGTTCAGCTCGGCAGCCGGTATCTGGCCGAGATGCTGGGCCGCTTCGGCGGCTCCTACGAGCTGGCGGCCGCCGCCTACAATGCCGGCCCCAATCGCGTGGCGCGCTGGCTGGAGACGATGGGCGATCCGCGCACCGGCAAGATCGACATGGTCGACTGGATCGAGATGATCCCCTTCCGTGAGACGCGCAATTACGTGCAGCGCATCATGGAAGGCGTGGTTGTCTACCGCGACCGGCTGAACGGTCCATTCACGCCGGTGCCGCCGGCGGTGGGACGCAGCTAGACGCCTCGCCTGAACGCAGGCGCTTATTCAAGCAATCCGCGCCAGCGTCGCCTCCGGCAGAGGTCCCTTGGCCACCGCGGCAATCGCCGCCTCCAGGTGATCGAGCGTCGAGTATCCCACCAGCATGGTCGATACCGCGGGATGAGCAATGACGAAGCGCTCTGCAAGCTCGGTCAGGCTCGACGAGTTGCTTTCGCGTACCAGCGGCTCGAGCTGCCTGGCGCGCGCCACGTCGCCCGAGAAGTCACGCGCCGAGCCGATGGGATCGACCGATTGCATGGCCAATGGATGCCGCTGCTCGGTGCCGGACAAGGCGCCGCCCGCCAGCGCGCGGATGATGATGGTGCCCATGTCGGCCGCCTTGGCCTTCTCCAGCAGGCGGCCATAGTCCTGGCCGGGTGCGCCTTTGGGCATGGCGCCGCCGGCACTGGGGTTGAGCGCGTTGTAGACGACCTGCACGGTATCGAAGAGCTTCGAATCGATGGCCCGGTGCAGCGCCGCGGTCTCACCGACGCCGCTGAAACCGATGAAGCGCGTCTTGCCCGCCTTCCTCAGCTTCTCCAGCGCCGGTGCCACTTCGTTCAGGGCGATGTCGATCGCGAGCTTGTCGCCGGCGTCCTTGGCAACCAGCGGGTTGTGCAGTTGGAAGAGATCGACGTGGTCGCGGCCCATGCGCGAGAGGCTGTCGTTCATCCCTTGCTCGATCGCCTGGCCGACATTGGCGCGATGCTCGGCCGACAGGCGCACCTTGGTGCCGACGACGACGTCGGCCTTCAGCGCCTTCAGGACGCGGCCGAGATTCTTTTCCGACTCGCCGTTGCCATAGAGCGCGGCCGTGTCGAAGTAGTTGATGCCGGCATCGATGGCACGTGCGATGGCGCGTTCCTGGTCGGCTGCCGCGCCCTTGGTGAACAGACCGCCGACGGCGCCCGCGCCGTAGCCCAACACCGATACCTCCAGGCCCGTGCGGCCCAGCCTGCGCTTCTGCATGTGCGTTCCTCTCGCTAATTCTGGCCGTCGACGTGGACCTTGCCCGTCTCGTTGTCGACCACAACGTGGTTGTCATAGTAGGTCACGGTCGGCCTGGCGCCGAATGCCGCTTCCATGCGCTTTTCCCAATCCGGCGTGTACCAGGCGCGGGCCGCGGCCTCCGATTGCCAGAGATAGACTCCGCCGCCGCCGGCATCGCCGTTGAGATAGTACTTCTTCAACAGTCCCTTGGCGCCGAGTGCGGTGTAGGTTGGCGCCGACCTGGCAGCCGCCTCGACCGCCGCGTTGCGTGGCCGCTTGGCCATTGGAATTTGAACGATCGCGATGAACATGCTTGTTAGCCTACGGTCATACTTCCGCCGGAGCAATTCATGAGCCGAGCCATTGCCGGTGCCGAGATCTGCGTATTCGACGCCTACGGCACGCTGTTCGACTTCAACTCGGCCGTCGCCCGTCACCGCGCCGCGATTGGACCCAAGGCCGACGCTCTGGCCGACCTGTGGCGCGCCAAGCAGATCCAATACACCTGGCTGCGCAACAGCATGGGAGCTTACGACCCGTTCTGGCAGGTGACGGGCGAGGCGCTCGACCATTGCCTGGCCGTGCATGGCATCGCCGATGCCAGCGTGCGCGAGACACTGATGAGCGCCTATCTTGCCCTCGATCCGTTTCCCGAAGTGCCGGCCTTGCTCGAACGGCTGAAGCGTGCCGGCAAGCGGCTCGCGATCCTGTCCAACGGCAATCCCGAGATGCTCGCGCCGATGGTCGAGGCATCCGGGCTGGCGGACCGCTTCGAGGCGGTGCTGAGCGTTGACGAGGCGCTGGTCTTCAAGCCCGATCAGCGCGTCTATCGCCTCGTCGAGCAGCGCTGCGGCGTGAAGCCGGACAAGGTGTGCTTCCTTTCGTCCAACTGCTGGGACGCGCACGGCGCCGCCCATTTCGGTTTCGCCACCGTGTGGGTCAATCGCGCCCGCGCTCCCGACGACAATCTGCCCGGCAAGACCGTGGCCGAGATAGCCGACCTCTCTCAACTCCCTTCCCTGCTTGGTGTTTCCTGATGTCCGTGTCCGCGACTTTCGACGATGTTGCAGCCGCCGCCCGCCGCCTGGAAGGCATCGCCATCCGCACGCCGCTGCTCGAGAACGGGCGCGTCAACGCGAGGCTGGGCGGGCGCCTCTTCATCAAGGCCGAATGCCTGCAGCGCACCGGGTCGTTCAAGCTGCGCGGCGCCTACAATTTCCTGGCCGCGATGAGCGACGCCGACCGCAGGAAGGGCGTCGTCGGCTGGTCGTCGGGCAACCACGCGCAGGGCCTCGCCGAGGCGGCGCGCCTGATGGGCGTGAAGGCCACCATCGTCATGCCGGCCGACGCTCCGGCGCTGAAGGTCGCGAATACCCGGGCCTCCGACGCCGAGGTCGTCCTCTATGATCGCGTCAGGGAAAGCCGCGAAGAGATCGGCATGGGGATCGCCCAAAAGACCGGCGCCACGGTCGTGCCGCCTTATGACCATCCCTGGATCCTGACCGGCCAGGGCACCGCGGGCCTTGAGATCGTCGAGCAGGCAAAGGCGCTCGGCGTCACGCTCGACGCCGTCGCGGCACCGTGCTCGGGCGGTGGCCTGTCGACCGGCATTGCGCTCGCCGTGAAAGGCCTCAGCCCCGGCACCAGCGTCCATGCCGGCGAGCCCGCGGGCTTCGACGATCTCGCGCGTTCGCTCGCCACCGGGACCAGGCAGAAAAACGACAAGCTCTCGGGCTCGATCTGCGATGCCTTGCTGGCGCCGACGCCCGGCGACGTCACTTTCCCGATCGCCCAGGCATTGCTCGGACCCGGCCTGGTCGTGACCGACGAGGAGGTGCTCGACGCGATGGAACTGGCCTTCCGCGAGTTCAAGCTCGTCGTCGAGCCGGGCGGCGCCGTGGCGCTGGCCGCCGCGCTCACCGGAAAGCTGCCGGTGAAGGACCGTGCCGTCGCCGTGGTCTGCTCGGGCGGCAACGTCGACCACGCCACCTTCGCCCGGGCGCTGGCCCGTCACGCCGCGTGAGCATGTCGAACCGCTCGTGGAGTCGCTGGAAGATCTTCTTCTGGCTCAGCGTCGGATTCATGGTGGTCAGCGCGCTGTTCGGCGCTCGCGCCGCCGCCGATAACCCTCTGCGCGGTATCGCGACGGGAATTCTAAGCTCACTGTTCATCGCCACGCCCATCCTGCTGCTCGAGGTCAAGGGTCGCCGTCTCCCCATCGTGCGACGCCTGCAGCGCCTGCCGATCGTGCTCTACTTCGCCATCCGCGTCGTCTTCTACATGTTCGTCATCGTCGGCGGCCTGTTGGCTGCCCGCGCTCTGGTCACCGGGCACGTGAGTTTCGAGGAGAGCCTCGGCGACGGCCTCACCTTCTCGATCGCCATGTCGGTGCTGGCCAACATCATCTTCACGATAGGCAGCCTGCTCGGCTTCCGCATGGTGGGCAGGCTGCTGACCGGCCGCTACGTCCGGCCGCGCCGCGAGTTGCGGGCCTTCCTTCTGATCGACATGAAGAATTCGACGGGCGTTGCCGAGCGGCTGGGCGCGGTGCGTTTCCATGAGCTGTTGAACGACTTCTTCCGTGACATCGCGGAAGCCGCCCTCGAAAGCGGCGCGGAAATCCACAAGTATGTCGGCGACGAAGCCATCCTGACCTGGCCCGCCGACGGCAGCACGCTCGACAGCGACGTGCTCGCCTGTCCCTTCCTGCTGCGCGACTTCATCGCCGCCAACGGCGCGCACTATCTCCGGAGGTTCGGCGTAGTCCCGGAATTCCGCGCCGGCATGCATTGCGGAGAGATCGTCGCCGGCCAGATCGGCGACGTCCGCGCCGAGCTTGCCTATGTCGGCGACACACTGAACGTGGCGGCGCGGCTGCTCGAAGCCACCAAGAAGGTCGGCCACGACGTCCTGGTCTCGAGCGATCTGCTGACGAAGACGACGCTGCCGTCCGGCGTGGTCGCAGAACCGTTGCCGACTCTCAGCGTACGCGGCCGCGAAGCGGCACTGGGAATCGCTGCGCTCAGCCGGGCCTAGTCTCTAGGCTGGCTTGCGCACCGGCGTGGCGCTCGGCGGCCGGCCCTTCAGCCGATCGAGCAGGCTGCCCAGTATCCCCTTGGGCAGGAAGATGATGAACAGCACCAGCAGCACACCGTAGACCAGGTTGTCCCAGCCGACCGCCTTGGTGCCGAAGAAGATGCGCAGGAATTCGGCCAGCAGCAGCGTGATGATGGCGCCGACGGTCGGGCCGAGCGCCACGTAGATGCCGCCGACCACGACGGCGAACACCATCTGCAGGGACACGGCGATGCCGCTCACCGTGTCGGGCGAGATGAACATCTGGTACTGGCAGTAGAGGGCGCCTGAAAGGGCGGTCATCAGCGCGCTGATCACCGTGATCCTGAGCTTCTCGAAGGTGACGTTCACGCCGGCGGCCGCCGCCGCGTCCTCGTCCTCCGAGATCGCCTCCATGGCGTAGCGCGCCATGCTGCGGTCGACCAGATGCCAGATCAGCAGGCCCGCCAGCCACACCGCGAGCGCGATCAGATACCACACTATCTTGTCGTCGAACTGCAGCGCCACGATGTGACTGCCCTTGGTGCGCTCCGGCGTGTAGCCGAGCGAACCGCCGGTATAGTCGCGTGTCGCGGTGATGACCTGCAGCACGATGCCCGAGAGCGCCAGCGTCACCAGCGCGAAATAGTGGCCGGTGATGCGGAAGCGGAAGCACGGATAGGCGACCAGCAGCGCCAGCGTTCCTGCGCACAGCAGCGCGATCGGTATGCCGATCCACGGCGAGATGCCGAGGTGGTTCCACAGCAGCGCCGTCACGTACGCGCCGACGCCCATGAAGCCGCCATGCCCCAGCGACACCAGGCCAAAACGGCCCATCAACGACCACGAGGTGTAGGCGAACGACCAGATAAGGATGAGAATGAAAATGTGCAGGTGATAGGGATCGCGATAGACCAGGGGCAGCGCGATCAGCGCCGCAACGGCGACCGGCCAGACGTATCGCTGGTTCATGAGCGCCTCGCCAGCAGCCCGCCGGGCCGGATGAACATCATGACGATGAAGAAGCCGAAGGCCAGCACGTAGCCCCACTCGAGGTCGGAGAAGAGGCCGCCCAGCGAGATGATCTCGGCAAACACGAAGGCTGCGACGAAGCCGCCGACGAAGTTGCCCAGCCCACCCAGAACGCAGATCAGGAAGGTGATCGGCCCGAACGACAAGCCCACGAAGGGATGAACGTCGTACTGCAGCACCAGCAGGCACGCCGCCAGCCCCGCCAGCGCGCCCCCCACGGCCGAGGTGATGAGGTAGATCTTCTTCGTGTCGACCCCCATCAGCGCCATGATCTGGCGATCCTGGGCGATCGCGCGGATGGCCGTACCGGTGTAGGTGCGCGTCATGAAGAGGTAGACCACCACCATGCCGATCAGCGCCGCGCCGAAGGCGAGCAGGCGCGAGTAGCTGAAATGCATCTCGGCGAATGCCAGCACCGGCAGCCTGATGCCGAGATTGCGGAAGTCGATGCCGAAGGCGACCGTGGCGAAGCTCTGCAGCACGAACAGCACGCCGCCGGTGGCGAGAAGCTGGTTGATCGGCGGCGCCGAGAGCAATGGCGCGATCACCAGGTAGTGCAGCGCCGCTCCCAGGATCGCCACCAGCACGATGGCGACGGGGGCGGCGAAGAAATACGACACGCCGTAGTACTGGACGAGGAAATACATGCCGTACATGCCGATCATGACCAGCTCGGCGTAGCAGATCCAGGTGACGTCGATCACGCCGAAGATCAGGTTCAGGCCCAGCGCCAGCAGGGCGAGCAGGCCGCCGAGCAGGATGCCGTTCACCACCGCCTCGAGAAGGTAGATGTCGAAGACTTCGAGGAATGACTCCATCACAATCTCCTCAGGGGAGCGCGGCTACACACCGAGATACGCCTGCTTGACAGTGTCGCTCTCCAGCATCTCCGTCGCCGTGCCGGAGGCACGGATGCTGCCGGCCTCCAGCAGGTAGGCGCGGTCGACGACCTTCAGCACCTGCTGCACGTTCTGCTCGACGATCAGCACGGTGAGTCCGCCCGACCGGATGCGCTTCACCAGCTCGAAGACCTGCTGGACCACCACCGGCGCCAGGCCGGCCGACGGCTCGTCGAGCAGCAGCAGCTTGGGATCGCTCATCAGCGCGCGCCCGATGGCGCACATCTGCTGCTCGCCGCCCGACATGGTGCCGGCCATCTGGTTGCGCCGTTCCTTCATGCGGGGGAAGAGGTCGAAAACGAAGTCGAGACGCTCGGCAAACTTGGCGCGCGCCTTGGGCATGTAGGCGCCCATCTTGAGGTTGTCTTCGACGGTGAGCCGCGGAAACAACCGGCGGTTCTCCGGTACATGGGCGATGCCGAGCCCGACGATGAGATGCGGCGGCGTCGCCACGACGTCCGCGCTTTCCATTGCGATGGTGCCGCGCGTCGGCCGGATCAGGCCCGAGATGACGCGCATCAGCGTGGTCTTGCCGGCGCCGTTGGGACCGATCACGCCGACCGCTTCGCCCGCCTTGACTTCGAGGTTAACGCCGAACAACGCCTGGAAGCCGCCGTAACCCGCATCGAGGGATTTCAGTTCCAGCATGGTCAGCGCCGCTTCTCGGCCGCGGCCGCCTGGGTCGCGTCGGCGTCGGTACCGAGATAGACCTCGATCACCTTGGGATCGCTCGAGACGGCGCTGGGCAGGCCCTCGCTGATCTTCTCGCCGTGGTCGAGCACCATGACGCGATCGACCACGCGCATCAGCACCCCCATGATGTGCTCGACCCAGATGATCGTGATGCCGAGCTCGTCGCGGATCTTGCGCAGCATGTCGGCCGCCTGGTCCATCTCCGCTTCATCGAGGCCACCGAGGCTCTCGTCGGCCAGCAGGAGCTTGGGACTCGTGGCGAGCGCCTTGGCGAGCTCGAGCTTCTTCAGGCCGGCGGCGCCGAGCCCATCGACCGGCGCGCGGCGATCGGTCGGCAGTCCGACCATGGCGAGCGCTTTCTCGGCCGCCTCGTCGGCCTTGGCGCGGCTGTGGCTGCCCTGGCCATAGAAGCCCGCGAGCTCGACGTTCTCGAAGATGGTGAGCCTCCGGAACGGCCGCGGGATCTGGAAGGTGCGGCCGATGCCGCGATTGATGATGCGGTGCGGGGCGAGCCCCGCGATCTCGTGGCCCTCGAACTTGATCGACCCCGCCGACGGCGGGAACGTGCCCGAGAGCATGTTGAAGATCGTGCTCTTGCCAGAGCCGTTCGGGCCGATCAGGCCGAGAATCTCGCCCTGATCGACCTTGAAGGACACGTTGCTGACGGCCGTGAAACCGCCGAAACGCTTGACCAAGCCCTCGACAACAAGCACGGCGGTTTCTTCCCCCTGGACCCGTGGCGCCGCCTACTTGTTGCTGTAGGTCGTGCCGGCCGGCAACGGCAGCACGGCTTCGCGCATGGCCTGGCTCTTGGGCCACACCACGTACGACTTGTCGTCGACGTACTGGATGATCACCGGGAAGCCACGGTCGTTCTGGCCTGCCATCGGCTGGCCATCGCCCTCGAACTTCACGCCGAAGCCCAGCATGGTGCCGCCCTCGGGGATGTCGGTGTCCAGTGCAGCCTTGCGCAGCGCCTCAGAATCGATGCCGCCGTACTTCTTGATGGCGCGCGGCAGGACGTCGGTCAGGAACAGGTAGGTGTTCGACGCCGCCATGCCGACATGGGCCGAGCGGATGGCCACACCCGGCTTCACCTTGTCGAACTCCTCGCCGACATACTTGATCTGGGCAGGCAGCTTGGGATCGAGCGTCTTCTCGTTGGTCAGCCAGATCGAGATCGGGTCGGCGTTGAAGAAGTAGTTGACGTCGTTGCCCAGCCCCTCCTTGAGCTTTTCGTAGACGCCGTAGCCCGCGCCGTGGCCGACCAGCGCCTGGAACTTCAGGCCCTGCTCGCGCGCCTGGCGCAGCAGCAGCGTGATGTCGGGGTTGTAGCCGGTGTGGAAGACGACGTCAGGCCGGGCGCGCTTGAGCTTGGTGACCAGTGCCGAGAGGTCGGGCGCCGTCGCCGAGTAGCCTTCCTTGAGCACGACGTTGAAACCCGCCTTCTTGGCGCCGGCTTCGTTTCCCTTGGAGACGTCGACGCCGTAGGCGCCGTCCTCGTGGATGATGGCGACCCGCAGGTCCTTCGGCTCCTTGCCGAGCTTGGCCTTGGCGTTCTGGTTGATGAAGTCCGTGGTCATCAGGCCGAACTGCGCGCCGCTCGGCTGGGCGCGGAACACGTATTTGAGGTTCCGGTTCTCCAGCACCGCCGAGGAGATGCAGGTCGTTATCCACATGAACTTCTTGAGCTGCTCGACGCGGGCGGCCACCGGCACGCACTGTGCCGAGGAGTAGAAGCCCAGCACCATGTCGACCTTTTCCTGCTCGATCAGGCGGACGGCTTCGTTGATCGCAACGTCCGGCTTGCTCTGCGCGTCGGCATAGATCGCCTCGATCTTGTAGCCCTCGACGCCGGTCTTGGTGAACTGGTCGAGCACGATCTTGGCACCGATGTACTGCAGTTCCGAGCCGCCGCCGGCCAATGGGCCGGTCAGGTCGTAGACGACGCCGATCTTGAGTTTCTTTTCCTGTGCGTACGCGGACGCTGCGACCCCCAGGGCTGCGACGGCAGCCACCACTCCGCCCATGAAGCGGGCGACCTTACTCACGGACATCAAGTCCTCCCTATGCCGCTTGTTATGCGTTTCTCCCTCAACGCATCACACGGGGCGGGCCGAAGGATGTCAAGCTCCTGCCGTCGGGCAGACAGCCTAAGGTCGTCCCTCGCCCGGCGTCAGGATGTCGAACATCAGCGGATTGGGCTCCATCTCGAGGACGGTGAACAAAACGGCGAGCCGCGAAGAGTCGCCTTCGACCCTGAGCTTGCCTGCTTGAATGGCCTGGGGCGGTGTGAGCTTGCCCAGCACCATGGCATCTAGCGTTTCGCGTGTGGTGACGACCGTCGCCGTGGCCTTGTCGGACCATTCACCCAGGCGATGCGTCAGCGTCGAGTGCCTGAGCGTGACCGCCAGCCTCTCGTCGCGATCGGTGAATCGCCAGTTGATCACCATCGACTGACCTGCGGCCTTTGCCGGGTCGAGCCGGATCGCCATCAGGTCGAAGAAGATGTCGCTCGACAGGCCGGCGAGGGTATCGGCGCCGATGGCGATGCGTACCGGCAGCTGGAACACGCCATGGCGGAGTTCCTGTGCGCCGTAGAGGAAGGCGTTGCGCCAAGTGGCCGACTCGGCCTGGTAGCCCATCTGCTCCAACGCATCGGCGCAGAGCGCGCGGGCTTCGATATTCTTCGGCTCGGCGTAGACGACCTCCTTCATGACCTGCGCCACCCAGCGGTAGTCTCCCTTGGCGAAATCGGCCTGGGCGCGCGCGATGACGGCCGCGGCGCCCCCCATGTACTCGACGAACTTGGCAGCCGTGCGCGCCGGCGGCAGCGGATGGAGATTGCAGGGGTTGGCGTCGTACCAGGAGAGGTAGCGCTGATAGACCGCCTTCACGTTGTGGCTGACCGAGCCGTAGTAGCCGCGCACCGTCCAACGCTCGGCGAGGCCCGGCGGCAGGTCGATCGCCTCGGCGATCTCGGCGGGCCGCCAACCCTTGTTCATCAGGCGCAGCGTCTGATCGTGGATGTGCTTGTAAAGGTCGCGCTGCGCTTCGAGGTGATCGAGCACGGCCGCGCTGCCCCACACCGGCCAATGGTGCTGGCCGATCATGACCTCGGTCGCCGGGGCGTACATCGCGATGGCATCGCCGATATATTTGGCCCAGATGCGCGGATCGCGCGCCACGGCACCGCGCAGCGGGATGAAATTGTGCAGCAGCGGGCAGGCATTCTCCGCCATGTTGAGCACGCCGAGCTGCGGATAGAACATGTGCATCTCGGCCGGCGCCTCGGTCTCGGGCGCGAGCTGGAAGACGATCCTGATGCCGTCGATCGTGTGCTCCTCGACTGGCTGAACGATGCTCATGGTCGGCGCGATCAGTCCCGTCGAACCGCGGGCAATGCCCTTGCCCAGGCCGGCATCGACCTGGCCGCGTGCGCCGCGCGGCAACATGCTGCCGAACTGGAACTGCGCGCGCCGCGCCATCGGCATCCCGGCCAGCACGTTCTCGCCGGACACCGCCTCCATGAAACCGTCGGGCGCGATCACCGCAACCTTGCCGGCCTTCACATCGGCCTCATCGACCACGCCGCGCACGCCGCCGTAGTGATCGACGTGGCTGTGGGTGTAGACCACGGCGACGACCGGCTTCCTCGACCGGTGGCTGAAGTAGTGCTCCAGCGCCGCGCGCGCGACCTCAGCGGTGGTCAGCGGATCGATCAGGATCAGGCCGGTTTCGCCTTCGATCACGGTCATGTTGGCAATGTCGAAGCCGCGCAGCTGGTAGAGCCGGTCAGCGACCTTGAACAGGCCGTTGGCCATGTTGAGGCGCGCCATGCGCCACAGGCTGGGATTGACCGTCGCCGGCGCGAGCTCGCCGTCGATGAAGGCGTATTCGCCCAGGTTCCACAGCACCGTGCCGCTCTTGGAACGCACCATGCCCTCGGGCACCGGCGCGATCAGGCCGCGGGTCGCGGCTTCGAAGTCGCCCTGCTCGGCGAAGGGCAGCTTGGCGGCCAACACAGCATTGGCGGCCCGGGTGGCGGGCTCGGCGTCGCGTGCGACGTCGAGATGCGATGCCGGAACCGGAACGGCCGAAGCGGTCGCCATTTCTTTCTTCCCCCCAACGCAGTGACGGCGCACTTTGCGGGTCCGTCATGGCCACGCGCAAGCTCTCCCTCGCCGCCATCCGCCGCACGGTTTCTGCCATACCCGGAATCGAGGAAGGCACGTCCTACGGCACGCCGGCCTGGCGCCATAAGGGCAGAATGCTGGCGCGCCTGCACCAGGACGGCCGGTCGATTGTGCTGAAGGTCGGCAACGAGACGCGCGACCACCTGCTGCAGGCCGATCCGGAGACCTTCTTCATCACCGACCACTATGTCGGCTACCCGATGGTGCTGGCTCGACTCGACCGGCTGAGTGCGATGGACGTGAAGAAGCTGTTGCTGCGGGCGATTGAACGGACGCGCGGTTAAGCGGGGATGAAATCCGGCCGCGGTATGCCCGGCGTTGAATCGTACGCCTTGGCAA
>CADECW010000033.1:52174-56453 GCA_902825855.1 uncultured Rhodospirillales bacterium | reverse complement strand
GATGGAGACCTGTTTGGAACAGGACGATATCAAGCTCGCAGGTCGATCGACCTAGCAACCGATCGGCTTCGGTTGCGGCGACATCGACCGCGACGCCGTCACTCGCGGAGATGGCGGCGCAGATAGGTGACCATCTTCTGTACCTCGTCACGGTACTGGGTCGAGCTGGCGAAGATGTCGTTGTGCCGGCCCCCTTCGTAGTACACGGCCTCCACCGGTTTGCCGGCGGCTCGGAGCTTCGCTTCAAAATCGCGGGCCATTTGAATGTTGGTGACCGCGACTCCCCCATCATCGGGACTGTCCGCCGTTCCGTGCAGGATAAGAATCGGGGCCTTAACCTCCGTGGACAGGCCAGCCGGATAGCCAGCCGAATTGAGAACAGCAGCCCGAACGTCACCGGCGCTGACGATGTAGCTCATGATCGGCGCTGCACCACGCGAATGTCCGAGCAGCCCGACCCGATCGGGATTTGCGCCTGGCAGCGTACGGACCGCCTGTATGAGTGCGGTCACCGCCTGCAAGGATCCGGGGCTGGCTGGCGGCGACATCGGAGGTCCATCCGGACAGGCGATGGAGGTGATGAAGCGGGCGCCGCTCCCCGCGTTGCCACGAAACCAGCATGCGGCTACCGCGATGACATCACCACCGCTTGCCAGATCCTTAGCCAAGCGCACGTATTCCTTGGCGAAGCCGTGGGTGCCATGCAGGAGAATGATGGTTGGGAAGGGTCCAGCACCGCTCGGGCGCGCGACTGCTGCGAGCATGACGCCAAGACCGGGGACCGCAACGTTGACCCACTGCACTGCGAGGCTCTCGGTGCCGGGTGGTGCGTCCGCTCGGTCGACAGAGATTTCCGTCGGGGTGCCGGCGCTGCCCTGAGTTGTCTGTGTCGAAGCACGCTGGTTTGGATACAGCGCGATCAGCATGGCGACAGCGGCGAGCGTTGTGGCAAGCTTCAGCCTGACCAATTCGATGTCCTCCTCCCTGTCAACCGACGCCGACATAGGGGCGGCTTGAAGCCCGTGCACCGGCCCGCCGATCAGGAAATCGACGCTACGGCCGGTTTTTGACTCGTAGAGCGGTTTTGGCTCTGGGTGGACTCCGGGACTCACCAGCCCGAGAAAACGCTCCAGCGAGTCTGATTTTGATTCTGGCGGGCACTCAGAATGGTGGAGGGCCGATCATCACCCAGCCGTGTCGTTCCGCAATCCTGGCAAACTCGTCGCCCGTCGGCAAAACGTCGGATTGACCCGCCAGCTCCTCGAACAGGCGCCCGGCGCGGCCCGGCGTGTAAAGAAATAGCACGCGTCCGCTCTCGGCGCCGGTGCTCTTCCAGGCGTGCGGGACGCCACGGGGCATGAAGGCGCTGGTTCCTGGTCCGCCGACCGTGATTTGGTCGCCGATCTTGAACGTGATCTCGCCGCTTAGGACGTAGGCAATCTCGTCGCTGTCCCGATGCAGGTGCATTGTGGTCACGGTGCCGACCGGCGCCGTCTCCTCGAACATCATCACGCTTTGCTCGGTATCGCCGTTCTGCAGCTTGAGGACGGATTTCCGTCCCGGCTCCATCGACCACATCGGGCCTTCACCCGACGCAACAACGACTCCGTTTGGATTCATTTGGGTCCCCTCCTGTTCAAATTAAGCCTATATCTGACGATGCAGGTCAGTTTTGAGGGCAGGACGCTACTGTTCGTGAGCGTCGCCTGGGATAGGGGGCTGGTCAACCCGCGATGCCGGAAGGCGGCTGGGGCATTGGTCGGTGCGGGGGTCGAAGCTCCCGCTTGGCGTCCACGTGTGTGTCTGGATCTCAATCAACTGCCTTGCTATCCGAAGCGCCGCCGTGGGCGCCTCGATCCATATTCTCAATGGACAACAGCGCGTTGTCTGATCCTGGCGCACTCGGCTTCGGTGAGGATGCCCTTGATCCTCAAGGCAGCAAACAGCTCGACAACATTGGCGTGCGCCGCGATGCCCATCGCGATCTGCACATCCTTGGCGGTGGCTTCATCCAACTATTCCTCCGCTGCTCGCCTGCGTAGTGGATTGGTCGTACCGCTATCGGCGCCCCTGCCATCGCCCAGCTCCGGCAGAAGTGTCGAATACTCTTTGGCAAGCGCTGTTAGCATGGGCGTGCTGCGAATGAAGCGGCAATGCAAATCATTTGGCTCGAACTCGACAATTGCCAGGTCGCGGACCGTGACAGCCTCGATCGCCTTGTGCATCGTTGGCTCTGAAAGATGGGTTGACTCGTAAGAGTCTCCAGATGGTCGGCGACCGCAGCAGCTTACCTTACTGGCGATTTGCTCGAGCGGGCACCGCACGGTGCCCTTCCGGCTGCTCGAGACACCCGACGACGATCACTCGCCGCTCTACGGCCGGCGGTTCTTGTGCCGGAGTCGCGCTGTTCGCGATCGAGAGCCAGGCCGAGCTCCACACTCTGCGGCGGACCCTGTCCGCCGACGAACTACCGGGCGCACGACTCGATGGACGACCTGCTGTGACGGGGCGGGCCAGCTCGGCGTCTTTTGGTTCCACCGGCCAGCCCGCACCAGGGCGGAGACAAGCACAAATCACCACCGCCGATCCCGCGGTCAATTAGCCTCGTGGCGGTCTGTCCCGACAGCTCGGCACGCCCGCGAACAATGCACGCGGCAGCATGGCTTCCATGCTTCGTGAACTCGCAAAAAGGGATCGTCTCGGGTGTTTGCTGATTCACTGCCCGCCTGGTTACCCGGCGGGCCCGCTGAAGCTGCCGGGACCTCGGGGAAAAGATCCACTCTGAGCGACGGCGGGTTCCGGGCAACGGCCTCCCACGCCGTATGGCCGGTAGGTTTCCCACACACTCCTACCGGCCCGCCTGCCCCTCGCTATCAGCCCTGGTCGATCGGCCGCTCGTCCTGCCAGCCTTCGAACCGGTCGCGCTCCGGCCGGTCGCGTACGGCCGCCGCTTCACCGGCGACAGCCGGTGCTTGAGCACCGGCATCGGCTCGTCTGGCACCTCGGCGCGGCAGACCGGGCAACGGCAGGGTTTCATCTTATGCATGGTGTTTTGACGCTCGTCTCCTTTCCAGGCTTCCAGCCCGGTGATCAGATGGGGTCAACCGATAGTCCTTCCATGTTCCTGCGCTGAGGAGGCGAGCCATGACAGGCAAGGGCGGTGTCGAGGATCAGGCTGGCGGCACGTATGGATCGTCGGAGGCCACCGCGGGCTGGCAACGCAGCGGCGCGGCCCGTGCGCAGATACTGGCGCCCCTGACCGAGAGGATGCTCGACTTGGCCGGGGTCGGCGTTGGCCATCGTGTCCTAGACGTTGCCGCCGGCACTGGGGAGCAGACGCTCGCGGCGGCACGGCGTGTCGGGCCGACCGGCGCGGTCTTGGCCACCGACATTGCTCCGAAGATGCTGGCGGTGGCGGCTGAGGCGGCCGCGCAGGCGGGACTCCGGAACCTGGAGACCAGGGTACGGGATGCCTGCGACCTCGACCTCGAGCCGGAGTCGTTTGATGCCGCTATCTCGCGGCTGGCGCTCATGCTTATCCCGGAGCGCGCTCGGGCATTGACGGGCATCTATCGAACGCTAAAGCCAGGCAAGAAGTTCGCGGCCTTGGTCCTGGCGACAGCCGACGAGTGCCCGTTCATCGCTCTGCCCATGAGGATCGCCGGGCGCCGCGCCGGAACACCTGAGGCGCCGTTCGGTGACCCCGGCATGTTCGCGCTCGGTGATCCGGCCATTCTGGCGGCCGTATTCCGCGGCGCCGGGTTTCGCGAGGTGACCGTCGAGGTCTCACGGGTCCAGCGGCGGTTTCCATCGCTTGCGATAGCCATGCAAAATGTCCGGGACGTGTTGCCGGAGATTTCGCAGCTGCTGATGCACGCCACCGACGACGAACGTGCCGACGTCTGGGCAGAGATTGAGGGCGCCCTTCGCCAGTTCGAAAATGCCAACGAGTTCATGGTGCCGATGAGCTACCTGATCGGCGCGGGGACGAAATAGCCGGCAAGCTCTTGTTCTACGTGGCGAGGAGATCTAAGAATTTTTGCCGCTACGCAGACGCGGGTTAGGTTGGAGCATGATGGGTCCAGCTGGAAACAGATGAACCCATCGCGAGTCCTGCAAAACGCATCCCGGTGCGCGTTCATCGGATTCCACAGCTAGTCACTTCTCCCTTGGTAGTTGCCGAGACTGGCTTTGAGGGTGCTCAGCGTGGTTTCCATAGGCTTCAGCAACTGCTGAGCCTGTTGGCTCGCTATCCCCTCAGCCTGAAGCCCTTCGACGA
>CADECW010000033.1:0-52074 GCA_902825855.1 uncultured Rhodospirillales bacterium | reverse complement strand
AGCAACTGCTGAGCCTGTTGGCTCGCTATCCCCTCAGCCTGAAGCCCTTCGACGATCTGCCTTTGCCGCGCGATCTGCCTCTCCTGCTCGGCGATCTGCCTTAGGGTCGCGTCATAGTCTTTTTCTGCGGCCATTGCCGCCCTCTTACGCGGGCCCAACCAATGAGCCCAGAATCCCTTGCGACGGGCCTTGGGCGCGGCATCGCAACTCGTCAACCCGCGGCGATCACGGAGATCGGCCGCCGCTGCCGTGTCAGCGCGCCGTTCGTGGCGAAGCTGCCGGCCCGACCAGCTTGGCCTGAACTCCTCGCCCGAACATAAACCGCGAGAAGTGTGAACGGGCTCACAGAACAGGCGCTCGCTGCACGTCATTCTGGGTCCGCTCTCATCGCACACCAGGAGATCCGACAATGACCAAACGTACCGCTCTCGCTACCGCCGCCGCCGTTTTCGCCGTCAGCACCTTTGCCGCTGCCGCCCGCGCTGACGTGGTGTGCTCTGGTGCCAATGCCTGCAAGGGCCAGAGCGCCTGCAAGACCGCCTCGTCGGCCTGCAAGGGGCAGAATGCGTGCAAGGGCCAGGGCTTCGTCAATGCCGGCTCGACGTTCGAATGCACGGTGATCAAAGAGACGAAGTGACGGCCGACTGTTGGTCGCAGGTGGGCGTCCCGATGGATCGCGGACGCCCGCGCTCGCCGACAGCATTGATGGGCTCACAGCCAGCTGGAATCAGGCGGACCCAGCGTGCCTCCTGCAACACACATCCCTGGCGCGCATTCCGCTCCTTAGAGCAGTCACAAAGGCGGCATCGACCGACAGCGGTCAGCTAGACAATGCTATTCGCGAGCGCTTGATGGTACATCATCCGTCCAATGCGCTGGTGCATGATGTTCCTTGGTGCGGTTTGGTTGAACGTCTCCGTAATGAACTGGAAGTGATCCTGGAGAAGATTGATCCATCCGGCCGGCGGATTGGAAAGCTGGTGCTGAGTGAAGACCTTGGACACTGCGCCTGGCGAAGTGGTCAGCACCTTGGGTTCGGCGACAAGAAATGGCCCGTCGAAATTGAATACTTCTTTGATGAGACCTGACGCCGTAAGTGCGCTTATGGCCCGCGTCTGATAGCTGTGGTTAATGATATTCCGCTTCTGTTTGTAGGCGAGCACCGCGCTCGCGGTGGCCGGTCCATATTTTTCGTCTGGCTTGAGGCCAGCCCCATCCAGTTCATTCAACGCCTGTTGAATCTTGCCAACGTGCGCACCGGCTGCACCTTGGACGATGTGAGCGGAATCCGAAATGAGGGCCGCCTCGAGTTTAGCATCGCCGCGAAACAGTTTTGATTGAAGCGCCATAAGACTCTACCTCTTGCCTTCATAGTCGACTGCGCTAACTCGGGAACAAGGGACCAGTCTGGGCCGGTACGAGTCAACAATTTTGACTTTGATGCGGGAGTGCATGCGGTATCCGTCATACCTGATCTCAGCAGCCAACCCGCTCTGGCAGGCGCTTCCTGTACCAGACGCGGGAGCTGCGGCTTGATTTACTTTAGCGGCTGAGATGTCATTTACACACTCGGCAGTGAAGCACACTTGCTTACCTGCTGAGTGGAGTGCTGGACGAGATTCCCGCGATTTAAGATGCCGTGGTCAATGTCGGTAGCTCCTCCGTAGAGTGAGCGGTGTTTCGGCGGTCAGGAAATTCATGGAAGACCGATCGCGAGTATGCGTACTTGCGGCACCAGCGTTACCGACGCCTGGAGACTGATGCCCACGGTAGCCGACAGGATCTTTCGCGGTGTCCCGGCACGCGATCTGCCGGTGCACGTGATCACGAAGCGCGAATTGATCATAAACCTGCAGGCGGCTCGCGCGGTCGGAGCAACGTTGCCGGAGGATCTGCCAAAGCGAGCAGATCGCGTGGTAGACTAGGAAAGGCAGTCCGGCGGAACGGAGCGACGCCGCGCCAGGTCGCGGCGCCGATGATTGTCGGTACGAAGCTACTGCTGCTTATCTACTCTGCCGGGCCAGATACCCTCTCGCTTCGTAGCCTCCAAGTGAGTCGGAGTTGTTAGAGTGAGCGAGATGTCATAGACGCCATTTGGCGGCTGACCCACGATGCCTCACACCGTGCGGCGGCCGATCCTGGTCGCCGCTTTGGGCTCGCCCTGCCTACTGCGGCATGGCGATGCCTCGGGGGCCGGTAGCCATCTTGAGATCACATCAGGCCGCGGTTCCACAGGCATCGCGGCCGGTGTTCCAAACTTAGGCGCCTGAGAGATGCTGAACGAACCAATCGCGGGCTGCGCTGCTGGACTCAGCAAAGTCCTTGACGTACGCATCGAAATGGCCGCCGCGCAGCAATGTCAGCTTCTTGGGTTCGAGCGCTCGACCAAATGCCGCGAGCGCCTCATCAGCTACCGTCAAGTGATCGCCGGCGGCGACTACCATTAAGAGCGGCGTCGGGCTAATGTACTCGATGTAGGTCCCCGGCTCGTATTCTGTGAACAACTCAACGGACTGCAGCGTGACCTCGTTTTTCCAGGCTGGTGCGCGCAGCTTTGCTGTCTCGATAAACCAGTCGTACGAGTCGGGCGTAGGTAGCGCACAAGGCACGTTTGGATCATTCGACACTACCGGGATCATTCCCCAAGGCTTGCCGGCATAGCGTGCCATTCGATCCTCGACAAACATGCCCTGAACAGCCCCGATCATGTCCGAGCGGATCAAGCGACGCGCGTTTCTGTGGCCACTGATCAGCGGCACCTGCGAGACGACGCACTTGATACGGCGATCTATTGCTGCGACGACCAGCACATGGGCACCGCTGTAGCTTGAGCCCCAGATACCGATCCTGGCCCCGTCTACCTCCGAAAGCGTCGAGGCGTAGGTAACGGCGTCACGGTAGTCAAGGATTTGACGCCATGGATCGATGTGCTGCCGAGGCTTACCGTCGCTGGCGCCGAAACAGCGATTGTCGAAGACGAGGGCTGCGAGGCCCGCCGCCGAGAAGACCTCGCCATACTTGTCGAGATAGTTCTCCTTCACGGCTGAAAAGCCGTGCGCCATGACGATGGTCGGGGCGCGACTGCGAGCACCATCGGGCAGGTACAGCCAGCCGCGCAACGACACACCGTCCTCGGTCTTGAACTCGATATCCTTGCGCATGGTATCGGCCTCCCCGAACCTGGTGCGCATCAAACTAGAAGATCAGGCTCCCGCAATGCAAGTCCCCCGAACTACTTTTTCAACCGCTCTGCTCTCCAGCGCAGCTTTCAAACACGCTTGTGGCGTGGCATCCGAAGCGACTGTCACGCGGTGGCGGCTCGGCAAGCGGCAACTTGGGCACCACCAGGGCAGACGGCGTTATTGTCCACGGCGAGGCGTGTTGCCTGTCTTGCTGCAGACACCCACCACGAGCTTGCAACTTGTGCTCGCGGTTTCGCCCTTGGCTATCTTCTGTACCGTTGCCTGGCAGGTCTCCATGGCCTTTGTCTCGGCATCCCGCTGCGTTGGTGCGGTTTCAAAGGATAGCCATCGAAAGGTCTTCGGCTGGCCTGCAGTGTCTTTCCCATGAAGAGGAAGTACGACCAGCGCAGTGCACAACTCGGCTGCGCCCGTGGACGATGCAACTCCTTGGATCAACCGGCAGTCTGGCGCGTTTCCATGTTTCTTGCATTCGCCAATGGCTCGGGCTGTTGCCTGATTTGCGCTTCGATAGTCGAAGGAGAAACCATAGTCGCCAGTCGCTTCTGAGTATGCGATGGCACCATAGTCCGCACTTCGGGCGTTTGACGAAAACAGCGCAACGCCGACTAAGATGCCCAAGATTCGCACCATGCCCCACCCCCCTTTGGCAAATGCTGTCATTCACTGCTTGAGGTCGTCCGGCATCCTGGGCCGACCACCCGGATTGCCCGATTGGCCCTTCACCCACCTGCGGCCATTGCTTTGCCTGCTCATGGGTATACGGTAACTTAATACCCCATCGCCGCAAATGGTCTTAGTCACGTCCTCTTCCTGCCATCGCCTACGTCTATTCATGGTGGCGCGTAACGGTCTGCCGAGCATGAGGCTCGTGATGCAGATCACAAGGAGCGGACCAAGTGAGATACTACATCCCCAACCTGATCGTACTCGCAGGAGGCGCACTGCTGCTGTTCCTTGGTATGACCAACTCGTCTCTGCCGCAGTTTGTCTTGCTCTACATGATGCTGGGCGGAGCGGCGTTCATCGTCTGCGCGATGATCATGTTCTTCGCCACCGTCAGGGAACACCTCTAAGCGCAGCGACGCGGTTCATCTTGGCGGAGCAGTCGCGATGGCCCGCCAAGGCCTTGTAAGCTCCGCGAGGAATTACCGGGTGGGGGGCTTACTTCGACTGTCAGGCGCCGCTCGTTCTTGGTAGCGGGCCAAGGGTCCGGCGTCTCGCCGAATCGTCGAGCATCCGCCAGCCTGGCCAGCGTGCGCCAATGACACGCGGTCGCGAAAAGCACCGACCGGTGCGCTTGATCTCGCGCATCCCAGCCCAAGCGCTCGCAGCGAGCGGCATGGTCGAAGCACCCGGGGCGGATTTCATTGCGCCCTCCTGACTATGCAAGTGAACGAGAGCGCGGGACAATAACCAGGCCATCGTCTGCGGCCAATGCAATCAGGCAAAGGGCTCCCTGTCTCTGGGGCGCTGGCTCAATCGGTTGCGAGCGGCAGGAGATCCACGAGCGGAGCATGTCGCGGTGTTCGTTACGCGACTGCCAGTCTAGCTGGTCTTGGATGGCACCGCGGTTGGATCAGGTGTCGGCTGTGGCCCAGCCGGTGGCGCCTGCTGCGGGAAGTAGTTCCCGTTGAATGACGCTGGCAGGCTCGCGGGTCCCTCTGGTCGACCTGGACCCGACGACGCCAAACGACCGCGGGCACGGGCGGCATCAGTCGGACGTGCCATCGAATTGCCGCCTCGGCGCTGCAGCCCCACACAGCCGCGCTTCCGACCCGACCTACTGCAACGTGCAGCGATCCTCCAATTGCCGTGTCGAAGCTGTGACTCACTACGGGTAGCAGGGCGCGCTCTTGGCCAGAAGTTCGCGGCTCCTCCGAATGGCTCCCCAACTTTCCACTATCCGCAGAAGGATTGTTGCGCGAGTCTCAAGGTTCCGACGATCAGTTCATCCATAGCAGCTCTGGCGGCCTCAATGTCCGCTCTCGTCCACACAATGGGACCGTGTGACTGCATACGTAGGTTTCTGCACAATCCCGGAGCGGTCTGCCAGCAACTGTCCGGTACCTTACAATGGTCACAGTATATCGCCTTGCGCTGTTATCCCAATTGGTCCCCAGTGGCTCCATCGCCGGCTCCTAACCTGAGCGTCGGCGGCTGGAAGACAGCGACATCTCAGCCAGTGCTCGCGCTCCCACTCACACACGAGCTTGGTGAATGCGCGCAATGCTCCTTCTTACTCGCCAAGAAGAACTCGCCCTGCGTCGGCTAGGCAGCCAGTCCGCCAGCATTGCGCCCTCGGCGGCACAGCTCTTGGTCCGGCTTGCTCTGGCAGAACCCTATCGCGACGGATGGCGCCTCACGCCGCTTGGCCTTCGACACTACCAGGCTTTGCCGAAATCGCCGTTGCAAAGGGAAAAGTCCAAGCCCGTAATCGACGACGTGCTCAATCGGGCGATCCCGTTGGCTCGCGCTGCCGGCATCACGAAGCCGGATGGCGACAAGGAAATCGGAATAGTGCCCTGGCGAAACCCACCTAACCGGTCAGACGAATACCGGAAACGAGCGGATGAGGCGCGCAAGAGGGCCGAGACAGCGTTTGACCAACAGGCGCGACAATCGCTGCTACAGATTGCCGAGACCTGGGAGCGTATGGCCGAGTACGAGGACAAGCACAACCCGCCACGGTCGGTGCAGGGCTCACATTAGCGGCGCTGCAGCCACATCCGGGGCAGTCGATCGTCTCACAGGTAGGCGTCCCAGCCACCGCATTGACCGCTCAGGCTGGAACTGCCGGGCCGCAAGGTTGATGGCAGACGGTAGCTGCAATCGCCAAATGCTTTTTTCTCAGTTGAGGCCAGCGCTCGCAACTGATGCGTCGGCGCTAGCGTTGGGCGCACACCTCGTGACTTGAGCACTCTTCCCCGCTCAAGTCTTACGCACACTTATCCCACCCAGTCCGCGCCTGCGCAGTCTGGGTGGGGTTTCTTTTGCGAATTGATGCGCGCGAAATGCGAGACAGCATTTGACCGACCGTCCGCACGCGGCGGCAGCCCGGCGCCGAGTTTGCCGTTGAGGACGCATGAACCCATTCGGGAGCCTGTTTTCCGAAGCTGCTTTCGTTAGTCTGTTAGCCTTTGCTGTGGCGGTGGTGTTGGTGCGGGTCATCCTTTGGTGGATTCGGAAACTTCACTAGTCGAAGTCAGTGGAGCAGCCCCTTGCACTACGCTGGACCAGGCGCGCAGACGCTGCATCGCCGGCTCGTGCCGTTTCGTTGCTGAAGACTCGCGACAACGACGAGACCTCGCCCGGGTCCTCGCTCTTAGTGTAGGCGAAGTGGTGTTGATCCCGTGATGCGATCAGCTATCGCAACGCCGCGCTGCGTCACCCGCAGCAAGACCTGCCCATTGTCGGCCCACGCGACCTCACACCAGCCGCGCCCTTCCCATCGCTTGAACTTCTCAACGACTTCGGCAGGCCGCATGTCGAGGTAGTCGGCGCCGTTGTAGTGCATAGGATGCCGCTGTCGTGCATAGATCGAAGACTGGTGGCGCCCAGCAAGCGCATGGACCGCCAATCAAACGGTCGGTCTTTATTTCGCGTTCCCAGTGGCAATGCTCTCGCGGAGAACTTGCTCCAGCTTGATCGCGGCAGTAGCAATTGCTTCGGCTCGGCCATCTGGGTTTATGATACGCCGAGCGCCGACATAGTCAGCTTTCTCCAATGCCCCGTCGCGAGGTTCGATCAGCGGCAAAACCGGCAGGACGGAGCCTTTCCCCGCCGGGGCACTCCGGCTCCGGGGTCGGCGTACAAAAAGTGCAACCTCATCGAGCGCTTCTTCAACAAGCTCAAGCAGTTCAGGCACATCTGTACCCGATTGGATCGACTTGCCCTCATCCGACGCGTCTTCAGACGATACGACAGACTGGCATGAAACTTCCTCGCCTCCGCATGCCTTGCAGCTGCTATCGTATGGTGGATTCAATGAGTCTCAGCCTAGCTAGTGTCCGAGAGCGGCCGCACCCCTGGCCGCGGAGTCCAGCATGTGGGGAATGTTTCCGGGGTTCTCGCTGTAGTATTCCGTCGCCCGGAGATAGCCCTCCATGTCCGCCCCCTGGACGGTATTTCCCAGCGGAGGCAATGGCGTTTGCAAACCTGGATCGCCGCCGCGCAACCAATCGAGCAGCTTGGTGGGTGGCCCGGTCATGTTGATCCAGAGGGCCATATAGATCAGCGCTTTGGGCGCGATTTGCCGGTTGGCGTTCTGCGCCGCCGCGGTGCACTTGCCGAGCTGAGTGTAGATGTCCTGGAGGATGCTCTCGTCCATCGCGTCGACCAGCGCCCTGCTCGCCAGGAGCGCCGCGTTGACGCGTTGCGTCTCATCCTGGCTCAAGGGATTTCCGAGCAGGTGTACGGCCAGGCGCGCCAGCAGGTTGGCGATCTCGCCCGCGTCCATGCCAGCCGCACTCATCGCGTTCCGGAAGGTTGCGGTGACGTTCGCTTGACCAGCGTTCAGGTCGCCCTGCATGAAGCCAAAGCTTGCGCCGCTTGTCCCCTTCCCCGCAAAGAACAGACGATAGGGGCTGGCATCGCCGATTTCGTGCAACCGCAACGCCAGGCGCAAGCCAGGCTTGAGGCCTTCAATGGGTGAGGCCACCCCGGCATGGTCGTCGATGTCCTCATGCTGTTGGGCAACGACTCCCACCGGCGCGAGGAAGGCGGCAAAGGCGAAGCCATCGGCGAGGCCGTCGCCCTCGAGATCGACGCACGCCCAGGCCTTGTCGGGACCATCGTAGCGCGTGACGCTGAGCGCTAGTCCCTCCGCCAGGAGTCGATCCTTCTCGAAATCGAGACCTGGTCCCTTGCGCAACCACAGCCCGCCGCGCGCGATGACCGTGAAGCGCCCGACGCCCCCGGCACTCGGGATGGACGTGGCTGGCGGGGCAGGATTGTTCCAGCCGTCCCGCGCCGCGGTGACCAACCATGCCGGCGCATTTGCGGTGTCTCCGTTTGCGCCCCACACCACCTTCGACTTGTCGGCGGGCGACGATCCGAATCCGACATGGATGGTCCTGTCGCCCATATACCCGACACCGGCCCCGATGCCGTTCGCGCCAAACGCGGCAGCCGCCGCCACGAAGGCGGCGACCTGGCCGCCATTTTGATCGGTGAAGGTGAGCGGCTGCCCCCCGCGGAACAGTTGAATGTCTGCGGCGCGGCCATGATCGTGCCGCGTCGACCCTTGCCGCGTGCCCGGCTCGCCCTCCGCCGGCTGCCCGCCCGAGGTTATGACGATCTTGTCGACCCCGATCCTGGCGGCGGCCTGCTCGAGGACATGCCGCAGCTCGTCAGTGATCGGCCGATTGCGCGTGGCGCCTTGCGGCGGCCCGACGATCTCTACCATGGCTTGTCCCCCCGTGCGTCCGCCTCCAGGACGCTATACCAATATGATACCTTCTCGAGGACATTTCAACCACGCCGTGTCTGCTGCTTGCGGTCATTCGCTGGAGCCTCCAGACCGGTCGGTCGCTGGCGCGCGTCGTTTTCGTAACGGCGGCGTGCGCCCCGAATGCATCGCCGCCGCCAGCGGGTGCATTCAAAGTGACGCCTTGAACGAGTCAATCCGCCTCTCATGGTTCAAGATAGCGACACGACTCGTGCCCGCCGAAGATCGACAGCGGATGCGCGAAAGAGCGGCTCCTCAGGCTCGATGGGTAGGGCAGCCGAATTGGGAACACTACATGCAAGCCGACCCACTACCGCGCCGAGCTACTCGCTCGATGACTTTCCTCAGCAGTCGGCCGGCGAGGATCAGTCTCGATGCCGTCTTCACGGTCACACTCGCGAGCGATGACATCCGTAGTGACCAACGAGCACGTTCAGCGCCCAGAAGGTGCCGTGCAGAGCATGCGGGGTCGTGTATCTTCAATGATACCGGTACCAGACGGCGCTAATGACTCTCCACGCCCGCCGACATCGTCGCCGCACTCGGCGCCGTGACCGCCGCAATGGCAGCAGGCGAGATCACGCCGGACGAGGCCAACGTCGTCGGCTCGGTGTTGGATAGAGTCCGGCGCAGGGCGTCGAGTTCGGCTTGGCTCTCGATCGCAAACACAAACGACCGGAAACACTACCCGACTGCCGACTTGCTCTAGTTCTCAGAAGGCGGGCGGGCAGACTGCTCTGGCTTTCTAGTGTAGGCGAAGTGGTGTTGCCCCCTGATGCGGTCGGCAATCTCGACGCCACGCTGTCTCACCCGCAAAGGAAGCCCTTCGCCACTGCTCGGAAAAGGCGAAGACATTTGGGTATCTCGCCTACACACAGTTGATAACCTAACAGGCGGCACGTCTAGGTTGTTGGTCGGCCACCGTAGGCTTTTTTCAAACAGGGCAAGATCAAGAATGGCTACATACACGTTTACGCCGAAGAGCTCGACGCAACTGGTGTTTTGGCACGACCCATTGATATGGGTCGGCGGAGTGGCACCCAATGGTGCAGCTGCTGATGTCATCCTCCCATCCGCGGAGCTTGCTGCCGGCGGCTTTTACTTCTCGTCTATAACGATCTCCAGCGAGGAGACCTACTCCGTCAACTCACTGGATATCGCCAATCAGTGGTTAGATCTCGATGGCCAGCTGTCAGTCTTAGGCAGTGTGAGTCTACATTCTGGTGCCTCCATCGATGCAGCGGGCGGCGCCCTGTCGGTCTTGGGTAGTGTGAGCGTATATTCTGGCGCCTCAATCGGTCTGGTAGGCGGCACCCTGAGTGTAGGTTCGCTTGTTAATGACGGAACCATTCAACGTAGCGGCCAGGTTCTTGTAACGGGACAGCTTGCTAATAACGCATCTATTTTTGGCACGGGCTTGACGGTGACCGCTGCAGGTTTGACTAACAGCGGGACCCTGCAGGCTGATTTCGGAAATCTCGTCGTGAATGTGCCGTCCGGAGGGTTGACGAATCTTGACGGTACAACCCTTACAGGAGGCACTTACGGCGCGGCCGGTGGCACTCTTTTCCTCAACGTCGGGGGTGTCATTGCCGATACCGCGGCGACCATCACGTTAGGCAAAGGCGGCGAAATCGCGTCGTTCGACCCAACAAGCGGGATTTACCTGCCGCTGCAGGAAACCCTTCACTCGATAGCACCTTCCGGAACGCTCTCTCTTGCCGGCCAATCCTACGATTGGGGAACGCTCTTAATCGACGGGACGCTTGAGTTGTCAGGCAACGCAAGTCTTAGCGCGGATCAACTGACAGTCAGCACCACGGGCCAAATCAAGGGCTGGGGCACCATTTCGGCGCCAGTTTTCAACTCCGGGCTCATTGTCGCTTCGGGTACTCTCGACATAGAAGGATCAGTTACGGGACCGGGCAGGCTGATTATCGACGCTGGTCACATTTTCATCCCCGTATTTAACAACTATTCGACCTTGGAGTTGAGCACACCGATTTCTCAGGACGTGGTGTTCTCAAACAACGCGGGAAAACTGATCATTGATGACCCCGCCAGTTTTACGGGAACTATTGCGCCCTCTTCACTGTTTAATACACACAGTACAGGCGATGTAGTCATCCTAAACGGCCTCTCTTTCACGGGTTTGCAGGGCCATTCGTATGAGGGAAACTCAACTGGTGGCGTGCTTTCCCTGCACTATACTTCAGGGACGACCAATCTGAATATCGTTGGTGACTTCAACGCAGGAAGCTTCAACTTCGCAGCGGGTCCTCAGTTCCTAACTACGTCACCGCCCAGCCTGCAAATTACTGTCGGCGGAACCGTCAAGCTTCAAAACGACACCGGAGTATCCTCGACCGACTATATAACGTCTGACCCTACGATCACGCAGAAGGCCTATCCAGGCGCCGGCATCCAGCTTGTGATCGATGGTACGCCGCTAGCCAGCTACATCCACGCAGACGCCGCGGGACTGTGGAACTACACTCCAGTCGGCTTGGCGGATGGTGCTCATACCATAGTCGCAACAGCGTTCACCGGGGGTTATCGCGCTATTCCTGTCGCTGTTGGAACCGCTTCCATCACGTTTACGCTGGACACTCAGCCTAACAACGATACCCACGGCTTGGTTTTCCAGCACAACACCACTGGCGGAGTCTATGCGTGGGAACTGAACGCCAACGGCTTCTTGGCTGGCGGCGACCTTGGTGTACCCGGTCCGACCTGGCAGGCAGCCGGTGCTTCCGGTGACTACAACGGCGATGGGTTTGGCGACATCATCTTCCAGAACACGACAAACGGTGAGGTTTATCTCTGGCTGCAGGATGGCTTCGTAACCACTTCCCAAAGCTCCCTTGGCGTTCCCGGCGTGGCGTGGCAGATCGCCGATTCAGGCGACATCAATGGCGATGGCAACGACGATATCCTCTTCCAGCACACCGGCACCGGTGAAGTATATGCCTGGCTGCAGAATGGGTTGACGACTACCGCGACCGGATCGCTCGGTGCGCCTGGCACTCAATGGACTTTGGCTGGCGCGGCTGACTTGGATGGAAATGGTCGTGATGAACTAATTTTCCAGAAGACTGACGCGACCGGTGAAGTTTACGTCTGGCAGCAGAATGGCCTGACCACAACCAGCAGCTTCAGCCTGGGGGCGCCGGGTGCAGCCTGGGAAATTCAAGGCAGCGGCGACTTCAACGACGACGGCCGTGACGACATCGTCTTTCAGAACGCCGGCACCGGGGAGATCTACATCTGGCTGATCAACGGCTCAGGCAACGGCATTCTCAGCCAAGGCAGTGTCGGCTTCGCAGCCGGTTGGAGCATCGTCGGGACAGGCGACTACAACGGCGATGCCCGCAGTGATCTGGCTTTCCAGAACGATGCCACCGGCGCGGTCTTCCTCTGGTATTTGAGCGGGACCACTTTCCTCTCAGGACAAGACCTGGGAATCGCAGCAGGTTGGAACGTAATCTGACGTGTGACCCGCGCACGCTCTGCACGGCATCTTCTGGGCGTTGAACATGCTCGTTGTTCATCATGCCGCCGACGACATCGCCCACGAGCAGGACCGCGTTAACGGCATCGACGGACTGATCCTCGCCGGCCAACGGCTGACCGAGGAAGTCATCGAGCGGTTCTAGGACTAACGATGTCTCACATCGTGCGGCGGCTGATCCTGGTCGCCGCTTTAGGCTCGCCCTGTCCCTACTGCGGCATGGCGATGCTGGGCGATCGGGAGCCATCTCGGGATCACATCAAGCCGCGCTCCCGAAGACACCGCCTCCCGGGAAACCAAGCCATCGTCTGCTGGCGATGCAATCAGGCCAAAGGCTCGCTGTCCATGGGACGTGGCTCAATCGATTGAGAGCGGCTGGAGATCCACGGGCGGAGCATGTCGCGGCATTCGTTGCGGGACTGACGGTAGGAGAGGACACGCGAGCTCAATAGTTTGCAATGTGCAACTGTTGCACCTCACGGGCGTGGGAACACTACTCTGCGACTCGCAAATGCCGCTGCCTTGGGTGTTACGTACTCGGCCCACCCGGTCCCGCTAGGTCGGGCGGGCCGCTTGAAGCTGCTGGAACTTGGGGAGGGAGCCAAGGCAGTTTCCGGGCAGCGGCTTCCCAATACCGTATGGTCGATAGAGGCTTCCCACACACTGCCTCTATCGGCCCGCCTGCCCCACTACTCATGGAGAAACTCACCAATGACTGAACCGCAAGTTCGCTTCGATGATGGTGAGGCTTATGAGCAGATGATGGGGGTCTGGAGCCGATCCGTCGGTGAGGTTTTCCTCGATTGGTTGGCGCCGCTTCCGGGTTTGCGATGGATCGACGTTGGCTGCGGCAACGGGGCCTTCACTGAGGCATTGGTCGAGAGATGCGCCCCGGCAGAGGTACAGGGCATTGATCCGTCCGAAGGGCAACTCGCTTTTGCACGGACACGACCCGGGTCGCTAGTGGCCGAATTTCGCCAGGGCGACGCGATGGCACTTCCGTTCCCTGCTGATAGGTTTGACGCAGCCGTTATGGCGTTGGTCCTTGTCTTCGTTCCCGATCCGGCCAAGGGCATCGCGGAAATGGTGCGGGTAGTCAGCCCGGGCGGCACAGTTGCAGCCTACATGTGGGACATGCTGGGCGGCGGCAATCCAATAGATCCAATCCTCGTCGAGATCCGCGCGATGGGGCTCACACGCCCAACTGCCCCGCAGCTGGAAGCGTCTCGTATGCAGGCACTACGAGATTTGTGGACAGGCGCCGGGCTTGAGGCTGTAGAGACGCGGGAGATTACAGTGCACAGAACATTCGCTGATTTCGACGAGTTCTGGATGACCGAAATCAAGTCGCCGGCGGTTGCCCCCGTAGTCGCCGCGATGGAACCCGGAGCCGCCGAGAAGCTGAAGAGCCGAGTGCGCACGCGCCTACCCGCAGACGCAGAAGGACGGATCACCTACGGCGCGCGTGCGCATGCGATCAAGGGTCTTCTGCCGAAGTAACTGGGTCAGGTCTAGGGGCACCCGATTGCGGCAAACGCAAGTCAACGTTCGAGCGGAACTGGCACCACCAAAGCGTCAGCGGTAGGCTTCTGTCAGGTCGTCACAGTGCTTGCTGGCGTCTCGACGTGCAGGAGTTCTTTGCCATGAACATCCAAATCGCCGCCTCAACTGCCGTGCTACTCGCGGCATTGGTCTTCGGACCGGAGGTTTTCGCGCAAGACGATGCGCGTCGAGGGCCTGCAGGCTGCGTCCCCGTTACTGAGCGCACGTCGGAGCGCGGCTGCTATCTGCTGGTGTCAGACAAGCTCGGGAAGATGCCCGGCAATCCGCTCTACTGGAACTTGGCAAGCTTTGCTAACCGGGATCTGGCTGAAAGGGCGAAGGAGCCGCATTCCACCGTGGTAGAGGCGTTGGGCAAGGTCTGGTTGTTCATGATCGGGCCGGAAGGTTGGCGGGCGCCTGAGCCGGGCCAGCATGTCGCCACACTCGGGCCGTTCGATGTCGATCCCCACGTCGAGTACACGGCCACCTACATGGAGGCGATCATGCTTCCGGGTGCCACGACGATGATCCATCGGCACGCCGGGCCGGAAGTCATTCACGTTCTCCAGGGCGAAGAATGCATGAGACGCCCGACGGAAAGCAGGTCGCTCGACCAGGAGGCAAGCCTGTGATTGTCGGAGCGAACGTGCCGCACAAGCTTACGGCGATCGGCACTGTTGAAAGACGAGCGGTGGCGCTTGTTCTGCATGATTCGCGCGAACCCTGGGTCAATCGTGCCCACGATCATGGCTGGCAGGAAAAAGGACTTTGCAAATAGCGGAATAGCAATCAAACGTCCCAGAGCGCCACCTTTTGCATGCACTGCTGCGCGATGCGGTGCCGCACCTCGCTAGCGCGTGCATCGCCCGTCATCGTTCGAAGCGATTGATCACACGGTCGATGACGTAAGGAATGGCGACTCGAACCATCCAAAATAGCAGCATGCCCAGTCCGGCGATTGTGCTCGCTCCCGTCGCGAAGCCTTCCCAAAATTCGGACATGCTTCCACCAGCGACCTCATCCAGACGTTCATACGCTCAAACCATCTCACTCCATAGCAGAGCGAACCTAAACGGGAGATGAACGAGTAGCGTGACTCGCACACTAGCGCCGAGTTTCACCCTCTGCCTTACTTCGTTGCAGCTGCCCGTCCTGTTCCCCAAGACCGTGCGGGCAGCCGGAGCTGCCGGAACTCGGGAGATAGATCTTGGAGCTAAGGCGGGTTCTGGGCAGCGGTACCCCAATGCCGTGGCCGGTAGAGTTGTGCAGCTCTGCCGGCCAGCCTGCCTACTGCTGCTAGTTTCGGCGATGGCGATATGCAGCAAAGCGGGAGGTCCCATGGCGGAAGACTATTCCTACCGGGAGAGAGCCGCTGCCGGATATAACGTCGCCTTCTCTCATGTCTCGAACTACTTTGTGCCGTCCTTGCTGAAGGCGGCGCGACTTCAATCTGGCCAGAACGTTCTTGATGTTGCGACAGGGACGGGCATCGCCGCAGAAGCTGCCCTTGCCGTAGTTGGACCCTCGGGGTCAGTCGTAGCAGCCGACATCTCGCCGGATATGGTCGAAAAGGCACGGCAGCGGCTTGGCCAGACACCGAATGCCTCCGTTACTGTCGAAGATGGCCAGTCGCTGTCCTTTCCGGACGAGACTTTTGACGTTGTGCTGTGCAGCCTTGGGCTGATGTTCTTCCCCGATCCCGCACGAGGCCTTTCGGAGTTCTGCCGAGTGCTCAAACCGGGCGGGCGTGCAGCCGTATCCGTCTCCGCATCGGCAGGCCGCTCCTACAATGGTCGGATCAATGTTGTTCTCGCACGATTTGTGCCGAGCCTGATCGAAGTCAACGCCCGCTATTTCGCCATCGGCGAGGAGGCACGACTGGTGTCGCTACTTGGTGACGCTGGCTTCGTTGATGTTGAAACCCACACCAACAAGCACACCTTCACATTGCCGTCGTTCGATGCCTTCTATGCACCTTATGAGCGCGGCGCTGGCTCCACGGGCCAAGCCCTGGCTTCGCTAACTGACGAAATTCGCCACGCCATTCGCGAGGAAGTTCGTCGCGAGTTGAACGACACCGGCGGTCCAGTGGACGTGGAGGTAGAAACCCGGTTCGCGAGTGGGCGGCGGTAAGGCAACGCCCTATCCAAAGCGTTTTTGCATGCACTGCTGCGCGGCAGCGCGTCGCACTCGATGCTGTCACTGCAGGCCGATGATTCGAGAGTTGCTGCGCACCAACTGGGGTGCATGCTGCGCACCTTCCCATTCCGGACTTTCGACGAAATCGCCGCACTCGGCCTGGAGGTTCATGTTTACTGCTCAAGGTGCTACCGCTACGTCGGCCCGATTGATCTTGGTGACGAACGGCTGCGCGGCCGGTCGTTCGTTGGCACGCGCTTTGTCTGCGGGCAGTCAAGGCGGATCTACAATGACGCTCCGCAGGTCTGCGGCTCCCTGGGCCACGTCATCGTGCGACCGCGGCCAGCCGACTTCATCCCTCCCAGGAAATCGATTCCCTGGTGCAGTATCTCCTGTCCGCGATGCGTGCCGACGTGGGAGATTAGTCAGGCCGCCAAGCAACTGCCTCCATGGAATGACATCTGGACCGATCCTGACGTTCGGCTTGCCTGTCCTGCCTGCCGGTCAGTGTTGACGACCTCGTGGAGCGGTCTCAACGGCATCCCTCATAGCGATGGCTATTTGAAACAGGACTCGCAGGCGGTGCGGCCTTAGCCCTGGTCGTTGGGCTGCTTGCCCGGCTCCTCCGTCCGCTCGCGCCACGCATTCGCCGTCGATGCGGTCGCGACCGTCCTCGCTGAAGCCGATCACCGCCATAGCGTCGCTACGCGCACACTTAATCTTTCGCCAGGCGTCAGATTCGACGCACTTGGTCTTGCGGAAAGGTCTCATAGTGGCAAGCATCAAAGCCGGTTCGGGCGTCACGCTGCCAATTGGGCGAGAACCAAGGAGGACAGTCGTGCCGGTAAAGATTGTCAAGAGGGTCGACGGTAACAAGAAACCTACTGACGGTTTCGACCCCGATGCCAACTACCAGATGGTCCCGCTAGGCTCGACGCGTGAGATGTTTGTCGAATCGGGCGAATTTCGCGCCGAACTGGCAGTTAAGGGCTCGACGGCGGTGACGGCAATGTCGAACTTCCGGGTCCTGCTGGCGGGGTCGAATCTGCCCGCCTCGCTTCCAGGCCCGAACCTGTTCGTGCAGAAGGTCACCATTCCTGAGCGAACGCTCGTCCAGTTTACGCTGACAGGTGGCAACGTCGGGATGACGGTGATCCAGGGCAAGGACCTGCCGAATGCCCGACCGCCGGCGGCGAAACCGAACTTTCAGCTCTTGGTCTCGGTCAAGAGGCAGGAAATGCGCTTCTTCACGGTCTGCTATCTGTTCGACCGCATCAACCGCGACAAGCGCGCACGCTTGCCGATCGCGGAGTTGTTGAATGACGTTAACGCTGTCTTTGAGCAGCAAACGAACTTCTCGGTCCGCAATATTGATGGCCCCGCAGCCAGTACGCTCGCGGCAAAGACACTCACGATCGACGGATCGGTCGGAAAGAAATTCAACGTTTACGACAAGAAACTTGTCGGGCGCGTTATCGATGCGTTCAATCTCAAGTTTCCCAACCTTTTTTCGACCACGCATGGAGTCATTTTTGTGCTGCCCGTTCCAATCACAGCCAGAGAGGGCAAAATCATTGATGATTCGAACGTCGCCATCAACATGAAGGCGAGGCGCAAAGTGGACAACCGCAGTTTCAATATCGTGTTTGTCGGCTCTGTGCTGAACAAGGACTTTACAGACTTGCGGCACGGGCTCGCTCACGAGATCGGCCATTCGTTCGGTCTCGATCACAACACACAGATCAACCTCATGTTTCCATCGCTCGACATAAAGTCCAAGCGGCTCAACTTCAATCAGATCGAGATCATGCACCTGATGGGCCCTCAATTTCGCCAAGTCGACTATTAACCGCTGGGAGCCAAGCGCATGGCACTGAAATCAACCACGTTTGCTGACGACGAGCGCCTGCAGGCCTGCCTTGTGAAGGACAGCGCACATCTCACCCGCGGGACGACGGGAGATTTTGTCGGCAAGGTTCAGGCTGCGCTCGCGTTCATCGATGGACTTTCCATCGATGAAGAAGAGCTGGCCACCCAGACCTATGGTCCTTCAACGGCCGCGGCGGTTCTTGCGTACAAAAGAAAGCGAAAGATCATCAATACTTCATATGAAACGACGGAAGATGAGATTGTCGGCAAAATGACTATCAAATCCCTGGACGACGAACTCGTGAAAGCCGAGAAGGAACCACCCGCCACGAAGCGCGGCGCAATGTGTGCCGGGAAACCGCAGTGAAACTAAGGCAATGCAGTGCACAGCGCTGGGGGCCGGACGGCATATAAGCTTGAGTGTAGGATGACCTGGCTACACCATCGCGCGGCGAGGAGGATGTGGTACCGGGCGCACAACTTGCCTCGCTGGCTTGTCCTCCCGCTATTCGAGTTGTTTAGCTCCGCTTCCTAACAACGATTGCGCCCGTCAGGTGTTGACGATCAGAAGTGACAGGCCAGAGCCAGGGACCGATAAATCGTGCGCGGGCCACTTCGGCACGATGCGCGCTCTGTAGCAAGGCGATGATTCTGTAAGGGTTCGTTCCCGTGAAGAAATTCCCGGCCGCCACAAGCTGTGCGAGATGAAACTCCAAGTGTTCCTTGGGTATTTGTGCAAGTTCCGGAGCCGAGGCGGTCGACACGATGTCGGTGACGATGACAATTGTGCCTCCGGGCCGGGTCAAGCGAAGAAGATCGTTGAGGTGTTTGTCTCGCACTATAAGGGAAGCTCGTGGTATGTCCTCCGCGTCAAACCCTACATCAATCACCGCTTGTAGGAGTTGGGTGAGTACTCCAAGCGAGACTGTGAGATCAAAGGGCGCACCGGCCACTGCGCATCGATGGTTTGTCATGAGAGCAATTGCGCGATTCAATCCGTCCTCATTGCATCCCATCAGCGGGAGCACATCGAACAGACCCGTCAAATCGACGGGTGCATGTATGGTACATTGTGCGGCTGCATGGGGGTATTCGGCCACCGTAGCTAGCACCGTCTCAGCGTCAAGGTCGACCAGTGTGACGTGCTCATATCTCCGCATAAGTTCGTCAAGTTCCACGTCGTGCAAATGGCCAGCCCCAAGAAGCGCAATACGTCGGCCCGTACTCGGGATACGACGCACAATGCGCATCACATTCGCTCGATGCGAGGCCCAACGCGCTCTTGCCCCGCGGGCTTGCAGGTTACTCTCACGAACTCGCCCGATAACTTTGGATAGATCCACGTCCAGCCGTCCTGTGCCTACTGAAAACCCTACCCGAATTGAATAGCTGAAAGAATCAACTATTGAGAGCGGACGATGCGTGCGTTTTTCTGCTTCTTGTTGTCCTGGTCTCGCCATCCGTTTTTTTGCTGGGAAGAAAATTGAGTTGTCGCCGCATCTCACCTAGCGCCGTCTGGATGAGGTACCGACCGCACCACCTGTCTCGCTGGCTTGTCCTGCCGCTTCCCCTGGTACGACACCTGCCGCAACAGGTTGTCATCGGTCCAGGTGAGATACGTCACTTCCACGACCACCTCAGGCTTCACCCAGTGGACCTTTCTGAGCTTAAGAGGTGAGCCGAAGCGGCTGTCCCTTGGTGGTGGCTCGGGAAGCGGCATCTTCGTCACCGCCAGCGGCTTCAGCACGCCAGCCAGGCGCTTCAGTTCCTTGTCGGTGATGCCAGTACCGGCGCGTCCTGCGTAGTGAAGGCGGCCATCCTCTGTGTAGTAGCCCAGCAGTAACGCGCCGATGTGCGAACGGCTGCCCTCGGGATCAGTCCACCCAACGACGACGAACTCCTCACGGTTGAGGCACTTGGACTTCACCCAAATCCCACGGTCGCCTGGAGCATAGGGCTGATCGGCCCGCTTCGAGATGGCGCCCTCCAGACCCAGCGCGCAGGCCTGTGCTCGAAACCGCGGTCCATCGCCGGCAACATGCTCGCTGTAGCGGAGGCCCGGAATCGCAGTCGCTTCTTGCGCTCGATCAGCGGCAGCCCCACCGTGCTCTCGCCGTTCAGGAATAGAAGGTCGAAGGCAAAGAAAACGAGTTGATCCGTCTTGCCCTCGTCCATTGCTGCCTGCAGCCGACTGAATACGGGCACGCCTTCCGCGTTCAGCGCACACAGCTCGCCGTCGAGATAGGCCGACTTCACCTTTAGGGAGCCGAGCGCCTCGATCGTTCGGCGATAGCGATGCGACCAGTCGAGGCCGGTGTGTGTGAGCAGCTTGACCTTGCCGCCATCGATCCGGGCTTGCATGCGGTAGCCGTCGTACTTGATCTCATGCAGCCAGTCCGGTCCGGCCGGCGCTTCATCAACCAGGCGTGTGAGCTGCGGCTTGATCCACTTGGGTGGCCGGGAGGAGTCCAGATCGCCTCGGCCGCGTGTAGTCTTGGCCATGGTTACGAGCCGATATCCCACCAACTGTGTCCCCGGTGTGTCCCCGCCCTTATGGGCCAGACCGCGTCGACGCGCCAAAAGCTTGAAAATATTGGTGCCCCGAGACGGAATCGAACCGCCGACCCCATCATTACGAATGACGTGCTCTACCAGCTGAGCTATCGGGGCACGGCGCGGGTTCTAGGCGAAAGGCAACAGTCGCGCAAGCGGCCATCCCGCCGCGCTCACGGAGCTGGACAGATGACCTGCAAGGCCAATTGTTGCTACGGTTCCTGCGCCAGGGAGCTGCAGGGCGAGCCCGGCCTGGACGGCATTTGCCGCTGCGGCAACGGCAAGCGACGAACCGGTACCGCCTGCGGCTCGTCGGATCATTCGGTTGACGAGTTGTGGTGACGGCAAGGATGGGCGATTTCTGCCTCTGCGAGAACACGGGCGCCAACCCGCAGCGCCGCAGGTTGTGCGCGGCTTGCAGTGCCAACCCACCGTGGACAGATGATGCCTGGGCCGCACGGAACCCCTGGCACGGCCGACCGGTCGACCGGCGCACGTCGAACGACTAGTCCGCGCCTCCATCCGTCGCGTCCCATGACGACCCTGCTCGCCCTCGCGCCGCTGCTGCTCGTGCTCGGACTGCTCGCTTCGGGCCGCGTCAGCGCGCTGGTCGCCGGTCTCGCCGGCCTGTCCGCGACGTTGGCCGCCTCCTTCATCATCGTCCTGCAAGGCCGGGGCAGTGCCGTCCTTGGTCCGCTGTTCCTGCGCGAGACGGCCGCCGGCGCGTGGCTCTCCTGGCACGTCATCGCCATCATTGCCGCCGGCATGTTCTTCCACCGCTGCCTGCAGGCCCGCGGCGAAACCGCAGGCGGTGCGCTCGAGGCCAATCCGCGCCGGCTTTGGTCGGTATGCTTCCTGCTGGCGCCGTTCGGCGAAGCAGTGACGGGCTTCGGCATCGGGTACATCATCGCGCTGACCGGCCTGCGGCGCATTGGCATCGGCGGCCTGCCGGCATTGCTGCTCGGCCTCTACAGCCAGTCGCTGGTCCCGTGGGGCGCGCTCGCCATCGGCACGACGGTGGGCGCCACGCTCGCCGGCCAGACGCCCAACCAGCTCGGCCTCGGCTCGGCGATCCTGCAGGTGCCGATCCACGCCTTCTACCTGATGCTTTATTGGCGTTTCGCGCGCGACGCCGGCGTCGCCGTGTCCTTGGCACAGAAGGTCGACGATGCCGTGTGGACCGTCCTGCTGCTTGGCCTGATCCTGCTGCTGAATTTCTACAGCGACGTCGAGATCGCGGGCGCCGCGGCGACCGCGCTGCTTCTCGCCATCCGCTTCTGGCGCGACGAGCGGCCCGACCACGCTCGGCTGGTCGTGGCGCTCAAGGCCAACGCGCCTTACGTCGCCCTCACCGTGGCCCTGTGCGCCACTCGCCTGGTGTCACCGCTGCGCGATCTCCTGAAACCGCTGTGGGCGCTGAAGCCGTTCGACAACCAGCCGGCCTTCGCGCCGTTCTACGCGCCCGGTTTCTGGCTGGTGGCCATCGGCCTCGTCGTGGCGTGGCAGGCGCGCGCCCCGCTCGGCCGCGTGCTGGCCGAGGCCGGCCGCGGCGCCTGGCGCGCTTGCCTTGTGACGCTCCTGTTCGTCGTGATGGCGGAGTTCTATGTCGGCTCGGGAATGGCCGATTCGATCGCCGAAGCGCTGCGTGCCGCCGCCGGACGTGGCGCCGCCCTCAGCGTGCCGGTGTTTGCCGCCGTCGGCGGCTTCCTGACCGGTGGCGGCGCCGCGGCCAACGCAATGCTGATGCCGATGGTGACGGCGCTCGCCCGCGCCACTTCCCTCGACCCCGCCTGGATCGCGGCGGTGCAGAACAGCGTCTGCACCAACCTCACCATGCTCTCGCCGATCCGCGTCTCGATGGGTGCGGCGATCCTGGCGCTCGCGACACCGGATTCCGTGCTCTATCGTCGCGCCTGGCCGCTCGCTCTGCCGCCCCTGGTCACCGGCTTCGCCGCCATCGTGATCCTGCTGGTCAGCTCGTGACCGCCACTCGACGCCGTTCGGTTGCTGCGGTGCTCACCCTTGCCGCGGTGCCGCGGCCGACGACTTCCTCTATCGCGCGCCCGACGGCACCGTCATGCAGGGCACCGAGCTCATCGTCCGTCCGCTCTCAACCGGAACGATGCGGGGGGTGACGTGGTGAACGCCGCGCCCCGCTGCCCTGGGAACAGCGATGGCGGCAACTGGCTGCGGGCTACCTTTGCGCCGCGAGAGCGGCTCGACGGCATCCTGGGCTCGGGTGACGCCGGCGGTTCGGCCTGGCCGAGGACCGAGAGCGACAGCTGAGCGACTTGAAGCATCAACGTCCGCAGCAACGGCGACACCTATGGCGCGCAATCCTGGTTCGCAGAGTCTCGGGCATGCGCGAATGGCTCGCGGGCACGGGTCCCGGCCTACGCTTCGCCACCTGAGGCCCGGACTGGCATCGGCCCGATTTGCCACTATGATCGCGGCCTCAAACGAAATCTTGCGGGAGTGGATGATGGCCAAGGTGGCATTTCTCGGTCTGGGCGTGATGGGCTTCCCGATGGCGGGCCATCTCGCGGCGAAGGGCCATGACGTGACGGTCTACAACAGGACCTTCGCCAAGGCAGAGGCCTGGACCCAGAAGCACAAGGGCAAGGCGGCCAAGACGCCCAAGGCGGCGGCAGCTGGCCAGGAGATCGTGTTTTCCTGTGTCGGCAACGACGAACATCTGCGAGCGGTCGTGCTCGGTGATGACGGTGCGTTTGCCGGTATGGCCAAGGGCACGATCTTCTTCGACAACACCACGGCTTCTGCCGACATCGCCCGCGAGCTTCACGCCGAAGGCAAGAAGCGCGGCATCGACTTCGTCGACGCTCCCGTCTCGGGCGGCCAGGCCGGTGCCGAGAACGGTCAGCTCACCGTGATGTGCGGCGGCGAGCAGGCGCCGTTCGACAGGGCAAAGCCGGTGGCCGATGCCTATTCCAAGGCGATCACCCTGATCGGCCCGCCGGGCTCGGGGCAGATCACCAAGATGATGAACCAGATGTGCATCGCCGGCATCGTCCAGGGCCTCGCCGAGGCGCTGAATCTCGGGCAGCGCTCGGGCCTCGACATGGAGAAAGTGATCGACGCCATCTCCAAGGGCGCGGCGCAGAGCTGGCAGATGGAAAATCGCTGGAAGGCGATGGTCGAGGGGAAGTTCGAGTTCGGCTTCGCGGTCGACTGGATGCGCAAGGATCTCGGCATCAGCATGGCCGAGGGCAAGCGCGCCAAGGCGGCAATGCCGCTGGTCGCCCTGGTCGACCAGTTCTATGACCGCGTGCAGCAGCGCGGCGGCGGACGCTGGGATACGTGCAGCCTGATCCAGCCCCTGCAGAAGCCATAAGGGAGCAGCGATGACAGGCTACAAGCTCTGGGGTCGCGCGGGCTGGGGCTCGACCATCGTGGAGGCGCAGCTCGTCTGGTACGGGCTGCCCTATACTTTCGAGCCGGTCGAGGACCTGTTCCGCACGCCCGACGCCGACGCCAAGCTGAAGAAGGTCAATCCGTTGGCCCAGGTGCCGACCCTGGAGATGCCCGACGGCAGCGTCATGAGCGAGAGTGCGGCGATCACGTTGCTGCTCGCCGACATCACGCGCACGGATTCGCTGGTGCCGTCGTCCGACGCCAGGGAACGGGGCAAGTTCCTGCGCTGGCTGGTGTTCATCGTCGCCAACATCTATCCGACCTTCACCTACGCCGACGATCCGTCGCGCTTCGTGTCGGTCAACGCCGCGCGCGATCCCTTTCGTGCCGCAACCGACGCCTATGCCCAGCGCCTGTGGCGCCAGGTCGAGCGCGAGGCCGGCAGCCCGTGGTTCCTGGGCGAGCGCTTTTCAGCCCTCGACATCTACATCGACATCATGACGCGCTGGCGCCCCAAGCGCGGCTGGTTCGAGAGCGAGACACCGCATCTCTTCGCCATCGCGCGGCGCGGCGATCAGGTACCCAAGCTCGCCCCCGTGTGGAAGCGCAACTTTCCGGGCAATTGAGGTTCCCATGCAGCGTCGCGGTCTCCTGGCTTTCGGATTGGGCGCGCTTGCCGGTCCTGCACTTGTTTCTCGTGGATGGGCGCAGGCCAGCTATCCCGACCGGCCCATCACCATGGTGGTGCCGGCGCCGCCGGGCGGCGGCACTGACCTGGTCGCCCGGCTCTACTCCGACCTCCTGTCCCAAGAGCTTGGCCAGCAGGTGATCGTCGACAACAAGGGCGGCGGCAACGGCAATGTCGGCACCGCCATCGTCGCCCGCGCCAAGCCCGATGGCTACACGCTGCTGATGCAGTACTCGGCCTATCATTCGGCCAATCCGGCGCTGATCAAGGAGCTGAACTGGAAGCCCGACGACTTCGCGAGCGTCGCCATGGGCGCGGTGGCGCCGCATGTCATCGTCATCGCCAAGAAAGTTCCGGCCGACGATCTCAAGAGCTTCATTGCCTATGCCAAGGCCAACCCGGGCAAGCTCAACTACGCGTCGGTCGGCGCAGGCTCGGTGCCGCATCTCGGCGGTGTGCTCCTGAACAAGGCGGCCGGCATCGATCTCACCCACGTGCCCTATAAGGGCGCCGGGCCGGCTACCGCCGATCTGGTGGCGGGCCAGGTCGAGTTGATGGTCGTGACACCTCCTTCAGTGTCGGGCCACATCCGCAGCGGTGCGGTGAAGGCGCTGGCGCTGGCGAGCGACCAGCGGCATCCGGCCTTTGCCGAGATTCCGACAACAGCGGAGGCGGGCCTGCCGGGCTTCAGGCTCGATGGCTGGTTCGCCCTGTTCGCGCCCGCCGGCACGCCGCAGCCGATCGTCGACAGGCTGAACACCGCGATGCGCAAGATTGCGAAGATGGATACCGTCAGGGAGCGCGCCAGCCAGCTTGGTACCGTGCTGAAGGACTGGACTCCGGCGGAGATGGACAAGTTCGCGAGAAGCGAGGTCGCCGAGTGGGGCAAGGTGATCCGCGACAACAACATCACGATGGACTGACGTGAGCTGCGTCGGAATTGTCGGCGGCCTGGGCGTCGGCGCCACCGTCGACTACTACAAACGCATCACCGCCACCTGTAAGGCCCGCAACATCGTGCCCGACCTGGTGTTCGTTCACGCCGACGTCGATCGCGGCCAGGGTTACGTGCGCGATGGCCGCCTCGAAGCGCTTGCCGATTATCTCGCCGGCTTCATCGAACGGCTCGCTCGCGCCGGTGCCGAGGCCGCGGTGCTGCCGGCGGTGACGCCGCACATCTGCATCGCCGAGCTCGAGCCACGCCTGAAACTGCCGCTGATCAACATCGTCGACGCGATCGGCGCGGAACTGAAGGCCCGCAAGCTCAGACGCGTGGCGCTGTTCGGCACGACCTTCACCATGCAGGGCAGCCTGTGGGGCCAGCTCTCGGGCGTCGACATCGTGAAGCCACAGCCCGACGAAATCGCCTTCGTCGGCAAGGCGTACCAGCGCCTCCTCGACACCCAGCGCGGCCATGACGAGGATACGGCCGGCCTGCGCCGCATCGCCGCCGACCTGCAGCGGCGAGACGGCGTCGAGGCGATCCTGCTCGCCGGCACCGACCTCGCGGTTATCTTCGACGAGGAGACGGCGGGCTTCCCGAGCATCGACTGCGCGCGGGTACACATCGACGCCATCGTCGAACGGCTTGCCACCGGGTGAGCTAGCGGCCGACCACGCATAGTGAACGAAGTGAAAGCACCAGGACAGCGCCGTCAAAACGTCTGTCGGACGCCTACGATCTGCGAAAGGCAGCGGCCGACATGATCCGCGGTGTCGGGCTCGAGGCCTTCGACCTCGATCTCGACCGACAGCAGATCGGCATCGGCCTGGGCGAAGACGCGCGCCGGCACGAGGCCGCGCTTGGCCAGGAGCTCGAGCGCGCGCGGCAACACGCCGGGCTCAGCGTCGGCTTCGAAGCAATATCGGACGGTGGACGAATTGCGCTTGAGCGCGAGGACGGACGACATGGAATGACTCCCGGGAAGACGGACGAACAGCGACGTTCCGGTTTGCAGCGCAAACCGGGGTGCTAATTCGCCGACCGAGGAGGTCCATGCGGGCCATGAGGTAATTATAGCGTCGCGGCCGGCAGGCAGGCTACGCTTTCTTCAATCGAGGAAACCGATGGAAACAAAAATGCGTTCTACGCCTGTCTACGAGGTGCATGCTGTCAAATATGCCCATCTGCCGCGCAAGGCTTGGGAAGTCCAGATCACGCCTGACCCGCATGATGCCGACTTCCCCATGGACTATTTCGTCTGGGTGGCGATCCCGCTCGACGAGGCGGGCAATCGGGCGATCGGCGGCAAGCCGGTGGTGATCGACACCGGCTTCAACGCCCAGGTCGGCAAGCAGCGCGGCCGCGAGGTCAAGCGCAACCCCGCCGACCTTCTCAACGACCTCGGCATCGACCCGAAGGAGGTCGAGGACGTCATCGTCACCCATCTGCACTACGATCATGTCGGCAACTGGGACAAATTCCCCAAGGCGCGCTTCCACCTGCAGGACAAGGAGATGCAGTTCGCCACCGGCCGGCACATGTGCCACGACCCGTTCCGCCATGCCTTCGAGGTCGAAGACATCGTCGGCATGGTGCGCGCGGTCTACGGCAAGCGCGTGATGTTCCACGACGGCGATGAAGAGATCCAGCCGGGTATCTCGGTGCACCTGATCGGCGGCCACACCATGGGCATCCAGTCGGTGCGGGTGATGACGCGCAACGGCTGGCTGGTGCTGGCCTCGGACGCCAGCCATTACTACTGGGGCATCCGCGACAAGAAGCTGTTCTCGATCGTTTACTCGGTCGCCGACATGCTGGCGGGATACGACAAGCTCACGAAGCTCGCCGACGGCCACGTCGACATGGTGGTGCCCGGCCACGACGCCGAGGTGATGACTAGATATCCGGCGTCGCGGGACGACATGAAGGGGATCGCGGTCAGGCTGGACTAGCGAAGACCATTCCCTCGCCCGTCGTAAGGGCGAGGGAACGAGAAGCGGTCACTTCTTCTCCACGTTCCACAGCGCCAGAGCCGGCGTGGGCGTGATCAGTCCATTCAGGTTGGTGCGGATCGCCGTCGGCGTCGTGAACTGGCCGAGTGGCACGAACGTCGGATACTCCAGCATCCGCAGCTGGACCTGTTCGGCGATCGCCTTCTGCTTGGCCGGGTCGGTCTCAGCGGCGAAGGCGTCGCGCAGCTTCTCGATGGTCTCATCGCATGTCCAGCCGAAGGTCGCCTTTTCGCACGAGGCGTTGGCGAACGCGGCCGACACCGGGTTGAGCACGTCGGGCGAACCCCACGAGGTGAAGTAGGCGCTCCATCCGCCCTTATCGAGCGGATCTTTCTTGGCGCGCCGGCTCACCAGGGTCTGCCAGTCCATCGGCTGCAGATCGATCTTGAGGCCGATCTTCTCAAGCTGCGCCTTGGCCACCGTGGCTAGGTTGTTGTGGCCCGCCGTGTCGGTCTGGTGCAGCAGCACCGCCGGCGTGCCGTCATAGCCCGACGTCGCCAGGACTTCCTTGGCCTTGGCGATGTTGCCCGAGAGCTTGTCCTCCCAGCCCTTGGTCGATTCCAGGGGCGAGCCGCAGGGGAACACCGACTTGCACTCCTTGTAGTAGTCGGGGTTGCCGGAATTGGCGTCGAGGAACTCCTTCTGCGCCAGGGCGTAGAGAACGGCCTGGCGCACCTTGGCGTTGTCGAACGGCTTGGTCAGCACGTTGAAGCGCATCGAGTACTGGCGGCCCCAGGTGTTGGTCGCGAGCACCTTGATGTTCTTGTCCTTCTGCATAAGCGGCAGCAGGTCGGGTGGCACGATCTCGACGAGGTCGACCTCACCGTTCAGCAGGGCGTTGACCTGCGTCTGGGTGTCGGCGATCCAGACCCATTCGACGCGGTCGACCTTGGCAACCTTGCCACCGGCCAAAGACGACGCCGGTTCCGGGCGCGGCTTGTACTTCGGGTTCTTGAGGTAAACCGCTTTCTCGCCGGGCTTCCACTCGTCTTTCTTGAAGATGAACGGGCCCGAGCCGACGGCATCGGTGAGCTGAGTGTTGGGATCGACGCTCGCCTGTCCCTTGGGCATCATGAACGGTACGTTCGAACTCG
The DNA here is from genome assembly GCA_902825855.1 of uncultured Rhodospirillales bacterium. Lineage (GTDB taxonomy): Bacteria > Pseudomonadota > Alphaproteobacteria > Reyranellales > Reyranellaceae > Reyranella. Next base: position 23,702 of record CADECW010000033.1, on the reverse strand, counting down.
ACTTGCCGAGCGATTCCAGCACCAGTCCGTACGGCTGCTTCAACACCATCTTGATGGTCTTGGCGTCGGGCGCACTCAGATCGGCCGTGACACTCAGCAGCTTCTGGCCCATCGAATCCCGGGCCGCCCAGCGCTTGATCGAGGCGACGCAGTCGTCGGCCGTCACCGGCGTGCCGTTGTGCCACTCCAGCCCATCGCGCAGGGTGAAGGTCCAGGTGAGCTTGTCAGGCGAGACCTCCCACTTGTCGACCATCTGCGGCTTGATCTGCAGCTTGTCGTCCATCGCAAACAGCGTGTCGTAGACCATGTGGCCGTGATGGGTGGAGATCAGCGCCGTGGTCCAGATCGGATCGATGATCTTCAGGTCCGAATGCAGCGCGACCTTGAGTGTGGTTTGCGCATGCGCGCCGGCAACGGGTACCGTGAAGGCGGCAGCGGCGACCAGCGCGCCGGCAAGACGACGACGTAACTTCAACATGAACAACTCCCTGAATGACCCCCCGGCCGGCAGCAACAATAGTGCCGTCAGCCGTGTTGCGCGACCTCTAGCAGCGCCTGCCAGTCCGTCAATTTCACGCGAGGGCGGCCCAGCGCCGCGCCGGCCGCGACCTCGTGCCTGTCGATGCGACGCCAGCCGGTCGCGCCGACGGCGATCGGCAGCACGTCGGGACCGCTCTTGGGATCTCGGTCCTTCAAGAAGGCCAGCACCTGCTGAGCCACGGCATGACTTTCGGCACGGTTCGTGGGAATGGTGCCCGTCGGCCCACGCTTGGCCCAACCGACGGGAAAGACATCGTCGCGCTTGGGGAATTCCTCGCCGCTATACCCGATGCAGGTGGTAACGAGATCCGCCTCGAGGGTTCCGGTGCTCAGCTCGATCTCGCCTGGGCGGATCACCTTGGGCGTGGACCCGAACAAGAAATGCACGGTCACCGGCTTTGCGCCCGCCTTGTTCCCGGCAAAGCCCTTCAGGATCTCAAGGTTTCTGGTCTTGCGCAGCCGCTCGGGCGTCGGATCGGTTGCGGGCGGCGCCACGTTCGGCGCCGTGCGGTCGACCACCGGCACGGCACGCGCCAGCCGACCCATCTCGGCAAGCTCGTTGTTGGTGAAGGAGGCATGTTCCGGCCCGCGGCGGCCGATCAGGTAGATGTCCGCGAGCGGCGCTTTGGCGATCGCCGCGCCTGCTTCTGGCACAATGTCGCTCTTGGCCATCTCGTCGGCGCCCTTGGCTAGTACGCGCGCCACGTCCAGCGCCACGTTGCCGTTGCCGATCACCACCACGCTCTTCACTTGGGAAAGATCGGGGCCGGTGCGGAAATCGGGATGGCCGTTCAGCCAGGCGACGAAACGCCACGAGCCCCAGACGTGCGGCAGGTCCTCGCCCGGTATGCCGAGCTTCCTGTCGATCACCATGCCGGTGGCGACGATCACAGCGTCATAGGCCGCTTCGAATTCCTCCCAGGAAACATCGCGGCCGACCTCGATGTTGCCGGCGAAGCGCACATCAGGTTGGCCCAAAAGCTTTTCGAACTGGCGGACGATCGCCTTGGTGCCCTGGTGGTCGGGCGCAACACCTGCGCGCACCAGCCCGTAAGGCGTGGGCAGGCGATCGATGATGTCGATATGCAGGTCAGGTCGGGCGCGCAACAACCCGTCGGCGGCATAGAAGCCCGACGGGCCCGCACCCACGATGGCAACGCGGTGAGTCATGAGCTCCGGCTTAGCACATGATGATTGCACGACTTTGCCGCCAACATGCCGTGGCAGCGGCACTTAGACACCTGACGGTCACTTTCGGCCTCTGTAAGAGCCGCCGCGGAAACCACCATTGCGTTGGAAGCGATGGTGATGGAAGCGATTGGCGACGATTATCGGGCCACCGCCAAACGGCGGTCCATAAAACCAAGGGCCCCGCCAGTAGTATGGCTCGGGGTAGGAATATAGTTGGATGGCCTGTGGCGGCAGAGTGTAGACCTGCTGCGGCAGTCCAGGAGTGTTCAACGTGACCTGCCAGCTTCCATCTTGCTGCTGGCACGCTTGCCCGACAGATTGCGCCTGCTGCTCTTCAATCATGACCGGCGCGGTGAACGTCCGGCAAATTTGTGGGGGTATCCCTGCTGGCACAAGAGCTGTGTCCGACGCGCCGGGAGGAATCTGCCCGGCACAGCCCGCCAAGAGCAACAAGACTGCGACACTCAATAACGGGATGCGCACATCAACCTCCCGCGGGCGGTGACTTGGATCGTGCCAATCCGTCCAATGCGTTGATGTCGCGCCATTCTCGGCGCCTCCTGTCTGAGCGTCAACGTCAACGGCTATTTCTGCTGCGTCCGGCAGCGGGGCGCGCGGCTGCAGTCTGCCCGCGCGCCTGCGGCAGATCGCCAATGTTGGCCGCCCGGGCGCTGTGCGACTGTGACGGTCCCATCAACATCGAAAGGAGGTGATCCTGTGAAGTTAACCATCGCGACACTGTCGGCACTCGCGGCATTGGCCACCGGGATCGTTCCTGCACTGGCTCAGTGCTGCCCTTAACGGGTCGACGGTAGTCGGCGCAAAGCCGCCTTCGGGCGGCTTTGTTGTGTCTGGGGCCCGGCGAGGCCAAGGCCCGGTCACGACACAACACACCGCACGGGAGGTGGTAGAAAGGCCGGGAGACCGGCTATCTGGATGCCTTCTGGAACCTACATGACCAAATACCCAAAGCTTAGCCAGCTCGGCCGGCCCGCCGTCCCTCCCGCTTCGCCGGACAAGGCCATGCTCGAGACTGTGCCCAATCCGCAGCCCAAGGCGTTGTATCTGGTGCGCTTCACCGCCCCGGAATTCACCACACTCTGTCCCGTGACCGGCCAGCCCGACTTCGCACATCTAGTGATCGACTACGCGCCGCGCGCCAAAATCGTGGAGAGCAAGTCGCTGAAGCTCTATCTCGGCAGCTTCCGCAACCACGCCGATTTCCACGAAGCCTGCACGCTCGCGATCGGCATGCGCCTGGCAAAGGTGATGGCACCACGCTGGCTCCGGATCGGTGGCTACTGGTATCCGCGCGGCGGTATGCCGATCGACGTGTTCTGGCAAACCGGCCAGCCACCCAAGGGACTATGGCTGCCCGACCCGGGTGTGCAGCCCTATCGCGGCCGGGGATAGTCGAGGGCGATGAGCCGCCGCCCGCCGGTTCCCAAACGCAAGCCGAAGCCGGCAAGCCCGGCGGAGCTGCGTGATGCGATTCGCGACGAGGCGCTGCGGCTCGGTTTCGATGCCGTCGGCTTTGCGCCAGCCAACCTCGCGCCCGAGGCACGCGAACAACGCCTGCAGCGGCTGGGCGAATTCTTGGGCGCCGGCTGGCAAGGCGACATGGGCTGGCTCGGCGAGCGAACCGAACAGCGGGCCGATCCGCAGACCCTGTGGCAGGACGCCAAAACCGTCGTGTCGCTCGCCATCAACTATGCGCCGCCCACCGATCCGCTGGAGATCCTGCGCGTCGACGAGCGCGCGGCGATCTCCGTCTATGCCCAAGGTCGGGACTATCACGAGGTGATGAAAAGCAAGCTGAAGGCGCTCGGCCGCTTCATCTGGGACACCTACCGGCACGGCCTGAAAGTCTTCGTCGACACCGCGCCCTTGATGGAAAAGCCGATGGCGCAGATGGCGGGCCACGGCTGGCAGGGCAAGCACACCAACTTGGTGTCGCGGCGGTTCGGCTCGTGGCTGTTCCTCGGCGAGATCCTGCTGTCCGTCGAGCTGCCGGCCGACCAGCCCGAGAGCGACCACTGCGGCCAGTGCCGCGCCTGCCTCGACATCTGCCCGACCCAAGCCTTCCCTGCGCCCTATCGTCTCGAGGCGCGGCGCTGCATCTCCTACCTCACCATCGAGCATGAAGGCCCGATCGACCGCGAGCTGAGGCCCCTACTCGGCAACCGCATCTACGGCTGCGACGATTGCCTCGCGGTCTGCCCATGGAACAAGTTCGCCCAGGAGGCGCGCGAGACCGCGCTGATGCCGCGGCCGGCGCTCAACGCGCCATTGCTGGCCGAGCTTGCGACGCTCGACGACGCAGCGTTCCGCAAGCGATTTGCCGGCACGGCTATAAAGCGCATCGGCCGAGATCGCTTCCTGCGCAATGTCGCCTATGCGTTGGGCAACAGCACCAGCCGGGACGACGCGCTACCGGCGATCGAAGGGCTGCTGGACGATTCCTCGCCGCTCGTGCGGGGCAGCGCCGTATGGGCTCTCTCGCAAGTCGCACCCGAGCAGGTCGCGCAACGACAGCGGACCGCCCAGGAAGCCGATCCCAAGGTTCGGGCCGAATGGCGAGAGGCCCTGGTGACCCGGAAAGCGCACGAGTAACGTAGGCCGAAGAGAGGTGACGTTTCAGCGCCGCTCCCTGAAGAAGGCGCGCAACAGGTCGCCTGCTTCACCTTCACTGAGTCCGGGATAGAGCTCGGGCTTATGATGGCAGGTCGGCTGATCGAAGATGCGCGGACCGTGCTCGATGCCGCCGCCCTTGGGATCGGCCGCACCCCAGTAGAGCCGCCGGATCCGGGCGAAGGAAATCGCCTGCGCGCACATCGGACAGGGTTCCAAGGTGACATAGAGGTCGCAATCAGGCAGCCGCGGCGCGCCGAGCTTTGCCGCAGCGGCGCGGATTGCCAGCATCTCGGCATGGGCCGTGGGATCGCCGTCCTGCTCGGTGCGATTGCCCGCAGCGGCGAGCAACGCGCCGTCGGCGCCGACGACCACGGCGCCGATGGGCACCTCGCCCCGCTCTGCGGCTGCCCGCGCTTCGCGGAGCGCGCGCTCCATCGGTGATGCTCTTGTCGTTCCGGTCATAAGGAGGAAAATAGCGCCAACATCGGGCCGGGAGGAATATGTCATGCGCTTCAGCTTCACGCCGGAGCAGGAGGAGTTCCGCACCAGCCTGCGGCGCGCGCTCGAGGCGCGCTCGCCGACCAAGGAGGTGCGCCGCCTGATGGCGACCGACCAGGGTTACGAGCGCGACGGCTGGCAGAAGCTGAACCAGGAGTTGGGGCTCACCGCCATCCATATCCCCGAGGCCTATGGCGGCTCGGGCTTCGGCCAGGCCGACCTCGCGATCGTGCTCGAGGAGATGGGCCGCGGGCTGCTGTGCGCGCCATTCCTGTCGACGGCGCTGGCGGCCAACGCCATCCTGAATGCGGGTACCGAGGAACAGAAGGCCGCGCTGCTGCCCGCGATCGCGGCGGGCGAGAAGACCGCCACCCTCGCCTTCTCGGAGGATGACGGCGGCAACGACGCCGACTGTGTCACCATGACCGCCACGCAATCCGGCGCCGCCTGGCGACTGGAAGGCGCCAAGAGCTTCGTGCTCGACGGCCACACCGCCGATCTGATCGTCGTGCTGGCCCGCCGGCCGGGTTCGCAGGGCGCGGACGGGCTCTCGTTCTTCGCCGTCGAAGGCAACTCGCCGGGTCTCGCGCGCAAGCGGCTCAAGACCATGGATGAGACGCGCAAGCTCGCGCGACTCGCGTTCAGCTCGGTCGAGGCCAAGCTCTTGGGCGAGGTGGGCGCCGGCGCCGCACCGTTCGCAAGAACGATGCAGCAGGCCGCGGTGCTCCTCGCCAACGAGATGGTGGGCGGCGCCGACCGGCTGCGCGAGGATGCCCTTGAATACGCCAAGATGCGCATGCAGTTCGGGCGCTCGATCGCTTCGTTCCAGACCACCAAGAACAAGGCGGCCGACATGCTGGTCGATGTCGAGCTGGCCAAGTCGGCGGCTTACTACGCCGCCGCCGCGCTCGACGAGGGCGATGACGAACTGCCTGCCCTCGCGGCGCTGGCAAAGGCCTGCGCCGCCGAGGCGTACCTGCAGACGGCCGTCCACGCCGTGCAGATGCATGGCGGTATCGGCTTCACCTGGGACAACGACACCCATCTCTGGTTCAAGCGGGCCAAGAGCAGCGAGATCCTGTTCGGCGATGCCAACCAGCATCGCGAACTCATGATGCAGCACTGGAAGCACTGAGGGCCCTATCATGAGCGACGCGACCATGAACGAACCGAGCGAAACCGATGTCCGCGCCGAAGTGCGGGCCTGGCTGGAAGCTAACTGGAAGCCCGACTACGGCCTGGTCGAATGGCGCACCAAGCTGATCGAATCGGGCTGGGGCGCGCCGCACTGGCCGAAGCAATGGTACGGCCGCGGCTTGCCGGTGCACTTCAGCGCCATCGTCGACGAGGAGTTTGCGCGGATCGGCGCGGTCGGCGTCGCCAAGGCCGGCATCCGCACGCTCGCTGCCGCAACGATCCTCGATCACGGCACCGACCTGCACAAGGAGAAGTTCCTGCGCCGCATCCTCACCGGCGAGGACACCTGGTGCCAGTTGTTCAGCGAGCCCGGCAGCGGCTCGGATATGGCGGGTGCGGTGACGCGCGCCGACCGCCGGGGCAACAAGTGGGTGATCAACGGCCAGAAGGTGTGGACCACCAGCGCCCACAAGGCGCATTGGGGACTGCTGTTGGCTCGCGCCAACTGGGACGTGGCCAAGCACAAGGGGCTGGCATACTTCATCCTCGACATGAAGCAGCCCGGCGTGCAGGTCCATCCCCTGAAGCAGATGAACGGGCATGCCTCGTTCAACCAGGTGTTCTTCACCGATGCCATGGTCGAGCCCGAGATGATGGTGTGCGACGTGGGCGACGGCTGGAAGGTCGCCACCACGACGCTGATGCACGAGCGCCGCGGCGCTGACGGTCTCCGAAGCTGGGCGCAGGCTTCCAAGCGCAAGGGCCGCATCTACGAGGAGGAAAACGCCGAGATCGCCTCCACGATGGAACCCTACAAGTGGTACCCGCAGCGCGCGGGTCGCGTCGACCTGGTGATGGAGCGCGCGAAGGCGACGGGGAAGATCAAGGACCCGGTGATCCGCCAGGAGATCGCCAAGCTCTTGATCATGTCCAAGGCCGCCGAATGGACGGCCCGCCGGGCGCGCGCAGCGCAGGAACAGGGCAAGCCGCAGGGGCCCGAAGGCTCGCTCGGCAAGCTGGTCTCGAGCCACGTCGCGCGCCAGGCCGCGCGGGTCCACACCTATCTGTCCGGCGCCGATGCCTTGCTGTCCGGCGAGGACAGCCCGATGGGCGGCGTCATTGCCGAGATCCTGGTCTCCGTCCCCGCCACCTCGATCGCCGGCGGCACCGACGAGATCCAGCGCAACATCATCTCCGAGCGCGTCCTCAAGATGCCGAAGGAGATCAGTGTCGACACCGACAAGCCGTTCAAGGACGTGCCGAGGAACCTGACGGCAAAGTCGTAGGTTCGCGTCGTTCGGGACGGCATGGTAATCTGGCCGACATGCCCCGTCCCCTCATCGGAGTCACCCTGGACGCAGAAAAGCCAGGGGGCTATTCCAAGTTCCCTTGGTATGCATTGCGCCAGAACTACCTCGACGCCATTGACGCCGCAGGCGGCTTGGCGGTCGCCCTGCCGCACGAACCCGACCGCGTCGGCGACTATCTCGAGCGCATCGATGCCCTGGTCGTGACCGGCGGGGCGTTCGACGTCGATCCCTCCTACTACGGCGGCGGGACCAGGCACGCCACTGTCATCACCAAGGACCGGCGCACCGCCTTCGAGTTCGCCGTCACCAAGGGAGCGCTCGACCGCAACAAGCCCGTCCTCGGCATCTGCGGCGGCCAGCAGCTCCTGCATGTCGTGCTGGGCGGCAAGCTGATCCAGCACATCCCCGACGCCATCGAGGCGGCGCTGGCGCACGAGCAGCCCAATCCGCGCAACGAGCCCGGCCATACGGTGACGGTCGCCAAGGGCACGCAACTGCACGGCATTGTCGGCGCCGACGAGCTGCAGGTTAACAGCGCCCATCATCAGGCGGCGGCCGATGCGCCGGCCGGCATCGTCGTCAACGCCACCGCGCCCGACGGCGTGATCGAGGGCATCGAGGCGCCGCGCTATCGCTTCTGCATCGGCGTGCAGTGGCACCCCGAATTCCTTATCTCCGAGGGCGACGCCAGACTCTTCCAGGCCTTCCTGGGGGCGGCAGCGACGAAGTGAGCGAACCAGAGAGAATAGCCAAGCGGCTGGCGCGCGCAGGCCTGTGCTCGCGCCGCGATGCCGAGCGCTGGATCGCCGCCGGCCGCATCAAGGTCGATGGCAAGGTACTCGACACGCCGGCCTTTACGGTGACCGACGCAAATCGCATCGAAGTCGACGGCAAGCCCCTGCCTGATGCCGACCGCGCGCGGCTGTGGCGCTATCACAAGCCGACCGGCGAGCTGGTCACGGCGCGCGACCCGCAGGGCCGTCCGACCATCTTCGATGCGCTGCCCAAAGGCATGCCGCGCGTCGTCACCGTGGGCCGGCTCGACTTCATGTCGGAGGGCCTGCTGCTGCTCACCAACGACGGCGGGTTGGCACGGCAACTTGAGCTGCCGGCGAACGGCTGGACCCGGCGCTACCGCGCGCGCGTGCACGGCATGGTCGACGAGGCGCGGCTGGCCGCTCTGGCAAAGGGCATCACCATCGACGGCGTGCGCTACGGCGCCATCCAGGCCAAGCTCGAACGCCAGCAGCGCACAAATGCATGGCTGGAGATCGCCCTCGCCGAAGGCAAGAACCGCGAAGTCCGACGCGTCCTCGCCCATCTCGACCTGCCGGTGATGCGCCTGATCCGTGTCGCCTTCGGCCCCTTCTATCTCGGCGAACTCGACCGCAATCAGGTCGAGGAAGTGCCGCAACAGGCGCTCACCAGCCTGCTGGGCATCAGGCCACCGCCGCGCAAGACGGGCTGGGCGAGGCCGAGATCTCAGCGACGGCCGCACTGATGCTGAAGATCGTCGGCGGCAAGCATCGTGGCCGCACCATCGCCGCTCCCGAAGGCCAAGGCACGCGACCGACGGCGAGCCGCGCGCGCGAGGCCCTGTTCAACATTCTGGCGCACGCCAACTGGCGCGACGACGGCACCTCGTCCTTGATCGATGCGCGGGTGCTCGATGCCTTCGCAGGCTCGGGCGCACTCGGGCTGGAGGCGCTGTCGCGCGGCGCTGGTCATGCGACCTTCCTCGACAGCGACGCCGGCGCGATCAAGCTGATCGGCGAGAACCTGCGTAAGCTCGGCGAGACCGGGGCCGCCAAGGTCGTGCGCGCGGATGCGACGAGGCCGCCGCCCGGGCGCGATCCTTGCGACCTCGTCTTTCTCGATCCGCCCTATCGTTCGGGCCAGGCCGCGCCGGCGCTTGGCGCGCTCGCCACCGCGGGCTGGGTTGCCCCCGATGCCATCGTCACCGTCGAGCTGGCGCACAACGAAGACATCGTCCCGCCGCCGGGCTTCGAGGCCATCGACGAGCGCCGCTACGGTGCGGCCAAGATCGTGATCCTGCGAGGTCAGCCGTGACGCTCGATGCTCCGCTCTACATGCTGCGCCACGGCGAGACCGCGTGGAACACCGAACGGCGCATGCAAGGCACTAAGGATTCGGCGCTGACCGAGCGCGGTCGCGCCCAGGCCTTGGCGATGGGCCGAACGCTCAAGGCCGAGCTCGCACGTATGCCCGGCCCCACGATCTTCCTGCGCAGCCCGCTCGGCCGCGTACGCGAGACGACTGAAATCGTCGGCCGCGAGCTCGGACTGGATGCCGCCGAGTGGCGGGATGATCCTCGCCTGGTCGAGCTGAGTTACGGCCAGTGGGAAGGCTTCAGCTGGAAGGACATCGAGGTCACGCATCCCACGGCGCTCAGCGACTGGCGCGCCGATCCACACGGCTATTGCCCGCCGGGCGGCGAGACCCACGCGAAGTTGCGCCGTCGCTCGGCCGAAGTGCTGGCCGAGATCATTGCCTCGAAGACGCGCACGGTCATCGTCGGCCACGGCGTCAGCGGCGCGGTGCTGCGCGGCCTCAATCTCGGGCTCGACGCCAAGGCGATGTTCGTCCTGGAGAAGCCGCAGGACGCTTTCTTCCGCCTGTTGGCGGGCGTCGAAGAAAAGATCGTCTGCAGCGCGGTGACACCATGAGCGCCGCAATAACCCGTCATCCCGACCGGAGCGAAGCGAAGTGGGACCTCCTCTTCTGCGAACGCATGAGCAGGTCCCGCTCCGCCTCGCTGCGCGAGGCTCCGGTCGGGATGACGGGGTTGGTGTTTAACGCGACAGGCGCGCAGTGCGGCGACAGCCGGTGGTCTCGCTGATCACCAGGCTAGCGCCCTCGCTTCTCGCGGTCAGCTTGCCCTGACGCCGGTCGGCGGCCTTCACCGAGGCGACGGTGACCAGGGAAAACGAGCCGCTGGGTTTGGCCACACCGTGGATCTGCCACAGGCCCGGCGTAGGCGCCGGCGCCGGCGCCTTCTTCAGGTTGGGCACGGGGCCGTGCGCCGTGCTGTCGTAAGCCGAGCCGTCGACGAAGCCGCTCTCGATGGTGATCACGAAATCGAGCGGCGCATTGCACGAGCCTCCGTCGCTGCGCCCGCGCCATTCGCCGTCGATGGCAGAGGTCGGCGCGGATTGCCCCGCGGCTGGCGCCGCCCCCGCGATCGCCAACGCCAGTAACAGGATACGCTTCATCGCCTTCCGAACAGCCGCTCGATGTCGGCCAGTTTCAACTCAACATAGGTCGGCCGACCGTGATTGCACTGGCCGGAATGCGGCGTCGCCTCCATTTGCCGCAGCAGCGCGTTCATCTCATCGACCGTGAGTCTTCGGCCGGCGCGCACCGAGGTGTGACAGGCGAGGGTACCACAGACTTCCTCGATCTTCTCCTTGAGTGACAGATGATCGCCCATCTCGCCGAGCTCATCGGCAAGATCCCGCACCAGACCCTGGACGTCGACTTCGCCCAGCACGGCCGGCGTCTCGCGCACGACCACCGCGCCCAAGCCGAACGGCTCCAGCACCAGGCCCATCTCCGCGAGCTCGGAAGCGCGCTGCGCCAGACGGCGCGCGCCATCATCGCCGATCTCGACGACCTCGGGCAGCAGCAGCGCCTGGCGCTTCACGCCGTCGGCCTGCAACTGGTCCTTCAGGCGCTCATGCATCAGGCGCTCGTGTGCGGCGTGCTGGTCGACGATCACTACGCCGTGATCGGTCTGGGCGACAATGTAGGTCTCGTGCAGCTGGGCACGCGCGACCCCCAGCGGATAGTGCTGACCGTTGTCACCCGGTCCCTCGGCTGGAGTGTCGACTCGCGCCGATGGTGCGGCGAATGGCGCCATGAACTGCATGGCCGCGTCGGCAAGACCGCGCGGTAGGGATGTCGAGTGTCCGCCTCCCATCGGCAGCGGCATCGAATAGCCCGTGTGCGGCCGGAACGCGCCGAGCGCTGCATCGGCTACCGTCGTGCTGGCGCGATGGCCGGCGGCCGACAGCGCCGTGCGCAGTGCCCCGACGATCAGGCCGCGCACGATGCCGGCGTCACGGAAACGCACCTCGGTCTTGGCCGGATGAACATTGACGTCGACCATCGCCGTCGGCGCCTCGAGAAACAGCGCCACCATGGGATGACGATCGCGTGCCAGGAAATCCTGGTAGGCGCCGCGCACCGCGCCGCCCAGCAGCTTGTCGCGCACCGGCCGGCCGTTGACGAAGAGATACTGGTGCTGGCCGGTCGGCCGGTTGAGTGTCGGCAGGCCGGCGAAGCCCGTGAGCCGGAAGCCCTCGCGGTTGGCGTCGATCGCCACGGCATTGTCGGCGAACTCGCGGCCCATGATGGCCGCCAGCCGCTCCAGCCGCGCGGCACCGGTTCCCGCTCCATCGAAACTGTCGAGCATCGAAGGATTGATGGCCGCCAGGTCGACCAGGGTGCGCTCCTCGCTTTCCAGGCGAAAGGCGACCGCCGGGTGAGCCATGGCGAGGCGACGCAGCGCGTCGGCGACATGGCCCGATTCGGTGCGTGGCTCCTTGAGGAACTTGAGACGCGCAGGCGTCGCAAAGAAGAGATCGCGCACTTCAACTCGCGTGCCGGCGGGATGCGCCGCGGGCCGCGGCTCGCCCTTGGCGCCGCCATCGATGTCGAGGCTCCACGCCGTGTCGGCGCCGGTCGGGCGAGAGGTCAGAACGAACCGGCTCACCGAGGCGATCGAAGGCAAGGCCTCACCGCGAAAGCCCAAGGTGCGGATGTCGCTCAAGTCATTGTCGGGAAGCTTGGACGTGCAGTGGCGCTCGACCGAGAGCGCCATCTCCTCCCGTGTCATGCCGACGCCGTCATCGACCACGGAGATGAAGCTGCGGCCGCCTTCCTTCAGGACCACGGCAATACGACGCGCGCCGGCGTCGATCGAGTTTTCGACCAGCTCCTTGACGGCGCTCGCCGGACGCTCGACCACCTCGCCAGCGGCGATGCGGTTGACCAGGGTCGATGGCAGTCGGCGTAGCACGCTCATGGGTCGGGCATTTTACGCCACCCGCCTTTGGGAAAGATACTGGCGGGTCGGGGTCTTGCTATCCTCGAACCTGGACTCTAGGGACTCGCGGTGACGCCCACCGGCTTGCCAACGACGACTGTGATCAGGGCTTCGTCGCGCAACAGGCGGCGGGCGAGGCGACGGACGTCGTCGACCTTGACCGCCGCAATCAAAGCGGCACGCCTGGCAAGGTGGTCGGGCGCGAGGCCATCGACCTGCATGGAATGCAGCAGCCCGGCGATGGCGCCCGACGAATCGAGCGACAGCGCCAGCGCGCCGGCGAGGTACGTCTTGGCGTCGGCGATCTCCTGCTCGGTCGGGCCCTCGAGGCGCAGCCGTGCCAGTTCGGCCTTGACCACGCGCAGCGCCTCGGCGACCCGCTCGTTGGCCGATGCCGTCGACATCACGAGCAGCGCGGCGCGCTTGTAGACGCGCAGGCTCGACGAGGCGCCGTAGGCCAGCCCGCGCTTCTCGCGCACTTCGCTGAACAGCCGCGACTGCTGCCCGCCACCACCCAAGACGTGGTTCATGATCAGAGCGGCATACCAGTCCGGATCGTCGCGGGCGACGCCGGGCAGCGCCAGCAAGGCCGTGCTCTGCGGCACCGGCCGCTCGACCACGACGGTGCGTGCCTTCGCCGGCGGCTTCCATTCGGGCGGCAAGGCGGGTGGCGTTCCCACGGGCAGGCTGCCGAACGTGCGGTCGAGCAGACGGGCGAGATCGGCCTCGTCGATGTCGCCCACCGCGGCCAAGATCATGCCATTGCGGATCAACAACGATGCAGCGCGTTGCTTAAGTTCCTGCTGCGTGAGTTTCTTCAGATCGTCGGACGTACCGTCGGGGTCATTGGCATAGGGATGGCCGGCGAACTCCGTCTCCATCAGGGTGCGCGCGGCGACCGAGTTGGGACGCTGGGTGGCCTGGTTGATCGAGGCTATGGTCTGGGCGCGCCGCTGTTCGATCATGTCGCCATCGAAGCGCGGTTGGGTGAGCGCCATGCGCAGCAGCTCGAAACCCTCTTCGCGGTTGGCCGACAGCACACGCAAGCTGCCGCCCAGGCGATCGAGCGAGGCGCTGAAGCTCACTGATGCCGCGGCATCCTCCTGCCGCTGCCGGAAGGCCTGCGAGGTAAGCGTTCCGGCGCCGTCGGTGAGCAGCGTGGCCATCAGCGAGGTGATACCCAGCTGGCCCGCAGGATCCGACGCCGTGCCGCCAGCGAAGGAGAAGGCGAGCGACAGTGCTGGCGCGCTCTTGTCCTGGACCAGCCACGCCTTTATGCCGGCCGGCGTGGTGACGGCCTTGATGTCGACGGCGCGAGCCGTCGACGGCAGCACCAGGACTGCAACGAGCAGCGCCGCAAGGGCACGCAACGCGAGGCCACGCAACGGGAGGGCACGCGACAGCCGGCTCACCGCATGCCTTCCTGCGGCGTCAGCACCGAGGTCACGAGGCCGTCGGCGCGCCAGACATGGCGTGCGGCGGCGACCACGGCAGCGGGGGTGACGGCGGCGATGCGCTGCGGCCAGGCATCGATGTCGGCCACGGTGCCGCCGACGCCGAGCGCGCTGCCGTAGATGCGCGGGCCGCTCTGCAGCGAATCCTGCGAATAGATGGCGGCCGCCAGAAGCTGGTTCTGCGCCCGCTCGACCTCCTCGGCGGTCACGCCGTCATCGAGCAGCTTGCCCAGCAGGCCGCCGACGGCGCTGTCGATCTCGGCGATGGGCGTGCCCGACGCGGGATGGACGCCGAGATCGAACGAGGAGAGCCCGAGGCTCGACGGGCTGTAGGCGGCCCATGCTGAGAGGGCGACCTTGCGGTCGACCACGAGGTTGTTCCACAACCGGCTGGTCTCGCCGCCGCCCAGCAGGCGCGCCAGTACCTGGAGGGCATAGGCGTATTGGCTTTCACCCTTGTGGTAGGACGGCGCTAGATAGTAGCGCGACCAACGCGGCTCGGCGACGCGGGCATCGGCGCGCGTGACGCGCTGCGGCAGGTCGGAGGCGCCCTCCCCCGGCCGCCGACGCGCTTCGATCTTGCGCTGTGGAATCGGCCCATAGTGCTTCTCGGCGAGCTTGCGCACGTGGTCGGCGGTGGCGTCGCCGGCCACGATCAGGATCGCGTTGTTCGGCATGTACCATTTGGCATAGAACGCCGCGAGATCGTGGACGTTGAGCCTCTTCACGTCGTCGACGTAACCCGAGATGGGCATGCCGTAAGGCTTGTGCCGGCCGTAGAGCTGCTCCTGCACAGCCTCCCCCAGGAGGGCCGCCGGCGAGTTCTCGATGCGCATGCGGCGCTCCTCGAGCACGACCTGGCGTTCGGGGGTAAGCTCCTTTTCGGTGATGCGCAGGTTGACCATGCGATCAGCCTCCATGCGCATGACCATCTCCAGCCGCTCAGGCGCGACCGTCTGGTAGTAGCCCGTGGTATCGAAGCTCGTATAGGCATTGTCGCGCCCGCCGTTCCTGGCGACGATGCGCGAGAACTCGGTCGGCCCGACCGTGCCCGTGCCCTTGAACATCATGTGCTCGAGGAAATGGGCGATGCCGGTCTTGCCGTAGACTTCGTCGGCGCTGCCCACTTTGTAGACGACGAGCTGGCTGACGATCGGCGCGCGGCTCGACGGCAGGACGACGACCTGCAGGCCGTTGGGCAGGGTGAAGTACTCGGACTTGCGCCGATCGACCGAGAAAAGCTTGGCGCGCGCGATCGGAGGCGATGCGAACGCGCCAGCCGCGCTCATGCCGCCGAACAGGACGCCTCGGCGGGAGACTGCTGCCGGGCTCAGAAGATACCTTCGAGCAGACCGCGCTGGCGCCGCTTGATGGTCGGCGTCGAGCCTGCGGCGGGCTGGCCGGAGGCCTGGGCGTCGCGGATGCGCTGCTGCTCCTTGGTCGGATCGACGACCACGCCGCTTGGCGGCGTGTCCTGCCAGAAGATCAGGCTGTCGACGAACGACTTGTCGCTGTCGTTGATGGTCTTGGTGTCCTGGTTGACCCGACTGCGGATGTTGGGATCGGCACTGCCGCCGCCGGCCTTCTGCACCAGCGACGATTCGGCGCTGGTGCGGCCGGCGCCCTGGGCAGTGCCGGTCATGACCTGGTTGCGCTGCGGACGCGCCGCCAGCGCCGGCGACAGAGCCTCCTTTGCCTGATCGGCCGGCGTCACTTCCTGCGGCCGGGGCTCCCCAGGCCGCGGCGGGCGCAACTCGGCGTTTGGCGGCATTGTGAGCGGCGAGTGTGAGACGATCTTGAACTCATCGGGCGACACCTTCTTGCCGCCGCCGAGATTCTCGAGTGCACCGCAGCCTCCCAGCGCCAAGGCGCCCAGGGCAGCGAGACCTGCCGGTATCAGGATCGTGCGTCGCATCGTTCTTCCTTCGGTTTTTCTTCTTGTCCGCTGATCATGGCTGCATCAGGGCGCGCGCTGTCTTTCGCCGACGAGGGAATCGATGAGCATCAGGCCGACGCCGACAACGATCGCAGAATCGGCGACATTGAACGCCGGCCAGTGCCAATGGCCAATGTGGAAATCAGCGAAGTCGAACACCGCTCCCCACCGGGCGCGGTCGATAACATTACCGATGGCGCCCCCCATGACAAGGCCGATGCCCCACGCCGTGAAGGGCCGGTCGGTTCGTCGCAGCCATATGAAGAGGCCTATGCACACGGCGATGGCCACGGCCGAGAGCACCCACGGCGGCAACGCCCCGTCGCCGCCCATCAGACCGAAGCTGACACCGCGGTTCCACACCATGACCAGCCGGAAGAAGCCGTCGACCACCGGCACGACGGCGCCGGCCTTCGCCAGGTAGGACAGCAGCAGCTGCTTGGAAAGCTGGTCAGCGACCAGGGTGATCACGACCAGGACCATGGCTTGTCGATCTATGCGCCTCATCACGCCGCCACCGCTCCTTCGCAGCGACGGCAGATCAGCGGATGCTTGGCCGATTTGCCAACCTCTGCCAAGACCTGCCAGCAGCGTGCACATTTGTTGCCCTCGGCCTGCAACGGCGCCACGCCGACGCCGGGCACGTCCGGCAGCCTGAAGTCAGTCACGGCCGGCTCGCCTTCGATCAGCTCACCACCCGAGGTGATGCAGATCTCCGCAAGGTCGAGATCCTTCATGGCGGCGATATATTCCTTGGCAGCATGGACGTGCGGGGCGGCCTGCAGACTCGACCCGATACGCTTCTCCGCACGTTCGAGCTCCAGCGCGCCGGTGACGACGCGGCGCAGCTCCCGCACCGTCTTCCACTTCTCGCCGAGACCCGCGTCGAGCCATGCCGCCGGGATCTCGGGATAGAGCCTGAGATGCACGCTCTCAGCCGCCCCGTCCGGCACGTCGTCGGGCCGCGCGAGCCACGCCTCCTCGGCTGTGAAGCAAATGATGGGGGCGAGCCACGCAGTGAGGAATGAGAACAGCTCCGCCATCACCGTGCGCGCCGCCCGACGGCGCAAGGCGCCAGCCGCGTCGCAATAGATCGCATCCTTGCGGATGTCGAAATAGAACGCCGAAAGGTCGACGGTGCAGAAATTATGCAGCTCGGTCGCGATCTTGTGGAAATCGAAGTCGTCGACCGCCGGCCGGAACGCAGCATCGAGTTCGGCCAGGCGGTGCAGCACCCAGCGATCGAGGTCGGGCATGTCGGCATAGGCCACCTTTTCGGCCGCCGAGTAGCCGGCAAGGCTGCCCAGCAGGTAGCGCAAGGTGTTGCGCAGCCGCCGATAGGCCTCGGCCTGGTGCTTCAGGATTTCAGGCCCGATGCGCTGATCCTCGGTGTAGTCGGTGCCAACCACCCACAGACGGAGAATGTCCGCGCCGTACTGGTCGCACACCGCCTGGGGCGCGGTGATGTTGCCGAGCGACTTGGACATCTTTCGACCCTGCTCATCGAGCGTGAAGCCGTGGGTCAGCACGCCGTCGTAGGGCGCGCGGCCCCGCGTGCCGCAGCTCTCCAGCAGCGAGGAATGGAACCAGCCGCGATGCTGGTCGGAGCCCTCGAGATAGAGGTCGGCCGGCCATTTCAGCTCCGGATTGCCCTCGAGGGTGAAGGCATGAGTCGAGCCTGAATCGAACCAGACGTCGAGGATGTCCTTCACCTGCTCGAAGTCCTCGGCCTTGTACTTGTTGCCGAGGAAGCGTTCGGGCGGGCTTTCGAACCACACGTCGGCGCCTTCGGTGCGGAAAGCTTCGACGACACGCGTCATCACCTCGGGATCGCGCAGGGGCTCGCCGGTCGCCTTGTTGACGAACACCGTGATCGGCACGCCCCAGGCGCGCTGGCGGGACACGCACCAGTCCGGGCGCTGTTCGATCATGCTGCGCAGGCGGTTGTAGCCGGCCTGCGGCACGAAGCGCGTGGCATCGATCGCCGCCAGCGCCTTCTCGCGCAGCGTACCGCCGATCTCGGCGATCGGCTTGTCCATGGCGATGAACCACTGCGGCGCATTGCGAAAGATCACCGGCGCCTTGGAACGCCACGAATGGGGGTAGCTGTGGCGGATGCGGCCGGAGGCCAGCAGCTTGCCTGCCTCATCGAGGGCCGCCATGACGCTCTTGTTGGCGTCGCCCTTCACGCCGGTCGACGTGTAGACACGCTTGCCGGCGAACAATGGCACGTGCGGATAGTAGCTGCCGTCCTCCGCCACCGTGTCGGGAACTTCTACGCCATTGGCAATCCCCAGCTCATAGTCGTCGGCGCCGTGGCCCGGCGCGATGTGGACGAAGCCGGTGCCGGCATCGGCCGTCACGAAGCCGCCTGCCAGCATGCGGACATCGAAGTCGTAGCCTTGTCCGCGCAGCGGATGCGCCGCGATCAGGCCTTCGAAGTCCTCGGTGGCCACCTCGCCCAGCACCTTGGCCGTGAACTTGGCTTCCTCGGCGACGGCCCCGACCAGATCCCTGGCCAGCACCATCTTCTCGCCGACCTTGGCGCGGCTGCCTTCACTCACCGTCGCGACCTCGACCAGGGCGTAGGCGATGTCGGGACCGAAGGCCATCGCGCGATTGCCTGGCATGGTCCAGGGAGTCGTGGTCCAGATCACGACCGAGGCGCCGTCGAGCTTGCCGCCCTTGGACTTCACCACCGGGAAACGGACATGGACCGTGTCGGACGTATGGTCGTGATACTCGATCTCGGCTTCGGCCAGTGCGGTCTTCTCGACGACGCTCCACAGCACCGCCTTGGAGCCCTTATAGAGGCCGCCATTCATCAGGAACTTGCCGAGCTCGCCGGCAATGACGGCCTCCGATTCGTAGGCCATGGTCGAATAGTAATTCTCCCAGTCGCCCTCCACGCCCAGCCGCTTGAACTCCTCGCGCTGAACGCCGATCCAGTGATCGGCGAAGGCGCGGCACTGGCGGCGGAACTCGCCGACCGGCACGGCGTCCTTGTCCTGGTTTCTGGCCCGGTATTCCTCCTCGATCTTCCATTCGATCGGCAGGCCATGGCAGTCCCAGCCCGGCACGTAGTGGCTGTCCTTCCCCGACATCTGCTGTGTGCGCGTCACGAGGTCTTTCAGGATCTTGTTCAGCGCATGGCCGATGTGGAGGTTGCCGTTGGCATAGGGCGGGCCGTCATGCAGCACGAACTTGGCCCGGCCACGGCTTTCGGCGCGCAGACGATGGAATAGCTTCATGTCTGCCCAGCGCTTCAGGAGCTCCGGCTCCTTCTTGGGCAGGCCGGCGCGCATGGGGAAGTCGGTCTTGGGAAGGAAGACGCTGGTTTTATAATCAGTTGTCACGAGAAACTCGGTGCGGAAGGAGCGACAAAGTAGCCACCCAGGCGATGGCCGCGAACAGGCAAAACAACCCGGCCGCGCTAGCGGACCGGGCGGATAATTCGCTCCTGAAGGGCTCCGGTGGACATAAGAGCCTCAATCTAGGGATGGGGCCGAAGAGGGTCAATCCACCGGGAAGCCGCGCGAGTACCGGGGCGGTCGTCCCAACCGTCTATCCCTTGACGCTGTCGGCGCCGGACCGCGATAGTTCCAGCCACTGCCGGACATGGTCCCTTGCGGGTAGGGCCGGCGACTTCTCCCCTTACTGGCGGATCTTGGACCGCCTGCGAACACAGCAACCGAGGAGAACGCGCATGTCCTTCTGGACGGAATTGCGCATGCCGACGGAGCGGGAGCTCCTGGTCGGCTTTTACGACCTTGCCGGCTATATGCGCCACGCACAGAAGACCGAGCCGCAGGAGCTGCTGGCGACGATGGCGGGCTATTTCGCCGTCACCGGGCGGATCGTCATCGATGCCGGAGGGAGATTGATCAAGACCCTGGGCGATGCCGGTCTGGTGGCTTTCCCGGCCGAAGCGGCCGACTCCGGGGTGGCGGCCTTGCGCAGCGTGCAATCGGCGGGTCGTGAATGGCTCGCCGGGCACGGCTTCAGGACCAGCATCGTCGTCAAGCTGCACCTCGGACCTGTTGCGATCGGCCGGGTCGGCAGCCCGGGCGAGGAGATCGTCGACATCTACGGCAAGACCGTCAACGTCGCGGCCGCCTTGCCCAGCACCGGATTTGCCCTCACGCCGGCGGTATTTCGAAGCCTGCAGGCCGAGACCCGCAAGCTCTTCAAGAAACACACGCCGCCGATCAGTTACATCGACGCAAACGATTCGCGACCGACCTGAAGCTCACCCCTCCCGCGTGCCATGCCGCCTGTAGGCGGTGGCGCAGGTTGTAACGTCAGTGCCCCTGCACTCGTCTCGAGGACATGACTGTCCAGAACGAGTGAGGATGCCGTGAAAGCCCGTGTCGCCACCGCCGCATTGCTGGCGCTTTGCGGCTGCACGCCGTCGAGCATGGAACCCGCGAGCGTCAATCCCCGACAAAGCTGCTATCAGCAGATGCTCGGTAGCCCGGAGCATCAGGCCCTGAAGTCCAAGCTGCCTCCGTTCGAACTCGGATCGCTGCCGAGCCCGGCCAGGCAGGCCGACCCCACGATGGCCACTCCGGAAGAGGCAAGGCTGGTCCTATCGCTCCATCAAAAGTACGTCGTGCCCTGCCGACAGGACGGGATCATCCGGCTGGGCGCGATGCCCGCAGTCGTCGCCGTCCTGGTCGAATCCTTTGCCAGGTCGGACGCCAGCTACCTGAAGCTCGCGGAAAACAAGATGAGCTGGGGAGAATACAACAAAGAGGTCCACGCCCTTCGCGTCGGTACGCGAGCCCGCCTTGACGCCGCCGAACAGCCGACCAACGCAGGCCCCGATCGCCTAACTCAGGACGCCCGGCAACGGCAAGCGGCGATGGTCGCCCTCGAAAACTGGAAGCGCCAGCAGCTGGCTCTGGTCCAGAAGCAGCGGCTGCTCAACCCCGGAGATCCGGCACGCCTCAACGACTGCACCTACGTCGGGCTGGCGGTGAGCTGCAGCGCACTCTAAAGCAGCCGGCGCGCTGCCTCGCCGTCGGCGGCGATCTGCGACTTGAGCTGGTCGAGGCCGCCGAACTTCATCTCCGGCCGAATGAACTCGATCAACGCCACGCGCAGGACCTTGCCGTAGAGGTCGCCCGTGAAGTCGAACAGGTGGACCTCGAAATTCTCCTTGAGCTTGCCAAAAGTCGGACGCCGGCCGAGGTTGGCGACCGCCGGCCGCCATTGCCCCTCGACCAGGACACGCACCGCATAGACGCCGAAGCGCGGCCTGAGGTGCTCGCCCAATGCCACGTTGGCGGTGGGAAAGCCGATCGTGCGGCCGCGCTGGTCGCCCAGCTCGACCATGCCTTCGATCTCCCAGGAATGGCCCAGAAGGTCGGATGCCTCGCTGACCCAGCCGGCGCGCAGCGCCTCGCGGATGCGGGTCGAGGAGTAGATCTCGCCCTCGTGTGTCACCGGGTCGAGCACGGTGACGCCGAAGCCTTTCCTCCGGCCGTTCTCACGCAGCATCTCGACGTTGCCGGTGCGGCGGGCGCCGAAAGTGAAATCGTAGCCGCACACGACATGGCAGGCGCCCATGCCCTTCAGCAGCACGTCGTCGATGAAGGCATCGGCCGAGAGAGCGGCGAACGTCTCGTCGAAGCTCTGCGCCAGTACGGCTTGCACGCCATGCTGCTCCAGCAGCCGAAGCTTGGCCGGCAGCAGCGTCAGCCGGAACGGACCCGTATCAGGCACGAAGAAGCGACGAGGATGCGGCTCGAATGTCAGAGCCACGACCGGCGCGTTGAGCGGCTTGGCTTGCTCGACGGTGCGGTCGAGCAGCGCCTGATGGCCGCGATGCACGCCGTCGAAGTTGCCGAGCGCCACCGCGCCGCCCTGCCATTGCGCCGGCGTCGCCTGCCAACGGTCGAAGCTCGGGATCATTTCTTCGGCGTGCGGCGAGGCACCGACACGACAGCCTCGCCGTCGATCACGACCTTGTCGCCGGAAATGCACTGCGTCTTCAGCGTCACGCGTCGACGCTCCTGGTTGATATCGGTGATGGTGCAGACGGCCGTCACCGTGTCGCCGATCGAGACCGGTGCGGTGAAGTTGAGCGTCTGCGAGACATAGACCGATCCCGGGCCGGGCAGCTTGGTGCCGACCACCGTCGAGATGAAGCTGCCGCTCAGCATGCCGTGGGCGATGCGCTGGCCGAAGCGCGTCGACTGGGCAAAGCCGCCGTGCAGATGGATCGGGTTGGTATCACCCGAGACGCCGGCGAAGGCCGCGATATCGGCCTCGGTCACCGTCTTACCGAACATCGCCGACATGCCGACTTCAAGGTCTTCCAGATAAAGGCCATGCATGGCCGCAAAATCAGTCGACACGTCCAGACTTCTCCTCGTTGTGGCGGGGCCCTCTTACCACGCTGCCGGGCCTATGCCACAGTCCGGTGAATGACCGTTCACACACCGTCTGAAGCCGAGCAGGTAGCTGCCGCACTGGCGAGTGCCGCCGCGCGGTATTTCGGTGGGCCCACCGCCATCGATGGGTTGAGCCGCGAATCAGGCGGCGCGTCGCGCCAAACCTGGAGCTTCGATGCCGTGGTCGATGGTGAACGCCATGGTCTCATCCTGCGTCGCGATCCGCCGACCACGGGCAAGGCCAGCGACCGGTCTTCCACCGCTCTCGACCGGGCGACCGAATTCCGCGTCCTCAAGGCCGCCTTCGAGGCCGGCGTGCGAGCACCGGAGGTGCTTTTCGAGCTGACGCCCCGGGACGGGCTGGGCGAAGCCTTCGTCATGCGTCGTGTCGGCGGCACGGCGATCGCCCGCAAGCTGCTGCGTGACCCTCCCTACGAGAAGGCGCGCGGCCTGATCGCGGGCCAGCTCGGGGAAATCCTGGCGCGCATTCATGCCGTCGACCTGAAAAGCCTGCCGCCCCTGGTCCACCGCGAGGCAGCCGACCACGTCGCGGGCCTTCGGCGCGCCCTCGATGCGCTCAGCCAGCCGCAGCCCGTGTTCGAGTTGGCACTCTCGTGGCTCGACCGGCGCAAGCCGGCGCCGTTCGAACGATCGCTGCTGGTGCATGGCGACTATCGCACGGGCAACTATCTCGCCGACGAAGGCGGCGTCACGGCGATCCTCGACTGGGAAGGTGCTCATCTCGGCGACCCCGTGGAGGATCTCGGCTGGCTGTGCGTCAAGAGCTGGCGCTTCGGCGCGGTCGACAAGCCGGCCGGCGGCTTCGGCAGCCGCGAAGATCTATGGCGGGCTTACGAGAAAGCCGGCGGCACCAAGGTCGATCCGCGGCGCGCGCACTGGTGGGAAGTGTTCGGCACGGTGCGTTGGGGCATCATCTGCCATCAGCAAGCCTGGCGGCATCTCGGCGGCGCGGTGAAGTCGATGGAGCTCGCCTCGATCGGCCGCCGCGCGGTGGAGACCGAAGTCGACCTGCTGCCGCTCCTGAAGGAGAAGACGTGATGGCGCAGGACCGCCCGACCGCAGCGGAGCTTCTGGCCGCCATCGCCGATATGCTGCGTGACGAGGCGATTGCCGTCCTCGACAAAGCCGAACCGCGTCTCGGTTTCCAGATGAGGGTGGCAGTGAACTCGCTCGCCATCCTGGAGCGCGAAGCGCGGTTGGGGCCGGATGCCGACCGGCGTGAGCAGCAGCGACTCGTGACTCTTCTGGGTCGCGACGGCAGCCTGGACGAACTGAACCGCGAACTCGCTCGCCAATTGCGCGCCGGCGAGCGCGACGAGCTCGATGCGGCGCTGATGGCGCATCTCGAGGCGACAATCGCCGACAAGATCGCCATCGCCAATCCTCGGTGGAAATAGGCTTGATTGCCACGCCCTAGCCCCGTCATCCCGACCGGAGCCGAGCGAAGCGAGGCGAAGCGGAGGGACCTTTTTTGTTGATGCGTCGACAAGAAGAGGTCCCTCGGCTGCGCCGCCC
>CADECW010000032.1:36207-57634 GCA_902825855.1 uncultured Rhodospirillales bacterium | reverse complement strand
GGCGGCGATGTTGCACTTCAACAACTTCGTCGCCGCGATCAACGAGTACGCTCCCTATCTCGCCACTGTCGTCGTCGGCATGTGGATGTGGTGGACGCGGCGGGCGACGTTCCGCCTGCCGCTGACGCTGCTCTTCCTGCTGGTCATGTCGCTGCTGCTGCTGTCGCAGAACTCGCAGGCCGCCGGCATGCCGTCGGCCATCGTCGCACTGTTCGTGCTCTACGATCGGCTGCGCACCGCCTTCGCCTCCTCCGACAATCGTGACGTCGCGCCCTGGCTGCTGACTCTCCTGCTCTTCCCGCTGCTTGCCGTGAGCGGCTACGCCACCAGCATCGCAGGCTACCGTGCCACCACCCAGGCCGGACGCAACCTGCATGTCGTCGAGCGGACCAACCTCAATGGGCTTGCCGTGCCGTCAGGACCACGCGGCACGTTCCTGAGCTTCTCCTACCTCTTCGACTACCCGTCGCGCGCCGGGGACGCGCCGGCCCAGGCGCTCTACCAGCTTTCCGACTACGAGTACGTCCTCGTGCTCACCGAGGCCGCTGACTTGCTCGAGGGTCGGCCGGCCGGCGGCATCGCCCTGCTGGACAGCGTCAATCCCCTGCCCTTCATGCTGGGCGTCGAGCCCGTGCGTGGCGCCAATCTCTGGTCGACTTGGAGTGCACCGACCCGGCCCGCGGACGAGTTTCTCAGCGACGCGCGCTACGTCCTGATCCCGAAATTCTCGACCAGCCCGCAATGGACCAACGACCTGGTGCGCCGGTATGGCCTCTATCTGGCGGAGCACTTCCGGCAGACGGCGGAAACGCGGTGCTGGATCCTGCTGGCACGAGATGATCCCGACCTGCCGACCAACATGAGCCAGGGACATATTTGACGGCCTGATATCCGTCGAACGCCCCTACGCCGCGAGCATATCGCGCAGGCGCGGCAGATGCTCTCGTCCCCAATAGAGATCGCCATCCGGCAGGAGGAAGCTCGGGACGCCGAACACGCCTTTGGCTTCGGCGGAGTCCTGCGCGGCTTTCAGATCGCGCGCGCCGTCGCCCGCCGCGAAGGAAGCAAAGCGCGCCCCATCGGCGCCGGCACGAACCAGCACGTCTGAGAGGGCGGCAGGATCCTCGATGTCGAGGTCATGCTTCCAGAAGCGATCGAACACCTCGTCGTTGTAGGCGCGCCAGGCGCCGTGGCGCTTGGCGTAGAGCAGCCCGATGCCGGCCAGCGACGAATTCCAGATCTTGCGCGTGCCGCGGATCGTGAGCCCGAGTCGGTTGGCCTCTCGCCGCACGTCCATGTAGCTGTACCTGACGCGGCGCCACTGATGGGCATTGCGGTCCTGCTCCAGCACGCGGCCCTCGGCGTCGACCTTGGCGCTGCCGAGATAGGCGGGAATGTCGAGGATGTAGGGCAGCCAGTCGATGACGACGCCGGTCTCGCGCTCGAGCCGATAGGCCGGGTCCTTGGCCAGATAGGCGTAAGGGCTCTTGTAGTCGATGTAGAGCGTCAGGGTTCTTGCAGGCATGACGGGCAGCCTAACACAGCCTTCCTCCCCACCGTCGTCGGTGGGGAGGTTCACGGGAAGCGCTTCTTCGCGTCCTCGCGCAACTCGGCCTTGCGGATCTTGCCCGACTCGGTCATCGGGAAGGCGTCGATGAACACCACGTGGCGCGGCAGCTTGAAGCTCGCAAGCTTGCCGCGGCAGTGGGCCAGCACGTCTTCGGCTTCGATCTCCACCTCCGGCCTGCGCTGCACGTAGGCCACCGCGACCTCGCCGAGGCGCTCGTCCGGCAGGCCGACGACGGCGACCTGCTGCACGGCGGGATGCTCCAGCAGCAGGCCCTCGGTCTCCATCGGGTCGACGTTCTCGCCACCGACTTTCAGCATGTCCTTGTAGCGGCCGAGAAAGCGCAGGCAGCCATTGGGCAGCCAGATCGCCGCGTCGCCAGACCGGAACCAGCCGTCCGCGGTGAAGGCGGCCGCGGTCTCGGCCGGCTTGCGGTAGTACTCCTTCAGCACCGTGTCGCCGCGCACCTGCAGCTCGCCGGGCACGCCAGGGCCCAGCACCTCGCCGCTGCCGTCGTCGACGATGCGCAGCTCGAAGCGCGGCCCCGGCCAGCCCGACGCCTCGCTGCGATGGACCTCGTCGTCGTCCAGCGAGGACAGCGACACACCGAGCCACGTCTCGGTCATGCCGAATCCCGACAGGTTCTTCAGCGGCGCCAGCGCCCGCATGCCGCGGCGCACCACCGGCGTGGCGCTCAGCATGCCGGCGGCGAAGATGCCCGTGCGCAGGCTCGAGACGTCGCGCCGCCGCGCCTCCTGAGCCTCGGCGAGGCCCTTCATGTGCGCCTCGAAGCCGTGGATGATGCTGACCCGCTCCTTCTCGATCAGGTCGAGGCTTTCGTCGGGATCGAAACCCACGGTCACGATCTGCCGGGCGCCGGTGATCAGCGACATCCACGCTCCCTCCGACAGGCCGAAGGCGTGGAACAGCGGCAGGTAGTTCAGGATCG
Source organism: uncultured Rhodospirillales bacterium (assembly GCA_902825855.1). Taxonomy (GTDB): domain Bacteria; phylum Pseudomonadota; class Alphaproteobacteria; order Reyranellales; family Reyranellaceae; genus Reyranella. The sequence continues at coordinate 55,118 of CADECW010000032.1, read as the reverse complement.
TGTCGTCGGCCGTGATGCCCATCAGGGTCGCGCGTTGCTCGACGTTGCCGACGAGCTGGTGGGTGCGCACCACGCCCTTGGGAAAGCCGGTCGTGCCCGAAGTGTACATGATGAAGGCGGTGTCGGCCGGGTCGACGGCGCGGGCGCGCGCCGCCAGCTCGTCGGCGGAGACCCCGGCGGCCGGGCCGGCAAGCGACGCCCAGTCGACGGTGCCGGCTTGCGGCCCCTTGCCGACGAGGATCACCCGCCGCAGCCTCGGGAAGCGCGGATCGCTAACCTCGTCGCCGGATGCCGGCAACTCGACAGCCTCGCGCACCAGGGCCGCGTAGTCGATCGGGCCCGAGCGATCGTGGGTGATCAGGAAGCCGCTGTCGGACTGCGCCAGCACATAGGCGAGATCGCGCGAGCGGAACCGCGTGTTGATCGGCACCAGCACTGCGCCGATCTTCTGGACCGCAAAGGAAATGAAGATCCAGTCGTCGCAGTTGTTGAGCCACAGGGCGACGTGCTCGCCGTGCCGGACGCCGGCCGCGATCAGGCGGCGGGCGGCTTCGTCGATGCGGTTGGCGGCCTCGCGGAACGTGTAGCGCGAGGCTCCGAACACGAGCCCTTCGCGGTCGGGCAGCCGGGCTGCGATGTCGTCGGCGAGATCGCCGAAGCGGCGTTGGTCGGTCATTGCGCCCACCTCATCGGGATCGCCCGACGTTCGGCGAGCGCGCGCTCGATCTCCAGGCACACGACCTGGCTCGGCAGCGCCTCGCGCGCCGAGACCAGCGGGGTTCTTGCCGGCACATCCACCAGCAGGCGACGCATCTGCTCCTCCAGCTCGAAGACTTCACCCGATTTCTCGACGGCGACGGTCTCGGCCGTCTCGCCGCCGGCGCGCTTGAGCTTGAGCTCGAAGTCCGGCGTCTCGGTGCGGTCCATGGCACCCGTCCACCAGGTGCGGATCGCACCTTCGGTGCCGGCGAGCTCGAGCATCAGCGAATGCTCGAAGCCCGCCAGGCACTGCGTGAACACGGCGTAGCTGCCGTCGCCAAAGGTCATGGTCGCGGTGAAGGCATCGGACATGCCGGGCCCCAGCGGCGAGGCAAGGCCGCTCGCCGACACCTCGACCGGCAGGCCGCTCTCGCGGAAGTACCACAGCAGCAGATCGATATAATGGATCGGCTCCTCGAGAATCCACGAGCCTACCGTATCGCGGGTGATGCGCCAGTCGCCGGCGCCGCCGCGAAACGGGCGGCGGAACAGGGTCAGATTTGCAAAGCGCATCCGGCCGAGCGCGCCCTCGACGATCAGCTCGCGCACCCGCGCCCACTGCCGCGAGACGCGCAGCTGCAGGACGATGCCGCAATGGCGATCCGACCGCTCGGCGGCCGCGACCAGGCGCTCGGTATCGGCGAGCGTGGTCGCCATCGGCTTTTCCAGAAGGACGTGCTTGCCGGCCGCGAGCGCACTCACAGCCATGTCGGTGTGCAGATTGTTGGGCCCGACGATATCGACCAGATCGACCGCGGGGTCCGCCAGCAACGCATCGAGGCTGCGATGGATCGGAACGCCGGCCAGGTCGTGCGCGGCGTCGCGGGCCGAGGCGTCGTCGCCGGCCACCACGCCGCCCAGCGAAAGTCCTTCGACACGCCCGATCACGCTCGCATGCACGCGACCCCAGCCGCCGTATCCCACCAAGCCGATGCGCATTCCGTTTCCTCGCCTGTTGTCGATCCGGCACTATGTTAGGGTTTCGCGCAAGGGGGAAACGAAGACGTGGCAGGCCTCAGCCTTCGCAACGTTAAGAAGTCGTTTGGCGAGGTCGAAGTCGTGCACGGCGTCGACCTGGAGATCGCCGATCGCGAGTTCGTTGTCTTCGTCGGACCCTCGGGCTGCGGCAAGAGCACCTTGCTGCGCATGATCGCCGGGCTGGAGGACATCACCGCGGGCGAAATCGCCATCGACGGCCGCGTCGTCAACGAGCTCGACCCCAAGGACCGGGACATCGCCATGGTGTTCCAGGACTACGCGCTCTATCCGCACATGACGGTGTTCGAGAACATGGCGTTCTCGCTGCGTTATCGCGGCATCGACCGCCAGGAGATCCGCCGCCGCGTCGACGAGGCGGCGCGCATCCTCGACATCGAGCCCTACATCGCCCGCATGCCGCGCCAGCTCTCGGGCGGCCAGCGCCAGCGTGTCGCCATGGGCCGCGCCATCGTCCGTGATCCCAAGGTCTTCCTGTTCGACGAGCCGCTAAGCAACCTCGACGCCAAGCTGCGCGTGCAGATGCGCACCGAGATCAAGCGCCTGCGCGAGCGCGTGGCCACGACCACGATCTACGTCACGCACGACCAGGTCGAGGCGATGACGCTGGCCGACCGCATCGTGATCCTCAATCACGGCCGCATCGAGCAGATCGGCACGCCCGAGGACGTCTACGACCGACCGGCCTCGACCTTCGTGGCGGGCTTCATCGGCGCGCCGCCGATGAACCTGGTGCCGGCGTCCGCGATCCCGAACGCTCCCACGGCCGCCGGTCGGAATTCCGACGAGCTGCTGCTGGGCGTGCGGCCGGAGCACCTGGTATGGGCTGCCGCCAGCACGCCGCTGGTCGAGGGCACGGCGAGTGTCGTCGAGCCGTTGGGCTCCGACACGCTGGTGTCGCTCGACGTCGCCGGCACCGCCCTGGTCGCTCGCTTGCCCCCGCGAGTCGTGCGGCGGAAAGGAGAAGCCGTCCGGCTCACCGCCGATCCGGCCAATCTGCACTTCTTCGACAGGTCAACGGGTCTTCGCCAGACAGCGTAAGCAAGCAACGGGAGGATGAACATGCAACGCCGGCAGCTTCTCAAGTCCACTGCAGCCTTCTCCGCCGCGTCGGCCCTGGGCGCACCAGCGATCGCGCAGACGCCCAAAAAAATCACGTTCCTGACCTGGAACCTGGTGCATCTCGAGGCACCGCTCAAAGGGTGGCTCGCGGGCTTCACCAAGAGCCGGCCCGGCGTCGAGGTCGAATGGGTCGACAAGAAGGGGCCGGAGCTGCCGGCCTACTACCAGACCCAGCTCGCCGCCAACACGCCGCCAGACGTCATAGACATCCAAGGCGCGCTCGGCCTGGAATATGCCGCGCAGGGGGCGCTGCTCGACCTGACGCCAAGGCTCGGCGCAGAAGCCGCGGTCAAGGCGCGTTACGAGCCTGCCTATCTCTCGAACTGGGTGTTCGAGGACAAGAACTACATGGTGCCCTACTACGTCTCAAAGACGCTGCTGTTCTGGAACAAGACGCGCTTCAAGGAGGCGGGTCTCGACAAGCCGCCGGCAAGCTTCGACGACATCCTGAGCGCCGCCGACAAGATCAAGGGCGGCGAGAAGACGGGGCTGCTGACCTTGAACTTCGACTGGCTGTACTGGCCGCTGATGCAGATGAACGGCGTCGATCTGCTGTCGCCCGATCTCAAGAAGGCGACCTTCAACACGCCCAAGGCCGCCGAGGTCATGACCAGGCTCGCCGAGGCGACCAAGAGCGGCGCCATCAACCCGATTTCGTGGACCGGCCGCTGGGTCGAGCCCAACGACGCCTTCGCCACCGGCAATGTCGGCATGCTGCACGCCCATGCCCCGGCGTTCTTCTGGATCAAGGGCAAGGGGCCGTGGATCAACGGCGACACGCTGGGGGCGGCACAGATGCCGGGCAACTGGGCGACGCCGAACAGCCACGGACTGGGCATCTCCAAGGGCTCCAAGAACCCCGACCTCGCCTGGGACTTCGTGAAGTACATGACCGACATCGAGGTGGCGACCGCATTCGCGCGCACAGCCAGCCTGCTCACCGGATCGAAGGAGGTCGACAAGGCGCAGCTGGCGCGCTTCCAGAAGGACGATCCGCTCGCCTTCCAGGTGCTGAGCACGCAGCTCGAGCATACCGACAAGATGTGCGGCAACTGGCGGCTCGGCAACGACAGCCGCGTCAAGGACGGCTTCTGGCCGGAGTTCCAGAGCGCCATGCTGGGCCGCAAGGACGCCAAGACCGCGCTCGGCGACGCCGAGCGTCGGGTGAGCCGCGAGCTGAGGCGGGCATGATGTCCCTGCTGCCATGACCTGGTTCCAGCGCAAGCGTACGCGCGAACTGGCGATGGTGGTCTGCTTCCTGCTGCCTTCGCTCGCGATCTTCTTCCTCTACCGCATCCTGCCGCTGGGCTGGAACGCCTGGCTGTCGGTGCATGCCTGGTCGCCGCTCAAGGCCGCGCAGTTCATCGGCCTGGAGCACTACGAGGAGATGCTTCTCGACGACGACGTGTTCTGGCAGGCGCTGGCCAACACGCTGATCTTCATCGCCTGCTCGCCGCTCGCCATCGCCGCGGCGCTCGGCATCGCGCTGCTGGTCAACAGCGACCTGCGCGGCGCCGCCGTCTACCGTACCATCGTCTTTCTTTCCTATCCGCTGATGACGGTCGCGGTCGGCATCATCTGGCGCTGGCTCTACGACGAGCGCGGCGGCTTCTTCAACTACGTGCTGCGCTCGACCGGCGTGATCGACCAGCCGATGAAATTCCTGCAGAGTTTCGACCTCGCCCTGCCCTGCGTGATCCTTGCCGATTTCTGGCAGGTGCTGGGCTTCTACATGATCATCCTGCTGACCGGGCTGCAGACCATCCCCCAGCATCTCTACGAAGCGGCGCGCGTAGACGGCGTGCCGGCGAGCGCCCGCTTCTTGCGCATCACCCTGCCGCTGCTCAAGCCCTCGATCTTCCTCTGCATCGTGGTCGGCATCCTCAATTCCTTCACCAGCTTCGACCTGATCTACGTCATGACGAACGGCGGCCCCGGCCACGCCACCGAGCTTCTCATCACCTACATCTACAAGGCGGGTTTCGGCCAGACGCGCTTCGACTACGCCGCGGCGCTCACCGTGGTGCAGTTCCTGCTGCTGGTGGTGCTGACGGTGCTGGCCAACAGGCTGAGCGGCGGCAACGCCGGCAGCCTGGAGCGCCAGTGATGCGCCGCGCTCCCGGCTCGCCGCGTCATTGGCCGCGCCACGCCATCATGGTCGTCGTGTCGATCCTGATGCTGATCCCGTTCTACTGGGTGCTCAAGACCTCGCTGACCGGCGAAAACATCTATGCCTGGCCGCCCCGCATCATCCCGGTCGACCCGCATCTCTTCAACTATGTCGACGTCTGGTACATGATCCCGTTCGCGCGCTACCTGCTGAACAGCGTCATCGTCACGGCAATGGCCATCGCCGGCAGCCTGCTGTTCAACGTCGCGGCCGGCTATGCACTCACCAGGCATTTCCCGGGTCGGCGCTGGATCGTCCTGCTGCTGCTGTCGTGCATGCTGATCCCGTTCCAGGCGACCATCATTCCGGCCTACCTGATCACCTCGTGGCTCGGCGTGCTCGACTCCTGGCTGGGAGTCGCCCTGCCGCTGCTCTCGACGATCATCTGCATCTTCATCTTCAAGGCGAGCTTCGAGGCGGTGCCGCCCTCGCTGATCGATGCGGCGCGGGTCGATGGGCTGGGCGAATGGCGCATCGTCACCCGCATCCTGCTCCCGCTGTCGAAGTCGGCCATTGCCACCAACGTCATCCTGACCTTCATCTGGTCGTGGAATTCCTTCCTGTGGCCGCTGATCGCCATCCGCTCGCCGGACATGCAGACCCTGCCGCTGGGACTGGCGCGCTTCCTGTCGGTGATGGAGGACACGACGGGTGCGCTCTATGCCTTCGTCGTGCTGGTGCTGATCCCGGGCCTCGCCATCTTCCTGATGGCACAGAAGGAGTTCATCCGCGGCCTGACCTCGGGGGCGACCAAGGGATGAGCTGGCGCGTTCTCGTCCACCGCTTCGTCGCCGTGCCGCTGATGCTCTTCGCCGTGGTCGCGATGTGGAACGTCTACATCGCCTTCAATGACAACGGCCTCATAGAAGGCGAGGTGCGCGACCGCACGGGCGCGCCGGTGGCGGGCGCCACGGTCATCTTCTTCGAGCGCAACTTCATCTACTACGAGGAGAAACAGCGCGTTACGACCGACGCCCGCGGCGCCTACCGCTTCACCGACATGAAGACCCATATCGGCCAGCTCGAGGCGCGCACCGCCGACGGAAGGCAGTCGCCGCGCCACCAGCTCCGCCTGTGGTTCCGCGCGCAGGACACCGAGGTGCCCCCGCTGATCGTCGAAACCCCACGCGGCTGACAAAACAAGGATTCGCAGAGGCCCGACGCCACGGTTGTGCCGCATTTCGGCCGCGAAGTGCCCCGCTCCGCGTCCAAAAAGCCCCAATGTGGTCGAAAAAACCGCCAAAGGAACATCCCATAATGGCGCCAACGCCTTAACGCGCAACGCTCATCCTTGAGTTGCGTTTGCAGGCAGAGGGCCTTGAAAAGCCCGACATGTGGACCGAACCGGAGCGTGTGTCATGGATCGTTTCGCCCTTGAAGGCAATCTGCGAGAAGCGTGCGCGCGGGTAGTAGCGGGGCAGCGCGCCCTGCTGGAACAACGTGTCCAGATCCGCGAGCTCGAGCTGTGCGGTCACAACGCCGCGACAGCCAGGGCATTGCTGCAGATCTACCAGCAGTCGCAGACGACAAACATCCTGGATCGCAACCGTCTCTACCGTGAGCTGATGATCAACGCGGCCGACGACAGCGCGCCGTTGGACGACGACCTTGACTATCAGCTGGCGGCTTGACCCGCGCCGTCACGAGCTGCTGGCTTCGAGCTCTTCCCTCAGCATCTCGAGCTCCAGCCACTCGCTCTCCGCCGCCTCGACCTCTGCCTGCGCGGCGGTGAGGCGCGCGGTCCTCGCCGCGAACGTCGCCGGGTCGCGGCGATAGAGGTCGGGATCGGCCAACGCCTGGTGCAGCTTCGCGATCTCCACCTGCAGCGCCTCTATTTGCTTCGGCAGCTCGGCCAATGCGCGCTCCCGCTTGTAGCCCAGGCGCTGGCGCGGCGCGCTCTCGCGCACCACCGCCTTCTCCTTGCGAACGAACATCGCGCCATCGGCGGTCTCGCGCGGCCCGCGCTGCACCAAATAGTCGGTGTAGCCTCCGGCATATTCGATGGCCGTGCCGTCGCCCTCCATGGCGATGGTCGAGGTCACCAGCCGGTCGAGGAACTCGCGGTCGTGGCTGACCAGCAGGACGGTGCCGTCGTAGTCCGACAGTGCCTCCTGCAGGAGGTCGAGCGTGTCGGCGTCGAGGTCGTTGGTCGGCTCGTCCAGCACCAGCAGGTTGGAGGGCGCCGCCAGCGCCTTGGCTAGCAGCAGGCGGTTGCGCTCGCCGCCCGAGAGGGTGCGTACGGGCTGGCGCGCCTGCTCGTCGCGGAACAGGTATTCGCGCAGGTAGCTCATGACGTGCATCTGCCGGCCCCGCACCAGCAGGTGGTCGTTGCGGTCGGCCAGAATTTCCCACGGCGTCTTCTCAGGATCGAGAGCGGCGCGGCGCTGATCGATCACCACAGGCACGAGGTTGGCGCCGAGCTTCACCGAACCGGTGTCCGGCTCGAGCTCGCCGATCAGCATGCGCAGCAGCGTCGACTTGCCGGCGCCGTTGGGACCGATCAGGCCGATGCGGTCGCGGCGGAAGATGCGGGTCGAGAAGTCGGCGACGATGGTGCGCTCGCCGAAGCGCTTCGAGATAGAGCGCGCGGTGATGGCAAGCGCGCCCGACTGCTCGGCCTGACCGACCTCGATGGTGGCGCGTCCGGTCGGGCCGATCTGCTCGCGGCGCTGCTTGCGCAGCTCGTTGAGCTGGCGCAGGCGGCCCTCGTTGCGCGTGCGCCGGGCACGGATGCTCTTGCCCGCCCATTCGGTCTCGCGCTCGATCAGGCGGTCGAGCTTGTGCCGCTCGGTGGCCTCGCGCTCCAGAATGCCGGTCGACCAGCTCTCGAACTCGGAATAGCCCCTGTCGAGGCGGCGCACGATGCCGCGGTCGAGCCACAGCACGGCGCGGCTGAGGTTGGCGAGGAAGCGGCGGTCGTGGCTCACCAGCACGTATGCCCCCTTCCATGCGGAGAGCCTTTCCTCCAGCCATTCGATGGTCGGCAGGTCGAGGTGATTGGTCGGTTCGTCGAGCAGCAGCACGTCAGGCTCCGCCACCAGTGCGCGGGCGATCGCAGCGCGGCGTGCCTCGCCGCCCGACAGCTCGGCGGGATTCTTGCCGCCGTCGAGCTTCACCTCGGCCAGGAGGGCGTCGACGCGATAGTCGGATGGGCCCAGCGCATCGGCGAGCGCGGCGGCGACGTAGTGCCCGACGCTCGAATGGCCGGTGAAATCCGGCTCCTGCGGCAGGGTCGCCACGGTGGCACCAGGCTGGGCGAAGCGCGTCCCGGAATCGGCGATCGGCTCGCCGGCCAGGATCTTCAGCAGGCTCGATTTGCCCGCCCCGTTGCGGCCGACCAGGCTCAACCGCTCGCCGGCGGCGATTCCGAGTTCGACGCCGTCGAGGATGGTCTGGTCGCCCAGGTGGTAGCGGATGCCGGCAAGGGCAAGGAGGGGTGGATCGGCCATTCGTGATTTGATCTTGGAGGGCGCTAAATGGCCGAAGCTGTCCACATCGGCAAGGATAACTCACGGGAGTAGGATTGCTGATGCTACGGGCCGTGGGGGAGCCGAGGCGGATCGAACGCGCCATCAAGCGCCTGCAGGGCGCTTTGAAGGGGATTCCCTCACGCGGCGTGCGGCTCACCTGGCGCGGCGGCGAACTGCGAACCACCATCCACTGGGCGCGCGACGATGCCTATTGGTGGGCCTTGGAACCGCGGTCTGCGCGCGACGCCCTGCTGCTCGGCCATGCGCCGGATGCGCCGACCAAGCGCGAGAGCATCACCTGCGAGATCAACCTGCCGCGCACCGGACCCGACCGGAAGGTCGCCGGCATCATCGCCGCGGACGAGCGCGGCGCGCTCTATCTCTGCCACTCCGGCCGCATGGGTGGATCGCGCCCGGGTCAGCGCAAGTCGGGCTTTCGCGAGTTCCTGGGCGACGGAGTATGGCGCAAGCTCGGCTGGTCCGACGGCGAGGAGACCGAGGCGCTGGTCATCGCGCCGCTCGACAGTCCGCGGCTCACCCGGCTGCTCGGACAGTTCATCGACGCGGTGCGTCGCTTCAAGGCGGGCGAGCCGCCGACCGCGCGCACCGGGCTCTGCCTCGAACCCGCGATCGTCGATTCGGCGATGACTGCATGCGACCGCCGGCTGGTCGACGTGGCGCTGCATGAAGAGCTCGCCAAGCGTGGGTTGTTCGGTGGCGCGGAGGATCTTTTCTCGCTGCGCGGAGAGCGGCCGCAGCCCTTGTTCGCGCTGATCGCCGATGGCGGGCCCGGGGAGCTGGCCATGGCGGTGGGCTCGCTGTCGCTCGCCTCGGCGCGCGGCGGCTCTGACGTTCGGCCGATCCTGGTGGCACCGGCAGCGCTGGCCGATCCCGATTCCGACGCCCTGCAGGCCTTGCCCTTCGCCTTCGTCCGCTTTCGCTGGCGTGGCGCGCGGGCGGTGTTCGATGGGTTGGACGACGCGCTCGAATAGTGTGCTGCCTACCTTGCCATGGCCAAGCACGTCGCACTTGACCCGGCCGGCCCTGAGGGGCCACCTCGCCACTTATAGCGTCGGGAGGAAGCACGCGTGGTGATGGGCCTGACCACGGGACTGTGGGTGAGCGCGCAGGTGCGTCTGTGCGATCGCGCCTTCATCCCGGCCGCCGTGGTGCGGCGCGGCGATCCCGATGCCGGCACAGTGCTGCTGAAGATCAACCGCTTCGAGGCCGGCGTCACCGTCTACACCCAGGCAAGCTCGATGGACGACGGGCCGGCCTGGAGCCGCGGCACCGGACCCGCTCCGGTGCCGGAGGCCGAAGCCGACGCCTACATAGCCCGCCAGGTCGAGCGCGATCCCGATGTATGGGTGCTCGAGATCGAGGATCGCAAGGGCCAGTACCAGCTCGACGGCAAAGTCGTATAGGACGGAACAGTGATTCAATCCTGCGGGAGCACGGACCTCCAGGTCCGCGCTTCCGCAGGAGCAGCGGTCATTGCGCCGGCAGCACCGTCATCGGATCGACGGTCTTGCTGCCGCCGCGCCGGACCTCGAAATGCAGGCGCGGGCTTGCAGCGCCGCCGGAGTCGCCGGCCTTGGCGATGGTCTGGCCCTTCTTCACGGCGTCGCCCTTCTTGACCAGCAAAGCCTCGTTGTTGCCGTAGGCGGTGATGTAGCCGCCCTGGTGCTGGACCAGCAGCAGGTTGCCGAGATGGGCGACGTCGCTGCCGGCATAGATCACCGTGCCACCGTCGGCCGCCTTGACGGCGTCGCCGGTGGCCGCCTGGATGTCGATTCCGTCGCTCTTCTGGCCGCCATGAGTGCCATAGGGTGTCAGGACCTTGCCGCGCAGCGGCCAGGCGAAGCGGGGTGGCGGCGGCGTGGCGGCGACGGTCGCTTCAGTCTTGCCCTCGCCCTTGCCTTCTCCCTTGCTCGCCTCGGCGGCGGCCGGGCTTAGCGGCGTCGGCTGCCCGGCGGCCACCCTGTGCTCCGTGGGCTCGCTCTTGGAACCGGGCGGCGGCAGGTTGTCCCGCTTGACCGAGCCGGGCGGCGTGGTCGCGGCAGCCTGGGTGACGCCGCCACCGCCGGTGTTGTCGGCGACGAACCTGGCGCCCGGCAGCTCGATATACTGGCCGGTCTTCAGACTGTAGGGCGGACCCTTCAGCCTGTTGCGGTCGATGATGGTCTGCGAGGGCACGCCGTAGCGCTGCGAGATGCTGTCGACCGTGTCCTTTTCGTTCACGACATAGACGGCAACGGCATTGGGACCAGCGCCGGAGCCGGGATATTCCATGGTCCCGCCTTTGGGGCCGAACATGTTCGAGCAGGCGCCGAGCGCGACCGAGAGCGCCGCCGTTGTACCCAGCGTGCGCATCCAGCCGGCCCATCGCGAGGGGTAGCGAGGGGCTCTTTTCATGGACCCATTGTACTGCATCACGATTCCGGCGGGAATACGGTGTGTAGTACTTATTCGTTTCGAGTCAGTGGCTTACGACCGGGGATTGTGTCCCTGTCGGAAGGTTTGACACTTCGGGGCGCCCGGGCGCGTCATCGAGCGGCGTCGCCTGCGCCGAGCGCCAAGCGCTATTTCTCTTCCCAGGCAAAGTCGTAGAACACTCGGATGCAGTTGCCGTCGAGATCTTGCGCGTAGAATTCGTAGAGCTTGTAGGGCTTCGCTTCTGGTGGCGAAGAAATCTTGGCTTTGTTGCCGGCCCATTCCCGATGAATTGCATCGACTTCCGAACGGTTCGATAGGTTCAACCAGAGAACGATTGGTCCTTGGATGCCGAGGACCGCGCGGTACTCGAGCGTTGCCACGAACATCCGGGTTTGACCGCGTGAAACGCAGGCAAGGCCGATCTCGTCCGCAGACCAGTCGATGTTGAAGCCGAGTTGATCTCGATAGTAGGCCAAGGCCGCCGTCAGGTCGGCAACAGGTACTTCAGGACATACAGGCGGAATGTGCATGCGGCAGCCGTCCAAGCTTCGATCGCCACTATGACCACCCCCAAGGTGCACGCAAAGGTTTCGGACGCGAAGGGACGATGCTCATCTCGTGGCGTGTCTTTTTTTGCGTGGCCTGTAGCTTGCGAGTCGGTAGGACATTACCTCGCGATGACATCTACATGGCAGTGAGGTCGCCGCATGGCCTTCCTACGGTATCTCGGCATTGGCACGTTTGCGCTCTTCCTGCACCACGGCGCGGCGTGGGCTGACGAAATAACACGGGCAGGCTCTTTGATGTTTGCCATCCCTCGCGTTCCATTGCGCTCGAAGGCAACCCATTGGCGCGCCAGATTTCGTGATTCCATTTTGGTCAGCAAGCAGCCGTAGGGCCGCGAATGCCAGCGTCACGTCCCTGCCCGGACCGGGCTCGGGCGGGACCAGCCAGCCGCAAAATCGGCAAAGAACAAGTCCCGCGACCGCTCTTCAGCTCCGGTCACTCCTTCAGCAATATCGCGAGAGCCTGCTGGTAGGCGACTTCGGCCCGCGCCTTGAGCTCGGGCAGGGTGCAGCTGCCGATCGGGTGCTGGACCTTGGTGAAGGGATAGTCAGGCAGACCCAGCACGCGCGCGATGTTCCTGGCCGTCACCTCGAAAGGTGTCGTGCAGATCACCACCGCCCGCCTGCCGAGCTGCTCGAAGGAGATGCCGTCGTGCAGACTGCACGTCGAGCAGGACCCTCAATCGCCAAGGCCGGTGATCAGGAAGTCGACCTCCGGCGCCACCTGCGCGAGCGTGGCAGCGGGCGCCGGCGCGCTCGCGTTCTTCTTCGAGGCGAGCTTGACCACCGTGCAGCCATGGCGCTGTACGAAGAGCGCGGCCACTTCGTTCAACATCTCCTCGGCGTTGAGCTTGCCGTTCTCCAGGATGCCGATGCGCGCGCCGTCGAGCTTGGCGAGCTTGGGCGCGCGGGTCCGCTTCTTCGTGGCCGTGGTCGAGGTGGGAGCGTAGAGCTGCATGGGTTCCTCCTACTTCTTCTGCGGACGGATCGGGGCGTGCTGCATGATCGAGCCCCGGCCGCGGCTCCATGATGGCAGAAAGCACGAATGGCCGCCGGCATCGCCGCCGCCCAGGGCGATCAGGATGTCGTCGGGCTCGAGGCCGCGGTGCAGGAAGCCCTGCTCGGCCAGCGCATTCGCGCCCTCGCCATGCTGCGTATCGTATTCGCGGTCGCGGAACTTGCCGACACCCTTCATGCCATCGACCGAGCGCTTGGCGTGGGTGAACAGGAATTCCTGTGCCTGCTTTCGCGTCCAGCCGGCGCCGGCCACGATCTGCAGGTGCTCGGGCGCCAGGATCACGACGCTCTGGCCAAGAGTGATGCAGCCGTAGTTGGCCATGGCATCGGCCACCGAGCCCAGGACCTGTTCGGGCGTGTTGCCGCCGTGGTTCTCGACATTGCAGAAGCCGCCGGCAGCATAGACGGTGACGCTGGAGACGCCCGCGGCGTAGCCCTGTTCCTGGCAGAGCGCCGGCCAGGGATTTCCGCGGGTGCGCTCGGCGATGCACAGGCTGTACTTACCCGGGTTGCCTTGCGTCGACTTGTCCGAGATGCCGGGCAGCATCTGGAAAACGTTGCGCAGGATCAGCCGCGTCGCCCGGCCGATCGCGGCGTTGGGCCGGTTGCCCGGGCCGAACAGGTTGACGTCGGCGTTCATGCCGATCTCGTCGGCGATCGGGCCGCTCACCAGCACGAGCGGCGCGGAGCCGCCGGTGCTGGCGGTGGAGCCGTGGAAGTTGAACGGCTCGCGGTCCATGGCCTCGAAGGCCGCAACGAGCACCGGAAAATATTCCGGCAGGCAGCCCGCCATGACGGCGTTGACGGCCGCCGCGTGCAGCGAAAGCTCCAGCCCGGTCGCGGGATGTCTGGCGATGACGGTCTCGGCCGGTCGATCGTCGGCCGCCAGCATCGCATGCACGCGATCGACCTGCGGCGGCACGACCGGCAGGCCGTCGGTCCAGCCCTGATCGTAGCAGTAGTCGATGGCGGCGAGCAGATCGTCCGGCACCTCATGGATGCGGGCTGCTGCTGCGGGCATCGCGTGGTCTCCCCGTTGTGCTGGCGAAATCCTAGAGCGGAATACGACGAGATGGAACCGTGCGCGGAGCGCGGACGCTGAAGGGCCGATGCACTATCCCTGCCCCAGCACCGGCAGGGCACCGGCGACCAGCGGCACGAAGCGTACCGGCATCAGCGTATCGCGCTGCAGACCGTTCTCGCTCTTAACGATGCGCTCGACGACCTGCGCCGTCGGATCGCGGCCTACGGGGACGATCAGGATGCCGCCGACGGCGAGCTGGTCGATCAGCGCCTGCGGCCGCTCCTCGGCGGCGGCGGTAACGATGATGCGGTCGAACGGGGCCTGGCCGGCCCACCCCTTGGTCCCGTCGCCGACGTCGAACACGACGTTGTAGATGCCGAGACTGATCAGAAGCTTCTCGGCTTCGCGCGACAACGGCTTGAAACGCTCGACGGAGTAGACGCGCCGCGCCAGCTTGCCGAGCACGGCGGCCTGGTAGCCCGAGCCGGTGCCGATCTCGAGCACCTTCATGCGCGGGCCGACATTCAGAGCCTCGGTCATGGCGGCGACCACCAGGGGCTGGCTGATGGTCTGGCCGAAGGCGATGGGCAGCGCGGTGTTCTCCCAGGCGCGCTCGGCGAAGGCCGGCGTCACGAAGCGCTCGCGATCGACCGCGGCGATGGCGGCAAGCACCCGCTCGTCGGAGATGCCCGACTGCCGCAATTCGGCGATCAGGCGTTGCATGGCCGGGACGTTCACGGCCTGCGTCTCTCAGTCCTTGGCGAAGTGCGCCGCGAGCCTGTGGCGCGTCGCCTCGTGGGTGAGGTCGAGATGCAGCGGCGTCACCGAGACGTAGCCCGAGCGCACCGACGTGAGGTCGCTCTCGTCGTCGTGCTCGTGTGCGCCAGGCGCATAGGCGATCCAGTAGTAGGTGCCGCCGCGCGGATCGGTGCGCTCGACGATGTGGCCGCCGAAGCCGCGCACGCCCTGGCGCGTCACCCGCATGCCCTTGACTGCCGACGGCACGACATCCGGGAAGTTGACGTTGATGAGGACGTTGCTTGGGATCTCCATGTCGAGCACGCGGCGGGCCACGTCGGCACCGAACTGAGTGGCAGTATCCCACTTCACCGGATGGGGATGCGTGTAGGTCTGGCTGAAGGCGATCGACGGGATGCCGAGCAGGCAGCCTTCCATTGCCCCGGCGATGGTGCCCGAGTAGGTGACGTCGTCGGACATGTTGCCGCCGCGGTTGACGCCGGAAAGCACGATGTCGGGTTTGCGGTCGCGCAGCAGGTGCTTGACGGCGAACAGCACGCAGTCGGTCGGGGTGCCCTCCAGGGCGTACTTGGCATCGCTGAGCTGGCGGGCGCGCACCGGATGGGTGAGCGACAGAGAATGGCCCGCACCGCTCTGATTGTACTCCGGTGCCACCACCCAGACGTCCCGGGAGAGCTGGGTGGCGATGTCGATCATCGCCTCCAGGCCGGGCGCATTGATGCCGTCGTCGTTGGTGACGAGGATGCGCTTGCGCGAGATGTCCTGCGGGGTCACTTGCGCTTCACCGCAGGCGCCGGCAGCGCGGCGAGTCCAGCCATGTAGGGTCGCAGCGCTTCCGGGATGGTCACCGAACCGTCCTCGTTCTGATAGTTCTCCAGGACCGCGATCAGCGTGCGTCCGACCGCCAGACCCGAACCGTTCAGCGTATGCACGAAGCGCGTGCCCTTGCCTTCCTTGGGCCGGTAGCGCGCATTCATGCGGCGCGCCTGGTACTCGCCGCAGTTCGAGCAGCTCGAAATCTCGCGATAGGCGTTCTGGCCGGGCAGCCAGACTTCTATGTCGAAGGTCTTGCGCGAGGCCGGGCCCATGTCGCCGCCGCACAGCACGATCGTGCGGAACGGCAGGCCGAGCCGCTTCAGCACTTCCTCGGCACGGCTCGTCATGCGCTGGTGCTCGGCGTCAGACTGCTCCGGCGTGGCGATGCTGACCAGCTCGACCTTGGGGAACTGGTGCTGGCGGATCATGCCGCGCGTATCCTTGCCGGCAGCGCCTGCCTCGGAGCGAAAGCACGGCGTGAAGGCGGTGAAGCGCAGCGGCAGGTCCTTCTCGTCGAGGATGGTGTCGTTCACCAGGTTGGTGAGCGGCACCTCGGCCGTCGGCACCAGCCAGAAGCCGTTGTCGGTATGGAACATGTCCTCGGCAAACTTGGGCAGCTGGCCGACGCCGTAGGCGGCGTTGTCGCGCACCAGCAGGGGCGGATTGACCTCGGTATAGCCGCCCTCCTCGGAGGTGTGCAGGTCGAGCATGAACTGGGCGATGGCGCGCTCCAGCCGGGCGAGATGCTTCTTCAGGAACACGAAGCGGGCGCCGGAGATCCTGCTGGCCGAGGCGAAGTCCATCTCGCCGGTGGCCTCGCCCAACGCCACATGGTCCTTGGGCTGAAAGGGGAAGTTGCGCTGGCTGCCGACGCGGCGGATTTCCACGTTGGCGGTCTCGTCGACGCCGTCGGGCACGTCGTCGAACGGCAGGTTGGGCAGCACTTCGAGGCGATGCGTCAGCTCCTCGTCGAGGCGGGCAGCCTCGGCCTCGCCCTTCTTCAGGGTGGCCTCGAGGGCCGCGACCTCGGCCATCAGCATGTCGGCCGGCTCGCCCTTGCCTTTGGCGATGCCGATCTGGCGGCTGAGCGCCTTGCGCTGGGCCTGCGCCGCCTCGCTCTCCGAGATGGCGGCGCGGCGGCGCTTGTCGATCTCCAGCAGCTCGGCCGACAGCGGCGCCAGGTTGCGCTTCTTCAGGCCGGCGTCGAACGCAGCGGGGTTTTCCCGGATGAAACGGATGTCATGCATGCTCAGCTACCGGGTGCGTCCGCCTTGTTCTCGGCTTCCTCGGCCTTCTTCTCCTCGTCATCACGCTTCTTCTCGATCCAGCGGCCGATCAGGATGCTGATCTCGTAGAAGGCGATCAGCGGCATGGCGAGAGCAAGCTGGCTCACGACGTCGGGCGGCGTCAGGACAGCGGCCACGACGAAGGCGATGACGATGGCGTAACGCCGCTTCGACCGCAGCGCCTCGGTGCTGACGATGCCGACCCGCACCAGCAGCGTCAGCAGTACCGGCACCTCGAACGCGAACCCGAAGGCGAAGACGAGCTGCAGGACGCGCTCGAGGTAGTCGGACGAGCGCAGCGTCTTCTCGATGTCGGGCGGCACGTACTGCGTCAGCATGAAATTGATCACGTACGGCATGACGACGTAGTACATCGCCAGGCAGCCGGCATAGAACATGAACGGCGTGGCGATCAGGAACGGCATGAACGCCTTCTTCTCATGCCGGTAGAGGCCGGGCGCCACGAACAGCCAGATCTGCACCGCGATCAGCGGGAAGCCCACGATCAGCGACACCATGGCCGAGAGCTTCACCGTGACGAAGAAGAACTCGAAGATGTCGAGGACGACGACCTTGTAGCCGTCCTGCGTCGCCGGCTGGATCAGGAAGGAGAAGATCGGCTTGGCGAAGTAGAAGGTGACGAAGAACACCAGCATGAAGCCGACGAGCGCATAGATCAGCCGCTTGCGCAGCTCGATCAGGTGATCGAGCAGCGGCATCGGCTTGTCGTCTTCGGGTCCGTCGTGAACGTGGGTCAAGGGAGGTCTTCGCGGCCTGGGTGCCGCGTTATGCCGCCGTTTGGCGGGCAATACAAAGCGCTAATTGACCGCGCAAAAGCATCTAGCCTGCCGCAGCGGCCTTGGCCGGCTTCTCTTCCTGTGCGGGCGGCGACGCTTCGGCAACGGCGGCTGGCGCCGGCTCGGGCGGCGGTCCTGGCAGCGGTTCGCTGGTGATAGCCGCAGGCTGCGACTCCGCGGCGATCTGCGGAGCGGATTCGGGCTCGGCCAGCGGATTGTCGAAGGAACTCTTGGCCTCGTTGAATGCCTTCTCGCCTTCGGCCATCCCTTCCTGGATGGCGCTCTTGATCTGTTTGGTCGGATCGAGCGACTGCAGGTCGAGCCCCGACGTGCCCTCGAGCTGCTTCTTGACGTCGTCGAGCTCGGACTGGCGCACCATCTCGTCGACGTGGCCGCGGAACTCCGAGGCCATGCCACGCATCTGGGCCATCCATTTGCCCCAGCTGCGCAACATGCCCGGAAGCTCCTTGGGGCCGATCACGACCAAGGCAACGATCGCGATGACCAGAAGTTCGGGACTGTCGATACCAAACATCGGCGTTCAGGCCACGCGCGGGCCCAGGCTAGACCTTGGCAGCGCTGTCCTGGTGGACTTGGCCGCCCGTCGGGGGGGTCGTCGTTGCCTGGGCCGAGATCGGCTTGGCCGTATCCCCGGGCTGGCCGGCGGCTTGCGCCGGCGGCGTCTCTTCACCCTGGCCGCCCACGCCCTTCTTGAACGCAGACAGCCCCTTGCCGAAGTCGCCCATGAGCGACGAGATCTTGCCGCGCCCGCCGAACAGCAGCAGCACGACGGCCAGCACGATGAGCCAGTGCCATACGCTGAGGCTACCCATATCCCATTGCTCCCAAAAACGATTGCGATCGGCGTGACGCCGATTATGGCATCCCGCCCGAAGGCCCGGCAACCAGTCGAATAAGGCTCTTTGTGGGCCTCGACGGCCCGTCAGCGCCCCGTTTCGTCGACGGCCAGCGGCTCGTCGGCTTCGTCCTCGCCCGGCTCGAGCGGCAGGTCGGGCTCTTCAGGGCGGAATATGGGGGGTTGCGAACGCGGGTCCAAGAGGCCTGCGGCTTTAAGCTCCTCCTGGCCAGGCAGGTCGTCGAGGCTGGGCAGCCCGAAATGCTCGAGGAAGAACTCGCTGGTGCCCCAGGTCACGGGCTTGCCGGGCGCGCGCCGTCGGCCCATCGGCTTGATCCAATTCTGCTCGAACAAGAGATCGAGCGTGCCCTTGCTCAGGCCGACGCCCCGCACCTGCTCGATCTCGGCACGCGTCACCGGCTGGTGATAGGCGATGATGGCCAGGGTCTCGACCGCCGCGCGCGAGAGCTTGCGCGTCACCGGCCGCTCGATCTTGAGCCTCTCCGACAGGTCAGGTGCGGTACGAAAGGCCCAGCCGCCCGCAACCTGCACCAGGTTGACGCCACGGCCGGCATACATCTCCGTAAGATCCGCTATCAGGCGCTTCACGTCGGCGTCGTTCGGCAGACGATCCGCCAGCTCCTTCTCGTCGAGCGCCTGTGTTCCGGCGAAGATCAGCGCTTCCAAAAGCCGCAGATGCTGGGCGTGATCGGGCGAAACGACGTCGGTGACGGCGCCGCGGGCCGCCGTCGCCGCAGCGGCTCCGGCCACCATGGCAGCAGCCGCGACGGGCTCGGCCATGGCGGGCTGCTCGTCCGCAGCCTCTACCTCGGCTTC
>CADECW010000032.1:19691-34691 GCA_902825855.1 uncultured Rhodospirillales bacterium | reverse complement strand
CGAGCGCCTGCATGGAAAGGTCGTCGCTGAGCAACAGGCCGTCGAAGCCGACATGGCCGCGGATGATCTCCTTCACGCCCCGTGCCGATACAGTGACGGCGTTGGCCGGGTCGACGGCGTCGAACAGCAGGTGGCCGGTCATCGCCCAGGGCAGGTCGGCCAAAAGCTTGAAGGGCAGGAAGTCGAAGTGCTCCAGTTCCGCCAGAGAAGCCGTGATGCGCGGCAGCGACTCGTGGCTGTCGACGGTGGCGCGGCCATGGCCCGGCATGTGCTTGATCACCGGCATGACGCCTTCGGCCAGAAGGCCTTCTGCGGCGGCACGGCCCAGCGCTGCGACCGGTTCGGGCCGGTCGGCATAAGCGCGATTGCCGATCGCGGCGTGGGTCTCGGGAAAGGCGATGTCTAGAACGGGCAGGCAGTCGACGTCGACGCCGATCGAAGCAACGTCGGCGGCGAGCAGGCGCGAGTTCAGGCTCGTCGCCTCCAGTCCACGTTCGGGATCGCGGGCATAGAGGTCGCCCAGCAGGCGCGCCGGCGGCGCCTTGCGCCAGTGCGGCGGACGCAGGCGCGCGACTCGGCCGCCTTCCTGGTCGATCAGCACCGGTGCGTCGGCCCGCGCCACCGACGAGCGCAGCTCGTCGACCAGCCGATGGGTGCGCTCCGGCGTGTCGACGTTGCGCGCGAACAGGATGAAACCGAGCGGATCGGCATCGCGAAAGAATGCGCGCTCGTCGGCCGTGAGGTCGGGGCCGGCACAGCCGAAAATAGCGGCCTTCGGACTCATGTCGTCGTTTTCCGGACCGCCGGCCTGCCGACATCATCATGCTTCGGGCCGGCAGCTATGAGCCGGCCGGGGGCCGGCCGGAAGTGCATCACCGCGCCGGCGGGATCAGGACGCAGTCGGCCTTGCGGGTCTTGAGCGTGCTGCAGACGCTCTGCGCCTGCTTCTCGTCGAGCGGGCCGCCCTGGACGCGGTACCACACGCCCTTGTCGCCCAGATCGACCTTCACGGCCTGCATGCGAAGGTTGGTCATCACGTCGCCATGGGCGCTCTGCAGGCGGGCCCAGGTCGACTTGGCGATATCCTCGTTCTTCACGGATGCGACCTGCACGCGCCAGCCGCCGACCGGACCGGACATATTGTCGATCAGGCTGGCGATGCTGGGCCCGCTCTCGGTCGCGGCCGGTTTGGTCTCGGTCACCGCGGGCGCCGGCGCCGCGGCGCCGCTGCCCGGCGTCACCGAGGCCGGCGTCGCGGCCTGAAGCGGCGTCGGAGTCCTGGCGGCAACCTCGGTGTCGGGCGGCTTGGGCGAGGCCGGAGTTGGCAGGATTCCACCCGCGGGCAGCTTGGGATTGGTCGGATTGGGCAGCAGCTTCTCGGGCTGGGCGGGCACGGTGTTGGGCTGCAGGCGGTTGAAGACTTCCTTGTCCTGGTTCGGGACGGTAAGCCCGCCGGCATTGTCAGGCTTCGTCCGCGACGGCGTCGTCGGAGCCTGCACCACCAGGGGCTCCAGGCCGCGGCCGCCCGCCTTCACATCCTGGTTGTGCGCCCACCACACGACCGAGCCGAAGCTCGCGATGGCGGCGATCGAGACCATGACGGTGAGGATCTGGCCGCGTCGTCGGTTCACCCGCATGAGCAGGGAATCGCGCGGTGGCGGGGGAATGGAATCAGGTTCGTACGCGACGGGCCTGGCCGGCGGATCGAGCCGTACTGAAGCTACCGACTCGCTCGGCCGGTAGATGGTTGGACCGTCGCCGGAGGGGGACCGGCGGATGTGCATTTTGTTCCTTATCTCATCTCTTCGACGGGCTTTACGCCGAAGACCTTCAAGCCCGATCCTATCACAAATCCGATTCCCTGTACCAATGCCAGTCTCGCCCGGGTCAGCTCGGCGTCGTCTTCGATCACGAAACGCAGCCCGGGCTCCTCCCGGCCCCGCGTCCAATGGGCATGGAAGGCGGCCGCCAGTTCATAGAGAAAGAAAGCAATTCGATGGGGCTCGTGGGCGGCGGCTGCGGCCTCGACCTGGCGCGGCCACTGGGCGATCAGGCGGATGAGGGCCAGTTCGCCCGCATCGCCCAGACGATCCAGCGGGGCGCTCTCCAGTCCATCGATCGCGACGCCGGCAGCGGCTGCCTGCCGTAACACCGAGCGAGTCCGTGCATGGCCATACTGGACATACCAGACAGGATTATCGCGCGACTGTTCAGTGGCCTTCGCAACGTCGAAGTCGAAAGGCGCGTCGTTCTTGCGTGTCAGCATGGTGAATCGCACGACGTCGGGGCCGACCTCGTCGAGCAGGTCGCGCAACGTGACGAATGTGCCGGCGCGCTTGGACATCCGGACCATCTCGCCGTTCTTCATCACGCGCACAAGCTGGCACAGCTTTACGTCGAGCTCGCCCCGCTTTTCGGTGATGGCGCTGACCGCTGCCTTCATCCGCTTGACGTAGCCGCTGTGGTCCGCACCCCAGACGTCGATCATGTCGGCAAAGCCGCGGCGGAACTTGTCGAAGTGGTTGGCGATGTCGTTGGCAAAATAGGTCCAGCTGCCATCCGATTTTTTCAGCGGCCGATCCACTTCGTCGCCGAAGCTGGTGGCGCGGAACAGGATCTGCTCGCGATCCTCCCAGTCGTCGGGCTTCTGGCCCTTGGGCGGCTCGAGGCGGCCGGTGTAGATGAGGCCCTGGCGGCTCAGTTCCTGGAAGACGCGGTCGACGCCGCCGGCATCGACCAGTGAGCGCTCCGACGTATAGACGTCCATCCTGACTCCGAGCGTATCGAGATCGGCCTTGATCTCGGTCATCAGCATGTCGATGGCAAAGTCGCGCATGACCGGCAGCCAGTCCGACTGCGGCTTGTCGATCCAGCGCGCGCCGTCGCGCCTGGCGATCGCGGCACCCACTTCCTTGAGGTATTCGCCGGGATAGAGCCCTTCGGGGATATCGCCGATGCGATCGCCCAGCGCCTCCTTGTAGCGCAGGAAGGTCGACTGCCCGAGCTTGTCGACCTGCGCGCCGGCGTCGTTGATGTAGTACTCCTTGGTAACGGCATAGCCCGCCTTGGCCAGCAGGTTGGCGAGCGCGTCGCCCACCACCGCGCCGCGCGCGTGGGCGACATGCAGTGGACCGGTCGGATTGGCCGACACGTACTCGACATTGACCTTGGCGCCCTGTCCCATCCGCGAATCACCGTAGGCGATGCCGGCCCCGAGACAGTCGCCGAGCCGCTGGCGCCAGAAGCTGTCGGAGATCTTGAGGTTGATGAAGCCCGGTCCCGCGACCGCGCCGTCGACGACGTCGGGATTGACCTTGAGGCGGGCCAGCAACGGCTCGGCGATATCGCGCGGCTTTTTCCTGGCGGCCCTGGCCAGCACCATGGCGGCGTTGGTGGCGATGTCGCCGTGCGCGGCATCGCGCGGTGGCTCGGCCGTGATGGCGGAAAAATCGAGTTCCGGCGGCAATTCGCCGGCTGCCTGCATCGCGCGCAGAGCGGCCTCGATCTCGCCGATGAAATGGCGGTACGGGTTCATGGGGCGGGGGTATTGCTGAAACGGCGGGATTTGTCATCCCATCCCGAGCGAAGCCGGCCGAACGGGCGGCGCAGTCGAGGAACCTCTTTTTGTCGACGCCGCAAATTTCGCCGTCATCCCGAGCGAAGCCGCCCGGAGGGCGGCGTAGTCGAGGGACCTCTTCTTGTCGACGCATCAACAGAACAGGTCCCTCCACTCCGCGCTTCGCGCTCCGGTCGGGATGACGGACAATATTCAACCCATCAATAGCGAAGCCGCGCAAAGGGGTCGGCTTCGCTCGAAATGACGGCGGCGGTCAGTTGTACAGGTCGAACAGCCGCCGGTGCTCGTCGAGCGCGTAACGGTCGGTCATGCCGGCGATGTAGTCGGCGACGATGCGGGCGCGGGCTGCCCGTTCGGCGGCCTCGGCGCGTTCGCGCCATGGCGGCGGCAGGCAGTTGGGCTCGGCGAACAGCAGGCCGAACAGGTCCATGACGACACGGCGCGCCTTGGAGTGCGAGCGATTGAGATGCCAGTGCTCGTACATTCTGCCGTACAAGAATTTCTTCACGATGCGGTCGGTCTCGGTCATGCGCTCGGAGAACGCCACCACGGGCCGGCCGAGCGCCCGGATGTCGGCGACCGACGTCGGCGCCGCGTCAGCCAGCCGACGCCTCGTCTCGGCCATCACGTCCTCGACCATGGCGTTGATCACGCGCCGCACTGCCTCGTGGATCAGACGCGTCTCGTCGAGGCCGGGATATTTCTTCGAAACCAGCGAGAACATTTCCCCGACCAGCGGCAGTTCCAGAAGGTCGGAGACGCCGAACAGGCCCGCGCGCAGGCCATCGTCTATGTCGTGGTTGTTGTAGGCGATGTCGTCGCTCAGCGCCGCGACCTGCGCTTCGGGCCCGGCATGGCCTTCGAGCTCGAGATCGTGGTCCTGGCAGTACTCGACGATGGCGGCCGGCAGATCGGCGAGCGTGCGCTCGTCCTCGAGCAGCGGACCGTTGTGCTTGACCGCGCCTTCCAGCGTCTCCCAGGTGAGGTTGAGGCCGTTGAACTCGGCATAGCGCTCCTCGAGCTTGGTGAGGATGCGCAAGGTCTGGGCATTGTGGTCGAAGCCGCCGAACGGCTTCATCGCCGCGTGCAGCGCTTCCTCACCGGCATGGCCGAACGGCGTGTGGCCGAGATCGTGGGCGAGCGCCACGGCCTCGCCGAGGTCCTCGTCGAGGCGGAGCGTGCGGCAGATGGTGCGCGCAATCTGCGCCACCTCCAGCGAATGCGTGAGCCGTGTCCGGTAGTGATCGCCCTCGTGATAGACGAACACCTGGGTCTTGTGCTTGAGCCGGCGGAAGGCCGTCGAATGGATGATGCGGTCGCGGTCGCGCTGGAACGGGCTGCGGGACGGATCCTCGTTCTCGGCATGCAGGCGGCCACGGCTCTGCCACGGCAAGGTGGCGTACGGCGCCAGCGCCTCGCGTCGCCACAACTGCTCCGCCACTCGACCTCCTCAAGCGTGCGGCGCGGTTTTACGCCTTCACGACGCCGCCAACAACCGAGGCTTATTTCACCAGCGTTACAGGCACCTTGACGTGGGCAATCACGTCCTGCGCCACCGAGCCCAGCAGCACGCCGGCCAGGCCGGTATGACCGCGCGTGCCGAGCACGACCAAGCCCGCACCGAGCTTGACGACGAAGTCGCTCGCGATCTCGCCCTGGCGGCCGACGCCGATATGGACCTTGGGCGCGATACCGGCCTTCCTGGCGATCTCGGTCGCCGTGGCCAGCGCCTTCTGGCCCTCCTCGCGATGATGGGCGTCGATCTGCTCCTTCGACACGAAGGTCGCGATCGCACCGCCCAGGTTTGGCTGCACGTTGAGCAGGTGCAGCTCGGCGGCGAGACCGGCATCGAGCAGGTCGCAGGCATGGCGCACGGCGCGATCGGAGGTGTCCGAGCCGTCGACGGCGACGAGAATGGCCTTCATCTTCGCCATGTCGCTACTCCTTCCGCCCCTCGGCCGCGAGATCGACCGGTTCGGCGTGCTTCCTCGCCTTGGCACGTCGCTGCAGCCAGTAGCCGAGCGCTACCGTGAGGACCGCGCCGCCGATCTCGAACCACGTTTTGTGATTGGGAATCTTCGCAGCGAGCCACTCCATGTAGGCCGGATCGGTCGCCAGCACTTCGCCCGCGATGTAGCCCAGCAGCGCGCCGCCGGCGATGACGATGATCGGGAAGCGGTTGAGCAGCAGCATGATCAGGGTGGCGCCGAAGATGATCAGCGGGATGCTGATCAGCAGGCCGAGCACGATCAGGGTGACGTCGCCTTGCGCGGCGGCGGCGATGGCAATGGCATTGTCCAGGCTCATCACCGCATCGGCGATGATGATGGTCCGGATGGCGCCCCATATGGAGCCCGCCCCCTTTACGCCATCACCGTGTTCTTCCTCGCCCTGCACCAGCTTGACGCCGATCCACAGAAGCAGGAGCCCGCCGATCAGCTTGAGGTAGCCGATCTTCAGGAGCTGATCGACGATCAGCACGAAGATGATACGCAGGATGATGGCACCGGCGCTGCCGACGAGGATGGCCGGCTTCTGATGGCGCTTCTCGAGGTTGCGACAGGCCAGCGCGATGACCAGGGCGTTGTCGCCCGAGAGCACGATATTGACCAGGATGATCTGAGCCAGGCCGCTCCAGAAGTGGGGCGTTAGTTCGAATCCCATGTCCCGCAGACTCCGTCCCTGTTATTTCCGACGCGGTTGGTCCTGCGCCCCGCTGACCGTTCTTCATTGCGCCGGTCGAAGGTGTTAGTTCAGCGTCTTCCGGGGGGCAAGCCAAACCGGACAGGGTGGGGGACGAAATCGCATGGCGAGCAGCGCGGGCTACAACAAGATGTTCCCCGTCTCATGGACGGAATTGCACCGCGATGCCCGGGCGTTGGCGTGGCGGCTTGCCGATCTCGGGCCGTTCAAGGGGCTGGTGGCCATCACCCGCGGCGGCCTGGTGCCGGCCGCCATCATCGCCCGGGAGCTGAACCTGCGACTGATCGACACCGTCTGCTGCTCGACCTATGACCGCATGGAGCGCGGCGCCAAGGTCGAGCTTCTGAAGGGCACCTCGGCCGAGATCGACGGCGGCGAGGGCTGGCTGATCGTCGACGACCTGGTCGATACCGGGGTGACCGCGCGGGCCGTGCGGGCACTCCTGCCGCAGGCCCATTTCGCCACCGTCTATGCCAAACCTGCCGGCCGCCCGACGGTCGACAGCTACATCACCGAGGTCAGCCAGGACACCTGGATCCTGTTCCCCTGGGACCAGGAGGCGGTGATGGCCAAGACGATCGTCGAGTTGAAGGGCAGCCAACAATGAAAAGCTGGATCATCCCTTCTCCCAAGGGCATCGATTCAATGACCCTTGTCGACCGGCCGGATCCCGTGCCGGGTCCGCGCCAGGTGCTGGTGCGAGTGCGGGCGACGTCGCTCAACTATCGCGACCTGATCACCGTCGAAGGCAGTTCGGCGCGGGCCGCGCCGAAGCCCGACCTGGTGCCGTTGTCGGACGGTGCGGGCGAGGTGGCGGCGGTCGGGCCCGGCGTCACACGGATCAAGGCCGGTGATCGGGTGGCGGGGTGCTTCATGCAGAAGTGGGTCGGCGGCGCCATCGATGAGGCAGCCCAGGCCTCGGCGATGGGCGGCGCCATCGACGGCATGCTGACCGAGCTTGCCGTTCTGGAAGAGGACGGCGTGGTCCGCCTGCCCGACCATCTCAGCTTCGAGGAAGCAGCCACGCTGCCGTGCGCCGGGGTCACGGCGTGGCATGCGCTGGTCGAGATCGGCGAGATCAAGGCGGGCGATACCGTGCTGGTGCTGGGATCCGGCGGCGTCTCCATCTTCGCGCTGCAATTCGCGCGGATGTTCGGCGCACGCGTGATCGCGACCTCGGGGTCCAGGACCAAGGCCGAGCGGGCGAAGAAGATGGGTGCGGAAGCGGTGATCGACTATCGCGCCACGCCCGACTGGGATCAGGCGGTGACGAAGCTGACCGGCGGACGCGGCGTCGACATCACGGTCGAGGTCGGCGGCGCGGGCACCCTGCCGCGATCCTTCATGGCCACGCGCATTGCCGGCCGCATCGCCGTGATCGGCCTGCTGACGGGCGCCGGCGCCGAGGTCGATCCGATGCCGATCCTGCGGCGCAACCTCCGCGTCCAGGGCCTGTATGTCGGCAACAGGCAGATGTTCGAGGCCATGAACCGCGCCATCGAGGCGGACCGTCTTAAACCTGTGATCGACCAGGTGTTTCCTTTCACCCAGGCGAAAGATGCCTACCGGCACATGAAGAGCCAGAGCCACTTCGGCAAGATCGTCATTTCACACGGCTGAGGATCGTCAGGAGAGCCCATGCAAAACCTCTGGTCCGACAGCGACGCCAAGGCTGCGATCGCCAAGCATGCCGCCACGGGTATTGGCGAGGACCTGGCATTGCGCGTCTACACGACGCGCCTGCTGGGCGGCGAGCCCCGGCTGGTGCTGCATGGCGGCGGTAACACCTCGGTGAAGACCAAGGTTGCAGACATCACTGGCCAGTCGGTGGAAGTGCTGTGCGTGAAGGGCAGTGGCTGGGACATGGGCACGATCGAAGCGCCCGGCCTGCCCGCGGTTCGACTGGAGCCGTTGCGCGAGCTGGTCGGGCTGCAGGCGCTGTCGGACGAGGACATGGTCAACGTTCAGCGCTGCAACCTTCTGGACAGCAAGTCGCCCAATCCGTCCGTCGAGACGCTGCTGCACGCCTTCCTGCCGCACAAGTTCATCGACCACACGCATTCCAACGCCGTGCTGGCGCTGACCGACCAGCCGGACGGCGAGGCGCTCGCCGCCGACGTCTACGGCAAGCGCGCCGCCCTGGTCCCCTACGTCATGCCGGGCTTCGCGCTCGCCAAGAAGACCAACGAGATTTCCCGCGCCAATCCCGGCGTCGAGGGATTGATCCTGCTGAAGCACGGCATCTTCTCGATGGGCGCCACCGCGGAAGAGGCCTACGTGCGCATGATCGACCTGGTGACGCTGGCCGAGCAGCGGCTCGCCAAGGCGACGCGCAGGATCTTCCCCGGCGCATCGCTGCCCGAAAAGATCGCACGCGCGGCCGAGGTCGCGCCGATCCTGCGCGGATTGATCTCGCTGCCTGCCAAGGACGGCGGCCGCGAGGCGGCGCAGCGCTTCGTCTTCGAATTCCGCACCAACCCGGGCATTCTGGCCTTCGTCGGCGGCAGGGAGATCGCGCGCTACAGCCAGCAGGGTCCGGTGACGCCCGATCATGCGATCCGCACCAAGGGCGTGCCGCTGGTCGTGCCGGCACCCGAGGCCGGCAAGCTCGACGCCTTCGAGGCCGGCGCCAAGGCTGCGCTCGACAGGTTTGTCGCCGACTATCACGCCTACTTCCAGCGTCACAACGTGCGGCAGATGCCGAGCAAGACCGAGCTCGATCCGATGCCGCGCGTCGTGCTGGTGCCGGGGTTAGGCCTGTTCGGCGTCGGCAACACCTCGAAAGACGCCAAGATCGCCGCCGACCTCGCCGAGACCACGGTCGAGGTGGTGGCCGACGCCGAACGCCTCGGCACCTACGAGTGCATCCCCGAGCCCGACATCTTCGACATCGAATACTGGTCGCTCGAGCAGGCCAAGCTCGGTGCGGCGGTGGAAAAGCCCCTGGCACGCCGCATCGCTGTCGTGACCGGCGGCGCCTCGGGAATCGGCGCGGCGACGGCGGCGGCCTTCGCCAAGGAAGGCGCGGAGGTCGTCGTGCTCGATCGCGACGTCTCCAAGGTCAAAGGCATGGCCATCGCCTGCGACGTCACCAATCAAGCCGAGGTGCGCGCCGCATTCGACAGAATCGCGGCGACCTATGGCGGTGTCGACATCGTCGTCTCCAACGCCGGCGCCGCCTGGCAGGGGCGCATCGGGGACGTCGACGACAAGACCCTGCGCGACAGCTTCGAGCTGAATTTCTGGGCGCACCAGAGCGTGGCGCAAAACGCGGTGCGCATCATGCGTGCCCAGGGGCTGGGCGGCTGCCTGCTGTTCAACGCCTCCAAGCAGGCGGTGAATCCGGGGCCGGACTTCGGGCCCTACGGGCTGCCGAAGGCAGCGACGCTGTTCCTGAGCCGGCAGTACGCGCTCGACCATGGCGGCGACGCCATCCGCGCCAACGCGGTCAACGCCGACCGCATCCGCTCGGGCCTGCTGACCGATCAGATGATCGCGGAGCGGTCCAGGAAGCGCGGGCTGAGCGAAGCCGACTACATGGGCGGCAACCTTCTCGGCCTGGAAGTCACCGCGGCCGACGTGGCGCAGGCGTTCGTTTCGCTGGCCAAGGCGACGAAGACGACCGGCGCCGTGGTCACGGTCGATGGCGGCAACATCGCGGCGGCGTTGCGCTGAGCAAGTGGGGTCGTGGGCGCGAGCTTTGCCTTTGCCGCATATGACCTCTCCGGTCGTCCGGGCCACCTCCCCAGCGAAGCCGGCGAGGAATAAGGTGGCGTCATGCCGCTCGAGATCATTCCGCTGACAACCCATATCGGCGCACGCCTCACGGGCATCGATGCGCGCCGTCCCCTCACCCCGGCCGAGGTCGAGGCGATCGACGAGGGGATGAACCGCCACGCCGTCCTGGTGCTGCCGGGCCAGGACATCAGCGACGAGCAGCAGCTCGCCTTCACGCGCAATTTCGGGCCGCTCGAAGAAGGCGCCAACTCGACGGTGCGCAGTTCGGAGCTGCGGCTCGCCCCTGCCTTCGCCGACGTCTCGAACCTCGACAAGTCGGGCGAGAAGCTCGCGCGCGACAACAAGCGGCGCATGGCGTCGCTGGGCAATCGCCTGTGGCACTCCGATGCCTCGTTCCGCGTGGTGCCGGCCAAGTATTCGATCCTGAGCGGGCGCATCGTCACGACCGAGGGCGGCAACACCGAGTTCGCCGATATGCGTGCCGCCTACGACGCGCTCGATGCGGCGACGAAGGCCGAGGTCGAGGACATGATCTGCGAGCATTCGCTGATCTACTCGCGCGGCCAGCTCGGCTTCACCGGGTTCCTGCCCGACGAGCGCGTGGCGATGAAGCCGGTGCGCCATTGCCTGGTGCGCACGCATCCCGGCTCGAGACGCAAATCGCTGTTCCTGTCGGCCCATATCGGCACCATCGTCGGCTGGCCTCAGCCCGAGGCGATGGCTTTCATCCGCGATCTTATCGAGCACGCCACGCAGCCGCGGTTCGTCTACGCCCATCGCTGGACGCAACATGATCTCGTCATCTGGGACAACCGCGCCACGATGCATCGCGTACGGCGATTCGACGATCTCAACATCGTGCGCGACATGCGCCGCACGACCACGAGGAGCGACGGCCCGACGGCGGCACAGGAAGCTGCCTGAGGTATGACCGATCGCCACTTGCCGCATCTCAGCACCATCGAGGAAACACCATGAACACCCTGCCCAAGCGTCGCGTCGGCAAGACCACGCTCGAAGTCACAACGCTCGGCCTGGGCGGGGCGCCGATGGGCGGCTTTCGCGCCACCATCTCCGATGCCGAAGCGGTGGCGCTGAGCGACGCCGCCTACGATGGCGGCGTACGCTACTTCGACACCTCGCCGTTCTACGGCTATGGCCGCAGCGAACTGCGCATGGGCGCGGCCCTGCGCAACAGGCCGCGCGAGGACTTCGTGCTGTCGACCAAGGTCGGTCGCGTCATGCACGCCATGAAGCCGGGCGAGAAGAAGCCCGCCGACTTCCGGGAGAACGGCCTGCCGGGCTTCGCACCGGTGTTCGACTACACCTACGACGGCGTCATGCGCTCGCTGGAGCATTCGCATTTCCGGCTCGGGCTCGCCAAGATCGACATTGCGCTGATCCACGACGTCGATTTCTGGACCGTCAAGGACCGCAAGATCCTCGACGAGCGCTTCAAGACCGTGATGGACTCGGGCTTCAAGGCGCTCGACGAGCTGCGCAAGGCCGGTGTCATCGGCGCGATCGGCGTCGGCATCAACGAGTCGGACACCAGCCTGCGCTTCGTCAAGGCCGGCGACTTCGACTGCATGCTGCTGGCCGGCCGCTATACGCTGTTGGAACAGGGCGGCCTCGAGGAATTCCTGCCCGAGTGCGTGAAGCGCAGCGTCTCGGTCATTCTCGGCGGGCCGTACAATTCGGGAATCCTGACCGGCGGCGTCAAGCCCGGCGCCACGCACGACTACGTGGCCGCGCCCGCGCCGCTGATCGAGAAGGCGCAGAAGATCGAGGCGGTCTGCCAGCGCCATGGCGTCGAGCTCGGCGCCGCCGCCATGCAGTTCCCGCTGTTCCATCCCGCGCTCTGCTCCGTGATCCCCGGCGCTCTCAGCAGCGCGGAGGTGAAGCAGAACATCGACCGGTTGTCGGCGAAGATTCCGGTCGAGCTGTGGAGCGAGCTCAAGCGCGAGAAGCTGCTCGACAGCAATGCGCCGACGCCGAACTAGCGCGTCGTTACAGCGCCTCTTCAAGGGTTTGGCTGCAGTTTGATCAGTGCTATCGCACATGGCTCCCCATGACTCGGAAGCTGGCGATTTTCGATAGCCGTGCAGACGGCTTGCGCGCGGCTCCGAGCGCCACCGTCTGGTTCCGGAGCGCGAAGGCCTGCTCGCTGCCCGACGCCGCTGCCGCTTCTTCTGCTTCTTCTCCCTGTCCCTGTCTCTGTCCCTGTCCCTGTCTCTGTCCCTGTCCCTGTCCCTTGGGATCCCCACGGGACTCCTGGCGGGATCCCAGCGGGAAGCTTTCGGGATCCCGGCGGGATCCCAGCGGCATCCCAGCGGGACGAGATGGCCGTGCGCGTTGGATCACGCTGCCGTCTTGCCGGCCGGGTTGTGATGGATCAATTGAACGATGCATAGCGGACACCACGCGAAGTAACACGAAACCTCCGATGATATAACTGAAGTTCGAAATTGTCGAGAACTTAAGTCACGATCGGCAAGTCGTTTCGTGACTCTCGAGGCCCATACGCGCCCACCGTCATAAGCACTTTCCAGAACTATCAGGACGCGCTGACCATGATCGCCCGGATGCGGCCGTCGACGGCGCCCGATCCGAAGCGTTGCGCCACGGCTACCGCGGCACGATCAGTGGCCTCCTCGAGTCGCGCGGCATCGCGCGCCTCGATCTCGTTGCGCAGCGGCGTCCCCTGGCAGTAGGCGATGGCGACGTGACGGGCCGAGCTCGCCCTGCTGCGCGCATCGACGGTGTCGATCGAGATATCCGCGAAGCCCGCCGACGCAAGTTCCTTGCGGATGCGCTCGACATCGTGGTGGCCATGCGGTGTGCGCGCCATGAAACGCGGCGGATCGGCAGGAAAGATCTCCGCCAGCGCCTGGGTGACGATGTCGGCGAACTCGTTGTCGTCGATCTTGTCCCACACGTTGAACAGGAAGCGTCCGTGCCCTCTCAAGACCCTGCGCGCCTCCCTGTAGCCCTGCACCTTGTCGGGAAAGAACATCGCACCGAACTGGCAGGCGACGGCATCGAAGCTGCGGTCGGCAAACGGCAGGGCGAGTGCGTCCGCCTGTTTCCACTCGACGGCGCCCACGGTCTGCCGCTTCGCCGCCTGATCGAGCATCGCCTGATTGAGGTCGGTGGCGACAATGCGAGTCGATGCCGGCAGCCGCTCGGCAAGGGCGCGTGTCAGCACGCCGGTTCCGGCAGCCGTCTCGAGCATGTCCTTGGGCGCCAGGGCGGCGACCCGTCCGGCAAGATCGACGGCATAGGGCTCGAAGATCAGCGGAACCAGGAAGCGGTCGTAAATTTCGGGGATCGATCCGGCGAACACTTTGTCGGTCGACTCAACCATCGGCGGCTCCATCGGCGGCCCGGATGCCTGATAGTATCACGCACCGGAGGAATGCCATGAAGATCATCGACGCCCAGATCCACATCTGGTCACAGACTGTGACGCCACCCAGCGGGCTCCATCGCAAGGTCGAGAAGTTCACTGCCGATGAAGCGCTGAAGGAGATGGACGAGGCCGGAGTCGACGCCGCGCTGATTCATCCGCCCTACAGCTGGGACCCGACCTCCAACCAGCTCGCGCTGGCGGCCGCGCAGAAATATCCCGACCGCTTCGCCGTGATGGGCCAGTTCGAGCTCGACGACCCTGAGAGCCGCAAGCGCATCGTCGGCTGGCGCAAGCAGCCCGGCATGATGGGCCTGCGCTGGGCTCTCCTCTACCCCGACCAGCAGAAGGCGCTGCACGAAGGCAAGCTCGACTGGGTTTGGCCCGCCGCCGAAAAGGAAGGCATCCCCGTCGCGACGATGGCCGGCCTGTTCCTGAAGCCCTTCAGGAAGATCGCCGAGGCGCATCCGCGGCTGAAACTGATCATCGACCATTGCGGCCTGCTCAGGCTGGAGAAAGACGCGGCGGCCTTCGGCAATCTCGACGAGCTCTGCTCGCTGGCCAAGCTGCCGAACGTTGCCGTCAAGGCGACCGGAGCACCGGGCTACTCGACGCATCCCTACCCCTTCAAGAATCTGCATGATGGCCTGCACCGCATCTTCGATGCGTATGGGCCGGACCGCTTTTTCTGGGGCACCGACATAACCCGCATGCCCTGCAGCTACCGTCAGTGCGTGACCATGTTCACCGAGGAACTGCCCTGGCTGAAGGGCCGGGACCTCGAGAAAGTGATGGGCCGCGGCCTCGCCAAGTGGATCGGCTGGAACTACGCGTTCGACTGACGGTCGCGTCCGACACGGCCGCCTGCGATTCTACTTTCTCAGCGGAAGTATCTGTCCGCGAATCTCGCCGTCGGGATACTGCAGCGTCATGACGTTGACGTACCACTGCCCGGCCAACACTTGCGCCGCCTGTTCCTCGGTGAGCGTGACGCCATCCCAGATCGTGTAGTCGTAGATCGGGATGTTGATGGGTGCGACCCGCGGGCCGTTCTGATCGGGCGCTGCAGGTCCCTGGAGGTAACCCATGGTGATGGGGCCGCTCAGCCCCTGCAGGATCAGGCGATACTCCAGCACCTTGGTCGAGGGGCGGTACACCGCCTCGAAATAACCACCGCCCTCGCTGGTCGTCGGCGGCACTTCATAAGCGCCGGCAAGCGTTGCACGCAGGTCGTTCTTCGGCACCCGAGGCTCGCCGAGATAGAACGAGCACGACGCCAGCGGCGACAGAGCCGCCACCACCAGGATCGCGCGAACAACGGCCGTCATGTGAAGCCCCCTTCTCTCGTCATACGCGCCGAAACCGGCCGTCCTCCCCAATCCATTGTGTCAGTTGCTACGACGGCACTCTAGTTGCAGTCGGACTGACTGTCGCACGCCGCGTGGCGTCCAGTTTGCTACAGGACCGGCCACCATGAGCAAAGACCTCGTCCTCTATCAGTTGGGAGCCGCATGACGTCCGGAAAGCCTCGTATCACGGCCCAGATCGCCGGACGCGCCCTGCATCCCCTGCT
>CADECW010000032.1:0-19591 GCA_902825855.1 uncultured Rhodospirillales bacterium | reverse complement strand
CCGGAAAGCCTCGTATCACGGCCCAGATCGCCGGACGCGCCCTGCATCCCCTGCTTCGTCCCTTCGCCGTCGGTTACTTCTTCACCGCCTGTGCCGCCGACCTGGTCTACACACAGGCCAGCGTGTTCGTGCGCCACAGCGTGCCCGAGTTCGCCGACATCACCGAATGGCTGTTGATCGCCGGCCTTGTGATGGCCGTGCTGGCCGCCGTCGTCGCCCTGATCGACCTTATGGGCGAGCGGCAGTTCCGCAACCTGCCGGATCTCAGGATGTATGCCGCCGGCGGCGCACTCGTGATGGCGCTCGAGGTTTACAATCTCCATCTCCGCCTGTCGGTCGGGGCCGACGCGATCACGCCCACCGGCCTGGTCCTGTCGGTGGCCGCCAGCATCGTGCTGCTGGCGACGCCGTGGCAAAACTGGGCAAGGATGTACCGCTAAGCAAGCCGAGGGGACTGGTACGGCGCCTCCGACCGGAGGATGATCGCGGGTGGAGGAACGCGCCCATGCATTACGACGTCATCTCCGCCGACGGCCATGTCGACCTGATCTGGCTGCCCCCCGACCTCTTTACCAAGAACGCCTCGGCGGCCTTCAAGGACCGCATGCCCCACGTCATCGAGGGGCCGAAGGGACCCGAATGGGTCAGCGCCAAGGGCGCGAAGTTCGGCCTGGTGAACGGCATGGGCTCGGCCGGCCGCGAATACGTGCCGGGCGTCATCCATCGCTCCGACCGCATGGCCTCTACCGGCCTCTACGACGACGGCAAGAAAGGCATCCGCCGCCTCACCGAGCCGGAGATGCGCCTGAAGGACCAGGACCGCGACGGCGTGCAGGCCGAGATCCTGTACGGCGTGCTGGGTTCGAGCGGCCGGCTCAACGATCCGGAGGCGGCGCTGGAGATGCTGCGCATCTACAACGACTGGCTCCACGATTTCTGCAGGGCCGCGCCCGACCGTCTGATCGGCCTTTCCAACATCCCGAACTACAACATGGAGGACTCGGTCGCCGAGGCCATGCGCTGTGCCAAGCGTGGCGCACGCGGCTTCGACATCGCAAACCGCCCCGACATGACTCCGCTGTGGGACGAACATTGGGAGCCGTTGTGGAAGTTCGGCCATGAGACCGGCATTCCCCTGCACTTCCACACGATCGGCGGCCGCTCGCCAGACTACAGCAAGATGAAGCCGCACATCGTGCGTCGCGTGCAGGCCGCGCACATCACCAACTTCCAGATGCACATGAGCTACATGCTGATGTCGCTGATCTACTCGGGCGCACCCGAGCGCTATCCCAACCTCAAGATCGTGATCGGCGAGGCCGGCCTCGGCTGGATCCCCTACGTGCTGCAGCACATGGACCTCGAATGGGAGGACCAGTTCAAGGATCTCGAGCTCAAGATGAAGCCGAGCGAGTACTGGTACCGCCAGTTCTACGCGACCTACCAGACCGACCCGATCGGCATCCGCCTGCTCGACGTGCTGGGCGAGGACAACGTGATGTGGGGCTCGGACTATCCGCACCCCGACGGCATCTGGCCGGATTCGCAGGAGTTCCTCGAGCGCGAGCTCACGGGCATCAGCGCCGAGGCGCGCCGCAAGATCACGCGCGACAACGCGATGAAGCTCTATCGGCTGAGCAACTGACCGCACGGCGATGAGCTCGGGACGACGCATCGAGCCCGAGCCCCTGCTCGACTTCGCGACCGCCGTCTACGCCTCGGCCGGCATGCCGCCAGCCGACGCACGGACTGTCGCCGACACCCTGGTGCAAGCCGACCTGTGGGGGCACCAGTCGCACGGCGTGATGCGGCTCCCTTGGTACCTGGCGCGACTGAAGGCCGGCGTGTGCACGGCGCTTGCCGCGCCCAAGTTCGTCGTCGATGCCGGCGCCGTGGCGGTGATCGACGGCGGCGACGCCATGGGACAGGTACTGACCCTGCACGCGATGCACGATGCCATCCGACGCGCCAAGGCGCACGGCGTCGGCGCCGTCGGCCTGCGCAACTCCAATCATTTCGGCACGGCGCTCTACTACACGCTGGTCGCCGCGCGCGCGGGCTGCATCGCCTTTCTGTCGACCAATGCCAGCCCGGCCATGGCACCGTGGGGTGGCCGCAGGAAGACGGTCGGGACAAATCCCTGGTCGTGGGCGGCGCCAGCCGGCTCGTATGCTCCCATGGTGCTCGACATCGCGAACACCGGCGTGGCGCGCGGCAAGATCTACCTCGCCAAGCAGAAGGGCCTGCCGATCCCGGAAGCATGGGCGATCGATGCCGAGGGAGCGCCGACGACGGACCCGTCGGCCGCCATCGACGGCATCATCCTGCCGATGGCCGGCCACAAAGGCTATGCGATCGCTGCCATGATGGACATGCTGTCGGGCGTGCTGACCGGCAGCGCCTTCGGCAGCGGCGTGTTCGGCCCCTACCAGACCGAGCACAGGAGCGGCGCCGGCCAGATGATGATTGCGCTCGATATAGCGGCCTTTCAGACCCTGGCCGAGTTCAATGCCCGCATGGAGAGGATGATCGCCGAGCTGAAGTCGGTGCCGCTGGCGCAGGGCCACGACGAGATCTTCTATCCGGGCGAGATCGAGGCGCGCAACGAAGTGAAGAACCGCGCTGACGGATTGCTGCTGCCGGACGACACGCTGAGCGACCTTGCAAAAGTGAGTCGCGAAACCGGCGTCACAGCAACCTTCTAGGCAACCTTGCGCATACTGCTCCTGACCGCCTTCGCCATGCTGGCCTTCGCCGGCAACTCGCTGCTCTGCCGCGTCGCCTTGCGCGACACGGAGATCGATGCGGCGAGCTTCACCGCCATCCGGCTCGCGTCCGGCGCGCTCATGCTGGTCGCGCTGCTGCGTGCTCGCGGCGTGCGACCATCGAGCGGCGGCAGCTGGCCGATGGCGCTGATGCTGTTCGGCTATGCCGCCCTCTTCTCGTTTGCCTATCGCGACCTCACGGCCGCGACCGGCGCGCTGCTGCTGTTCGGCGCCGTGCAGCTCACCATGATGGCCTGGGGCCTGTGGCAGGGCGAACGCGTCGCCGGCATGCGGCTGGCCGG
This sequence comes from uncultured Rhodospirillales bacterium, assembly GCA_902825855.1. Lineage (GTDB taxonomy): Bacteria > Pseudomonadota > Alphaproteobacteria > Reyranellales > Reyranellaceae > Reyranella. The sequence continues at coordinate 16,524 of CADECW010000032.1, read as the reverse complement.
CCTGGTGATCGCCGTGGGCGGACTGGTCGTGCTGCTCCTGCCGGGCCTCGCGGCGCCGCCGCCGCACGCCGCCGCGCTGATGCTGGGCGCGGGGGCGGCCTGGGGCGTCTATTCGCTGCTCGGAAGAGGCGCTGGCGAGCCGATCGCGGCGACCGGCGGAAACTTCCTGCGCACAGTGCCCTTTGCCGCGGCGCTGATCCTGACGGCCTATGGCCGCGAAACCGTCGATTACACGGGCCTTGCCTACGCCGTGGTGTCCGGCGCGCTGACCTCGGGCCTGGGCTACGTGCTGTGGTACGCGGCCCTCCCGGCGCTCAGCGCAACCTCCGCCGCCACAATCCAGCTCAGCGTGCCGGCCATTGCGGCCATCGGCGGGGCAATGCTACTCGCGGAGCCGATCACGGCGCGGCTGCTCCTGGCCTCGGCGGCGATCCTGGGCGGCATCGCGCTCACGATACGGAAGAAGGGCTGAAGAATACCATGTTCGAAGTCGCCGAGCGCCTGCGCAACGTCAAGATATCCGCCTCTGCCGCGATGACCCGCAAGGTGCGCGAGCTGCGCGCCCAGGGCGTGAAGATCGTCGGCCTCTCTTCGGGCGAGCCCGACTTCCCGACGCCGACGCACGCCATCGAGGCGGCCTACAAGGCAGCCCTTGCCGGCGACACCAAGTATCCGCCGCAGGACGGCGTCAAGCCCCTGAAGGAAGCGATCCAGCGCAAGTTCAAGCGCGACAACGATCTCGACTATGCGCTCGACGAGATCATGGTCAGCAACGGCAGCAAGCAGATCATGTACGACGCCCTGCAGGCGAGCGTGAACCCGGGCGACGAGGTCATCATCCCGGCACCGGGCTGGATCTCCTATGCCGACCAGGCGACGCTTGCCGGTGCCAAGCCGGTGTCTGTGTCGTGCCCGGAGAACAACCACTTCAAGCTGCGTGCGGTCGACCTCGAGGCTGCCATCACGCCCAAGACCAAGTGGGTGGTGCTGAACTTCCCCAACAACCCGACCGGTGCGGTGTGCTCGCGCGCCGAGATGCGCGAGATCGCCGACGTCCTGCTCGCCCATCCCCACGTCTTCGTCATGTCGGACGACGTCTACGAGCACCTGACCTACGACGGCTTCGGCTTCTGCACCGTGGCCGAGGTCGAGCCGAAGCTGAAGCAGCGAACGCTTACGGTGAACGGCGCCTCGAAGGCCTACGCCATGACAGGCTGGCGCGTCGGCTTCTGCGGCGGACCTAAGCCGATGGTCGCCGCCATGATGAACATGCAGGGTCAGATCGGCTCGGGCATCTCGACCATCAGCCAGGCCGCCGCAACCGCCGCGCTGAACGGACCTCAGGACCTCCTGAAGGAGCGTGCCGCAGACTACCAGAAGCGGCGCGACGAGGTGGTGGGCATGCTTCGCGAGGCCAAGGGCCTCACCTGCCACAAGCCGGAGGGCGCGTTCTACGTGTTCCCCAACATGGCGGGCTGCATCGGCAGGACCACACCGGGCGGCCGCAAGATCGCCAACGACACCGACTTCGTGACGGCGCTGCTCGAGGAGAAACACGTCGCCACCGTGCAGGGCGCGGCCTACGGCATGAGCCCCTACTTCCGCATCTCCTACGCCACCGACATGGCGAGCCTGCGCGAAGGTTGTAAGCGCATCCAGGAATTCTGCGGCGCGCTCGAGTAGCGGACGGCAACCAACCGACGCAACCTGACGTTCGTGCAGTGCGGGAGCTCGCGCATCGGAGCGCCTTCATGCCACGCGGTGACAAGTCGAAATATGCGGCCAAGCAGGATCGCAAGGCCGACCACATTGCCGAGGGCTACGAGGCGAGCGGCGTCTCGCACAAGGAAGCCGAGCGGCGCGCCTGGGCGACCGTCAACAAAGAAAGCGGCGGCGGCAAGAAGAGCGGCTCCGGCCGCGGCAGGAAGGAAAGCCACGCCGCGTCGCGCAAGGGCGGACGGATCGGTGGACGCGCCTCGGCGTCGCGGTCGAAGACGGCGCGCTCGGCATCGGCGCGCAAGGCGGCGGCGACGCGCAAGCGCCGCGCGGCGTGAGCCTACGAGCTCACCACGCCGCCATTGCCTGGTTCGACAATTCCTTGATGGCGGCCATCTGGCTGCGCAGGCCGATCTTGCGGGCGCACAGCGGCCAATGGTGTGGCTCTTCGAGATCGAAGATCATGTATTTGGCGAGGGCGCCGGCACGATCGTAGTCGTGCGCGAGGTCCGTCGCCTCCTGGCGCGACAGCTGCGTGCCGTCTTTCTTGAGCTGATAGCCGATCACGGTCTGGACCGTGAACTGCAGGCGTCCGAGATATGCGCCCCGGCCGCCATGGATCTTCTGATCGGACGGACCCCAACCGCCGCTCTCGCAATGAGCGAGCTGGCGAATGATCTCTTCCTTGCGATCTTCGATGATGTCCTTCTGGCGCAAATCCACCTTCGGTTCGAATCCCGACGTCGTGGGCGGATTTCCTCCGAGCTGGCATCCGGAGATGAGAAAGGCGCCGACAACGGCGCAGATGGTGCCTCGAAATACAGTCACAACCCTTGCTGCCACGATTCGTGGGACGAGGTAAACCCTGCGAGGTCGAGATTCACACAGCCCGTGGAAAACGATCAAACTGCGAACGTGAGGTGAACTTCCGCATGAAGGATCGTCGAAGCGATCGTAAACCATCGGAATAAATTCTTGTGATGTGGTAAGTTACGGCGCGCTGCTGTCCTGCTGAACGAGCCGCGCACATCGCCGAATGAGAACATCGCACGCACGGTTGCCTGCGGCATCCCGTCCATTTTTTTAACAAGATTTTCGGGACGGCGAGAAATCAGCCGACCTGACGTGACTGTCCCGACCAATATTTCGCTCGCAGGACCTTCTTGTCGACCTTGCCGACGGCGGTGAGTGGCAGCGCGTCGACGAACTCCACCTGCTTGGGCGCGTGCGTGCTGCCCTTGCGATCCTTCACATGCTGCATCAGTGCTTCGGCCGCAGGTTGCGAACCCGGTCTCGGGACCACCAGGGCAGCGACGGCCTCGCCCCACTTCTCGTGAGGCACGCCGATTACCGCCGCCATCGCGACATCGGGATGCGAAGACAGAACATCCTCCACTTCGCGCGGGAAGATGTTGAAGCCGCCGGACACGATCATATCCTTCTTGCGATCGACGATGTAGAGATAGCCGCGCTCGTCGGCGCGAGCGACGTCGCCGGTATGCAGCCAGCCGCCCGCAAAGGCCTCGGCGGTCTGCTCCGGACGCCTCCAGTACTGCTCCATTGCATGCGGTGCGCGTACGCAGATCTCACCGGCCTCGCCTGGTGCCACTTCGTTGTTGTCGTCGTCGCGCAAAGTCACTCGGCACGAGGAGACGGGGAAGCCGCACGAGGCGAACAGCTCGGGCCGCCGTGCATCATGGTCGGCGCGGCTGAGCACGCTCACCGGGTAACATTCGGTTTGGCCGTAGAGCTGGCTGAACACCGGCCCGATGCGTTCCAGCCCCTCGACCAGTCGTGTCGGAGACATTGGCGAGGCGCCATACAGGATAAGTTCCAGCGATGACAGATCGGTCTGCTCCAACCGAGGATGGTCGAGCAGCACGTAGATCATCGTCGGCACCATCAGCGTGAAGTTGATCTTCTCGCGCTCGATCGTGCTCAGGAACCGCTCGGGCTCGAAGCCCTTCAGCAGATGCACCGTGCCGCCGCGCAGCAGCGAGGGCAGCACCTTGGTGCCCGAAACATGTGTGATGGGCGCGGCCGCGAGATAGCGCGGCACGGCGGGGAATTCGAAATCGGAAGACGTCGCCACCACCGAGGCAGCGACCGAGCGATGCCGGCGGATCGCTCCCTTGGACTTGCCGGTCGTGCCGCCGGTGTAGTTGATGATGGCGTAGTCGTCGGCATCCGTGAGATCGACCGGCGTTGCCGTGCCGATCTTCTCGGCCGCCGCCACGAGGTCGTGGCCGAAGTCGGCCTTGCCCATGCTGAGTATGAGAGCGAGTCGATCGGACTTCGCCGCGAGCTCGCCGCCGCGACCGGCATGCGACTTGGGATCGACGATGAGGGCCGTTGCGCCCGCATCCTCGATGACCTCGAGATGATCGCCGAGCGCGCCCAGCGGATGAAGCCACGTCGCAACCAGGCCCAGCGCCTGTGCCGCCACGCCGGCGCACCAGGTTTCGGCGCTGTTGGCGCTGAGGAAGGCGACGGTCTGGCCTTTCTTCAAGCCCGCCGCCGCCATCGCCGCCTGCAGGCGGCCGATCAGCTCGTAGGCAGCGCGATAGGTGAGGCTGCCGCCGTCCCACATGAAGGCCATGCGATCGGGAAAGCGTGCCAGGGCACGCAGCGCCATGGTGGTGCCGGTGGCGGATTCGTGAAGCGGGCTTTGCATGGCCGACATTTACCACGCCCGTCGCCTGTCGTACGACGGCAGTCGATGGACAACACCGAGGCGCGAAAGCGCTGGGCAATGCTCGCTCTACTATTCGCGACCCGCGTCGGACTGGGCTTTCAGTTCCAGACGATGGGATCGGTGTCCGATCACGTCGCCGCCCGTCTCGGTCTCAGCGCCGCCGAGACCGGCACCCTGATCGGGCTGTTCCTGGTCCCCGGCCTCGTCCTGTCCATTCCCGCGGGCCTCGCTGGCCGCCACGTTCCGGATCGGATCCTGGTGGCATTCGGCCTCGCTTGCCTGACGCTGGGCGGCGCGCTCGCTGCGATCGGCAACAGCTTTGCGATGCTGGCCGCCGGGCGGTTGCTGTGCGGCGTCGGCTTCGTGTTCTGCTCGATCTACTACACCAAGATGATTGCCGACTGGTTCGCCGGCCGGGAGCTCGCGACGGCGATGGGCATCATGGTGATGAGCTGGCCGTTCGGCATCGCCATGGGTCAGGTCGGACATACCTGGCTGGCGGCGACTCTAGGCTGGCAGGCGTCGTTCGTCGCGGCCGGGCTCTACTGCCTGATTGGAACCATCGCCATGTTGGTCGCCTATCGACCGCCGCAAGGCGCGATCACGGCAGCGCCAGCGGCGTCGCTCCGGCTGAGCTCCCGCGAATGGACTCTGACCCTGATCGCCGCCGCGGCCTGGGCGACCTTCAACGCGGGCTACGTTCTCTACCTCAGCTTCGCGCCGCGCGTGCTGGTCGCGGGTGGCCTCGGCGCGTTCGAGGCCGCTTCGGTCCTCAGCCTGGCGAGCTGGGTGATGATCTTCTCCGGCGCCCTCTGGGGCTGGATCGCCGACCGCACCGGCCGGGCCGACCTCATCTTTTACTTCTGTCTGTGCTGCGCCATAGCGTCGATGGCGCTGCTGCCCCAGGTTTCCTGGGCGGTTGCCGTCAGCCTGCTGTTCGGCCTGCTCGGCGTGGCACCGGCCGGCATCATCATGGCGCTGACAGGGGCGGCGATGGCACCGCAGAACCGCGCCTTCGGCGTGGGCGTGTTCCTGACCGTCTTCTTCGTGGTGACGGGACCGGCGCCGGGGCTGGGCGGCTGGCTCCTCGACCGGACGGCCGATCCTTTCGTGCCCATCCTTCTCGCCATCGTCATGTTCGGCCTGACCATCGTCGCCTATGCTGCCTTCCGCGTTGCCCAGCGTGTAACGCGCTGACGTGCAACGTCGTCTCTGCTGGAGCATTGTTCCTGCCAGTGAGGTATCCATGACCGAGGCCGTGATCGTCGCCTGCCCCAACTGCAACACGCTGAACCGCGCGCCGCGCGAGAGGCTCGCGGCCGGTGGCGGCAAGTGCGGCAGTTGCGGAGCGGCCCTGTTCGAAGGTCATCCCGTGGCGTTGAATGCCCAGAGTTTCGAGGCTCACGCCGCCAAGAGCGACATCCCCCTGCTGGTCGACTTCTGGGCGCCATGGTGCGGACCGTGCCGGGCGATGGCGCCGCAGTTCGAGAAGGCGGCAGGTGAGCTCGAGCCGCAGGTGCGTTTCGCCAAGATCAACACCGACGAGGAGCAACAGCTCGCCGGCCGCTTCGGTATCCAGGGCATCCCGACGATGATCCTGTTCCATCGCGGCCGGGAGATCGCCCGTCAGTCCGGGCTGATGGATGCAAAGCGGATCGGGCAGTGGGTGGAGCAGTCACTGCCCTCATGATCTTGTGGACCGTGCGCATCATGCGCACGGCCTGCAAGGGATGACTTTTAAGCCTTCGGCGGATGCACCTTGATCCAATGCCGCGCGATCTCCTCGCGCGTCGCCACCCAGACCTTGGGCTTCGAGGCGATGTAATCCATGAAGCGCGCGAGCGTGGCAGCGCGGCTCGGCCGGCCGACCAGGCGGCAGTGCAGCCCGATCGACATCATCTTCGGGCTGCGCGCACCCTCGGCATAGAGCACGTCGAAGCTGTCTTTCATTGCCTGCAGCCAGCCGTCGCCCGCGGTGTAACCGGGTGGCACGCCGAACTTCATGTCGTTCACTTCCAGCGTGTAGGGCACAATCAGGTGCGGAGTGCCCTCGACCTTCACCCAGTACGGCAGATCGTCGTTGTAAGAATCGCTCGAATAGATGAAGCCGCCATGCTTGATGACGGCCGCGAGCGTGTGCATGCCGAAGCGGCCCGTGTACCAGCCGACCGGCGCCTTGCCGGCGGCATCCTTGATGGCCTTCACCGCCTTCTTCATGTGGTCGAGCTCCTGCTCGAGCGTGAAATCCTTGTAGTTGATCCAGCGATAGCCATGGCTCGCCACCTCATGGCCGGCGTCGGCCATGGCTTTTCCCGCCGCCGGGTTCAGCTCCAGCGCGCGACCGACCGCCCACGAGGTGAAGCGCATGTTGCGCTCGGAGAACAGCCGCATGATGCGCCAGAAACCGGCACGGCTGCCGTACTCGTACATCGATTCGGTCGAGAGATCGCGGCCACCCACGACCGGCGTGCCGCCGGGCGTCTCGGTCAGGAACACCTCCGAGGCGGCGTCGCCGTTCAGAATCGTGTTCTCGCCGCCCTCTTCGTAGTTCAGCACGAAGCTCACGGCGATGCGCGCCTCGTCAGGCCATTGCGAATCGGGTGGATTGGGGCCGTAGCCCAGAAGATTGCGTTCCAAGTGATTGTGCAAGTGTACCTCCCGATTGATGCGCGACTATGGGGCCGCTATAGCTCGGTCAACAAGACTGGAGAAAATGCATGAGCGGTGCCAAAGCCGTTCGCGAGGATCGCCTGTGGCAGCGCCACACAGAGATGGCCCGACTGGGCGGCACACCCAAGGGAGGGGTCAATAGACAAGCGTTGTCGGCCGAGGATGCGGCCGCACGCAATCTGCTCGCCTCATGGGCCAGGGCGCGTGGCTTCTCGATCTTCACCGACACGATCGGCAATCTGTTCGTGCGCCGCGAAGGCAGCGACGCCAACGCCCTGCCGGTGCTGAGCGGCTCGCACATGGACAGCCAGCCGACCGGCGGCCGCTTCGACGGCATGTACGGCGTGCTCGCCGCGTTCGAGGCGCTGGAGGCACTCGAGGACGCCAGCGTGAAGACCAAGCGTCCGGTGGTAGCCGTCGCCTGGACCAACGAGGAAGGCTCGCGCTTCCAGCCGGGCGCGATGGGTTCGGCCGTGTTCGCAGGCCACTACAGGCTGGACGACATGCTTCTGGCCAAGGACTGGGATGGCGTCGTGCTGAAGGACGCGCTCGCCAGCACGTTGAAGGCTGCACCCGCGTCGGTGCGGGAGGGCGAGCCCGGCTTCGCTCTCGACGGCTATGTCGAGGCGCATATCGAGCAGGGCCCGCGCCTGGAGAACGAGCGCAAGACCATCGGCGTGGTCACCGGCATCCAGGGCAGCCGACGCTACATCGTCACGACCGTGGGCGAAGAAGCGCATGCCGGCACGACACCGCGCGCCGCCCGAAAGGATGCCTTCGCCGCGGCGACGCGCATTGCCGCGGCGATGTACGAGGCCACCAGCGACGCCGACGACACGCTGCGCTTCACCATCGGCCGGGTCGAGGTGCAGCCCGGGTCGCCCAATACCGTGCCGGGCAAGGCGAGCTTCACCATCGACATGCGCCATCCGTCGAATGCGGTGCTGGAAGCGCATGAGGCGAAACTCGAGGACATCGTCGCGAACAAGGCTTCGCCCTGCACGGCGGCGATCGAGCGCGTGACCAACGTGGCGCCGACCGACTTCGATCCTGAAGTGATCGACCTCGTGCGGGCGAAGGCCAAGTCGCTGAAGCTCACCAACATGGACATGCCGTCGGGCGCGGGCCACGACGCCATGCACATCGCGCGGCTCTGCCCCTCCGGCATGATTTTCGTGCCGTGCGAGCGCGGGATCAGCCACAACGAGGCCGAGAACGCGACCCCTGCCGATCTCGCTGCCGGCGCGCGCGTGCTGGTCGAGGTGCTGGAAGAATTGGCAAACAGATAGTCGAAGGAAGAATCGTGTCGAAGAAACTTGAGTCCGATCTGGTCAGCATCCTCTCCGACCTGATCGCTTTGCCGAGCCCCTACCCGCCCGGCACCTCGGTAGAGATCTGCGCCTATGCCGCCCGGCGTCTCAGGAAGGCGGGCTACAAGGTCGAGGTCGCGACCAAGACCAAGGGCGTCGACAACGTCGTGGCGCGGATGAAGGGCAAAGGCAAAGGGCCGGTGATCGCCTTCAACGCCCATGTCGACACGGTGGGAGTGGGCGAGTCTGCCAACTGGAAGAGCGATCCCTACAAGGCACTGGTCAAGAACGGGCTGGTCCATGGCCTGGGTGCCGGCAACTGCAAGGGCAGCATGGCCGTGCAGATCTGGCTCGCCGAGGAGATCGCGCGCCGCGGCGGCCCGCGGAACGGCGAGCTCATCTTCACCTTCGTGGCCGACGAGGAAAACCTCGGACCTGACGGCATGGAGTTCCTGCGCAAGAGCGGCCGCGTGCGGCCCGATGCGCTGATCCTGGGCGCCCAGACCGAGAACAACCTGATCGTGGCCGAACGCGGCGTGATGTGGGCCAGGATCACCACCAGAGGCCGCGCCGCGCATGCCGGCAATCCGGCCGGCGGCGACAACGCCATCCTGCGCATGATGCGGCTGGTGGGCGCGCTGCAGGCGCATTACGACAAGGCACTGGCCAAGCGCCTGAAGGGCGCGATGAAGTCGACGGTCAATGTCGGCATGTTCCATGGCGGCCACAACACAAACGTCGTGCCCTCGGCCTGCACCGTCGAGATCGACCGTCGCCTGCTGCCGAATGAAAAGGTGAAGGACGCGTTCAAGGAGCTGAAGTCGGTCGTCGACAAGGTCGGCGAGCCGAAGAACATGTACTCGGTCGAGTTCCTGACGGGCACCAACGGCTTCTTCGCGCCGGAGAATGGCCAGGTCGTCGGCGCGTTCGAAGCGGTCGTGAAGAAGCAGACCGGCCGCAAGGTGAAGTTCCTCAACGCGACAGGCGTGAGCGACGGCCGCTACTACGCCGACGACGGCATAGAGATCATCAACTTCGGTCCCGGCTCGGGTGCGCAGGGCCACGCCGCCAACGAATCGGTGCCGATCGCCGAGATGGTCGAAGCAGCCGAGATCCAGCTCGAAGTCGTGGAACGGCTGACGGATGGCGGTTGACGGGCAACGGGCAACGGGCAACGGGCAACGGCTGACTCGCAACGGCCAACCGGCGCGCGAGTCTGGCTCTTGGTTCATCCGGTATGAATCCGTACTGAATTTCCGGGTGGAGCCTGCTTCCGTCGGAGGCTAGGTTTCGGACAACAGTGGAAGTGCGCAAGAGGGGAGCAGGTCCATGAGAACGGTCGCGCGTCCTGCCGGCGAGTCCCGCCGCGCGTCTGCCTTGCGCCTGGCGTTTGCCGCCGTTTGTTTGGCGAGCCTTCCGATCGCGGACGCCATGGCACACGTCCGGACTCCGGACTATGGCCGCTTCGATCGCAATCCTGGAGGCGTCCTGCCGGAGTACGACGGCCGAAGTCGCCTGGAGTTCCGAGGCGAGCCGAAGGATGTTCCTGCCGTCCCGGGCAAGGTCTGCGGCTTCCCGTCCGGAACGAGCTGGTCGCCGCCGATTTCCGAGGTCGGCCTGCAAAGCGTGCATGCGGCCGGACCCGCCAGCCAGGAGATCTTCGCCCTTCTCGAAACTTTTCCAGTACCCTCCGACTTCGTTCGCATCGCCTTCGGTGCGACGGCCGACGGCGCTGCCTGTCCTCTTTACGTCTCGATCGGCGCAGAGGACGCCGACAGGCAGACGTTCTGGCGATTTGCGCCGGACGACGAGCCCGAGGGCTGGTTCGATGAGGACGGCCGCCGGCTGGGCGCCGCCCTGGCGCAGCCGCGGCCGGGCTCGCGGATGTCGTCGCCTTTCGGACCGCGCCGCTATTACGGGCGCCCGTCGGGAGGCGGTTTCCACGACGGCATCGACTACGAGGCTCGCATCGGGCAGCCGATCCTCGCGGCTGCCGACGGCATCATAGAGCTTCAGGGCCCTCACTTCGAATACGGCCTCACCGTAAAGATCCGCCACGCCGACCAGTTCACGACTCTGTATGCCCACATGTCGCATTTCGCCGTCGGCACCGTCGTGGGCAGCCGCGTCGGCAAAGGCGACGTCATCGGCTATGTCGGCATGACCGGACGATCGACAGGCGCGCATCTTCACTTCTCGACGATCGTCAACGGAAAGTTCTCCGATCCTGCGCCATACCTGTCCGACAGCGGTGAGCGCGGACTGAAGGCCAGGACCCTCGTCGGTTTTCGCAAGTGGCAGGGCGACGTAAAGGGTGCCGTGCAGCAGATGCGCGACCGCCAGCGCCGCACCCCCGTCCAGGACGACGGCTGGACAAGTCGGCTGTGATTGCCCTTTTCGAAGAGACCGGTCACCCACCAAGGAGGAAGCGCCATGCCGATCTATGAACGAGGCAAAGTCCGCATCCACTACGAAGAGATGGGTTCAGGCTATCCGCTGATGGTGATCCCTGGCGGCGGCCTCAACTCGACGATTGCCGGCCTCGACACCAGTCATCCCTTCAACGCCATGAAGGAGTTCGCCAAGGACGGCTTCCGCTGCGTCGGCGCCGACCTGCGCAACGCAAATGCCGGCCAATCGACGGGGCCGCTCGAGATCGACCGGCCATGGGACTCCTTCACCGACGATCACATCGGCCTGATGGATCATCTCGGCATCGGCAAGTTCATGGTGCTGGGCTACTGCATCGGCCAGCCGTTCATCTGGAACCTGATCAAGCGCGCGCCCGACCGCGTGGTCGCCGCCGTGCTGACGCAGCCGAGCGGCCATCGGCCCGAGCTGCCCGACCAGTTCTACCAGAACAACATGAACAACTGGGGGCCGGCCTTCGCTGCGCGCCGGCCCGATGTCACCATGGACCAGGTGAGCGCATTCCTCGCCAAGATGTATCGCGCCAACCCCGACTTCGTGTTCACCGTCAGCCGCGATTTCGTGCGCAACTGCCAGATTCCGATCATGGTGCTGCCCGACGACATCCCGCCGCATCCCTACGCAGTGGCGATGGAAGTCGCGATGCTGGCTCCCAACTCGCAGGTCAGCATGTATCCCTGGAAGGACACGCCGGAGAAGATCCCGCTGGCGGTGCGGCACATCAGGACCTTCCTGAAGGCCAACCGGCCGGCGGTCGCGGCGATGGAACAGCGCGCCGCGGCCGACTGAAGATCCGGCAGACCGAGCCTCGCCGATCAGGCCGTCTTGGCCTTGAGCTCGTCGAGCTGCATCTTCGCGCCCGCGATCATGCAGGACAGGTCGGACGTCAGCATCACCATGTCGAAGCCGCGCTTCACCGCGCCGGCCGCGAACGCAGCACTGGCGCAGTGCATGACGCACTTGATGCCGGCCTTGTGAGCGGCAGCCAGGATCTTGTCGCAGGTGGCGAGATGGAGCGGATCGGGGTTGTCGCCGCGCGGCGGCAGTCCCAGGGCGAACGACAGGTCGGCTGGCCCGATGTAGACGGCGTCGAGGCCTGGCGTCGCGCAGATCGCGTCGAGGTTGGCCAGGCCCTCCTTGGTCTCGATCATGGCCATCACGACGATCTCGTTGTTGGCATTGGCGACATAGTCGCCGCCGCCGTAGTGCACGGCGCGCACGGGTCCGTTGGAGCGCATGCCGACCGGCGGATAGCGGCAGGCGGCGACCGCCATCGCGGCTTCCTTTGCATTGTTCACCAGCGGCACGATCACGGCGTAGGCGCCGAGGTCGAGCGCCTTCATGATCGCCGCCGGCTCGTTCCAGGCCACGCGCACGACCGGAACCGTATCCGTCTGTGAGATCGCCTGCAGCATCGGCGCGACGTCTCCCATTTCGGCAGTTCCGTGCTGCAGGTCGACGCACAAGGCATCGAAGCCCTGACGCGCCATGACCTCGGCGGTGAAGCCGTGAGACACGGAAAGCCAGCCCAGCGTCACGCATTTCCCGTCACGCCACATCTGCTTGATCTTGTTCTGTCGCATGGTCGCTTCTCTCGCTGATTTATCGATTCACGAACGACCGGATTGGGCCCGATCAAACGATCCTTTTCAACTGCAACGACACCAAAGGCTCCGGAAGGGCCCGCAGGGCAATCGCATATGACTGCCCGCCCCGTTATCCCGACCGGAGCCGAGCACAGCGAGGCGAAGCGGAGGGACCCGCTCTGTTGATGCGTCGACAAGAACAGGTCCCTCGACTGCGCCGCCTTTCGGGCGGCTTCGCTCGGGATGACGGGCGTGAGGAGCGATATGCGATAGCCCTTGCGGAGGCCCCGGGTCCGGCAAGACAGGTCACGCCGTCTTTTCGCTCTTGAGCCCCAGCTTCTCGATCGTCTGCTCGCGCATGACGAACTTCTGGATCTTGCCGGTAATGGTCATCGGGAATTCCGGCACGAACTCGATGTAGCGCGGGATCTTGTAGTGCGCGATCTCGCCTTTGCAGAACTCGCGGATCTCCTCGGCCGTCGCCGTCTTGCCGTCGTGCAGCTTGATCCAGGCGCAGATCTCCTCGCCGTAGCGCGGGTCCGGCACACCGATCACCTGGACGTCCTGGATCTTCGGATGCCGGTACAGGAACTCCTCGATCTCGCGCGGATAGACGTTCTCGCCGCCGCGGATGACCATGTCCTTGAGGCGGCCGACGATGTTGACGTAGCCCTGCTCGTCCATGGTCGCGAGGTCGCCGGTGTGCATCCAGCCCGCCTCATCGATCGCCTCGTTGGTCTTGTCGGCGTCGTTCCAATAGCCCTTCATCACCGAATAGCCGCGGGTGCAGAACTCGCCGGTCTCGCCGCGCGGCACCGCCTTGCCATCGGCATCGACGATCTTGATCTCTATGTGCGGCAAGACCTGTCCCACCGTCGAGACACGCCGCTCGACCGGATCGTCGGTGGCGCACTGCGTCGACACGGGCGACGTCTCGGTCATGCCGTAGGCGATGGTGACCTCGCCCATGTTCATCTGGCTCTGCACCTTCTTCATCACCTCGATGGGGCACGGCGAGCCCGCCATGATGCCGGTGCGGAGGCTCTTGAGGTCGAACCTGGCGAACTCCGGATGGTCGAGCTGGGCGATGAACATGGTGGGCACGCCGTAGAGCGCCGTGCAGCGCTCCTCCGAGACGGCCTGCAGGGTTGCCAGCGGATCGAAGGCCTCGGCGGGATAGACCATGGTCGAGCCGTGCGTCAGGCAGCCGAGATTGCCCATCACCATGCCGAAGCAGTGATAGAGCGGCACGGGAATGCACAGCCGATCGTCAGGCGTGAGCTTCAGCCCCTCGCCGACGAAGTAACCGTTGTTGAGGATGTTGTGATGGCTGAGCGTGGCGCCCTTGGGGTGGCCGGTCGTGCCCGAGGTGAACTGGATGTTGATCGCGTCGTCGAACTGCAGCTTCGATCCGAGTTCGGCGAGCTTCATCTTCTCGGCGTTGCCGCCGGCACTGGCGACATCGTCGAAGTTCAGCATGCCGGGCGTCTTCTCGCCGCCCAGCCGCACCACGTGCCTGAGATGCGGCAGCCTGCCCGCCTTCACCAGGTCCGACGCGATCTCGAGGTAGTTCGAAGTCTTGAGCGCCGGCGCCAGGATCAGCACCTTGCACTCGACCTTGTTCATGGCGTACTCGAGCTCGGCTCGGCGGTAGGCCGGGTTGACGTTGACCAGCACCAGGCCCGCCTTGGCCGTTGCGAACTGCGCCAGCGTCCATTCGTAGCGATTGGGCGCCCAGATGCCGATCCGGTCGCCGCGTTCCAGCCCAAGCGTCATCAGGCCCGCCGCGAGATCGTCGACCCGTCTGCCGAGCTCGCCCCAGGTCCAGCGCACGTTCTGGTGCCGAACCACCAGCGCTTCGCGGTCGCGATGGGTCTCGACGGTGCGGTCGAAGAAGTTGCCGATGGTCTCGCCGATCAGCTTCCTGGTCGACACGCCGTGATCGTAAGAGATTCTTGGAGCAGCGTGAGCAATCGTCATGCCGGGAGCTTAGCCCGGCGTGGCAGATTTGAAATCATGAAACTCGATTTCGTAACCGTGGACGTCTTCACAGACCGCCGTTTCGGCGGCAATCCGCTGGCCGTCATTCCCGACGCAAGCGGCCTCACGACCGAACAGATGCAGTCGATCGCCGCCGAGTTCAACCTCGCCGAGACGACCTTCGTGCTGCCGCCTCAGGATCCTGCGCACACCGCCCAGGTCCGCATCTTCACGCCCAAGGCCGAGATGCCATTCGCCGGCCATCCCAATGTCGGCACGGCGTTCGTGCTGGCCCGCGCGGGGGTCTGCCACGGCCGAAAGATCGACGGCGACCGCCTGGTGTTCGAGGAGAAGGCGGGGCTCGTGCCGCTCGATCTCACACGCGAGCAGGGCACCGTCGTCGCTGCCCGGCTGGCCGCGCCACAGAAGCTCGCGCTCGGCGATGAGCTCGCGCCCGAGCTCGTCGCCGAGATCTGCGGCCTCGGCAGCGGCGATATCGTCTCGGCGTCGCATCGGCCGGTCATCGCCTCGTGCGGCAACAATTTCGTCTTTGCCGAGGTGGCGTCGCGCCCGGCGCTGGCCAGGGCAACGGTCCGCACCGACCTGCTGGCCAGGCATTTGCCGATGTCGCGGGCTGTCGGCATCCATCTCTATACGCATGCGAACGAACAGGGCGTCGAAATCCAGTCACGCATGTTCGCGCCGCTGTACGGCGTGCCCGAGGATCCGGCGACCGGCAGCGCCAACGTGGTCCTGATCGGCCTGCTGGCGCATTTCCGGCGCGAGCCCGACCTCACCCTGTCGAAGACGATCGGCCAGGGCTTCGACATGGGCCGGCCGAGCATCCTCGAGACCACCGCCGAAAAGAAGGCTGGACGCGTCGTCGACACCTTCGTCGGCGGCCGCTGCGTGGAGATGCTGCGAGGCACGATCGATCTCGCCTGATCTACTTCGGCGTACGCAGCGCGGCGACCTGGTCGGCGATACCGGTCAGGCGGACGTCATCGGCAATCGCCCTTACCCGCGCCTCCGCCACAGTCAGCGCCTGGTCGAGGTTGCATCGCGACGCGGCGAGCCACTTCATGTTGGCAAGCTGCCATTCGATATCGAGTGCGGCCGAAACATAGCTCGACTGGCTGCGATCGATCTTCAACGCCTGAGCGTGCAGCGCCGCGCCATAGGCCTCGCAGATCTGCGCAGGGTCCAGGTCGAGCTGCCACAGCGCTTCGAGCGCTCCGAGACGACCTTCGTGCAGCAGCGCCACAGCGTCCTGATTGCGACTTTCCACGAGCCGCGCCCCGGCCAGCGCCTCTGCATGGCGGGTGCTGCCCGGCGGCAGGAAGTCGAGATAGTCGCCGAGCGATGACTGAGGCCCAAGGCGAGCGAAGCGGGCTTCCTCCTCCTCGCGAGCCTGTTGTGCGGCGCGCTCCCTCTCCTGTTCGTACTGCTTCTGTTGCTCGGCGCGCCGGGCGTCGCGCTCGGGATTGGGCATGGTCGCGATCCAGCCCATCGCCAGGGGCACGACCGTCAGCGTGACGATCGCGCCGCCGAGCACGGCGCTCGTCGGCCCGAACGGGAGGATGCCATGCAAGGCAGGCAACCTGCCCCACAGGGCAAGCAGCGCCAACAGCGGCGGCAAGGCGACGGGAGCCGTCATCAGCCACCAACCATGGTCCTCGGCGAGGCCTGCGGCCGCCGCCGCCGCGATGGCCGACACCGGCAGGACGATCAGCATCACGGCGGCCAGCCAGCCAGGCAGGCGGCCGTTGAACCAGGCCAGCACGAACAAGCCGGTAAGCACGAGCCACAGCACGATGCCGATGATCGCGGCAAAGCCCAGGGCCATGCCCCGGCCCGCCGCATCGGTGCCGCGCGATCCCAAAATGTTGGCGAGAAAGCCGGAATAAA
Organism: uncultured Rhodospirillales bacterium; assembly: GCA_902825855.1. Classification (GTDB taxonomy): domain Bacteria; phylum Pseudomonadota; class Alphaproteobacteria; order Reyranellales; family Reyranellaceae; genus Reyranella. Next base: position 229 of record CADECW010000032.1, on the reverse strand, counting down.
GAAGGAAAGAGATGGCGAGCAACGCGATAGCGCCGTAGGGCGCCCCGCGTGACGAAGTCTGGTCTTTCATCGACTCACTCTACGCGATGCAGGGCTATCGCATATGGCTTCCTGCTCCCGTCATCCCGACCGGAGCCGAGCGAAGCGAGGCGAAGTGGAGGGACCTTTTCTGTCGATGCGCCGACAAGAAGAGGTCCCTCGACTGCGCCGCCCTTCGGGCGGCTTCGCT
>CADECW010000031.1:32566-58097 GCA_902825855.1 uncultured Rhodospirillales bacterium | reverse complement strand
GATTAACCAATATCTGGAGATGGGACGAACTGTGGGTTCTATACCTGGGATCGATTCTATTCCTTGCGGTATAAAACAGCTGGTGGATAATAGATGTGGTAGCTAAGAGCTTCAGATTCCTTGGGGATTCTTGCTCTTCCGCATTGCTTCCCGGAAATTCCCATGATATCCCATAACAGCCCGTAGAAACCGGGGCGTGGGGCACCGGTCGCTGGGAGTGCAGGGGGACTGGGCCGGTGGCGTTTCGGTCCGAAATCCTGATCAAGCTCGACAAAAAAGGACGGGTTCTGTTGCCCGCCGCTTTTCGTGACGAGTTGCCTGCCGATGACCGTGGTGCCTTCGTGCTCTATCACTCGCCCAACCTCCCTGGTGTCGTGAACGGCAATTCCCGCGCCGGCTTCGACGCCATGCTGGATCGGTTGCGTGCCGAAGCGCTCGGCCCCAAGGGTGCCCTCAAGGTAGCGCTCGACGATGAAGCATTCGATCCGGCAGGCTACCTTTCCGCATCCGCCCGCACCATCCCGATGGAGCCCGACGGCCGCTTTTCGTTGCCGGCCGAGTTCGCGAGCGTGCTCGATGTCACCGATGGCGTGATGCTGGTCGGCAAGGGCGACAAGTTCCAGCTGTGGAATCCGGGTCGCTGGCAGGGCCGCCGCGATTCCGATCGCGACAAGATGGCGGCGTTCGTGCGCAGCCTCGGAGCAGGCGCCGCATGAGCGAGCGTCACATCCCTGTCCTCTTGAACGAGGTCGTCGGCGCGCTGCAGCCGCGCGACGGCGGTCGCTATGTCGACGGCACCTTCGGCGCCGGTGGCTACACGGCGGCGGTGCTCGATCGCGCCGACTGCCAGGTGATCGCCATCGACCGCGACCCCGACGCCATCGGCGCTGGCCGGGCGCTTGCCGAGCGCTATGCGCCGCGGCTGCGCCTGATCGAAGGCCGTTTCGGCGACATGGCCGACCTGCTGTCGGCCGAAGGCGTCGACGACGTCGACGGCGTGGCGCTCGATCTCGGTGTGTCGTCAATGCAGTTCGACCAGGCCGATCGCGGATTCTCGTTCCGTGCCTCCGGCCCGCTCGACATGCGCATGGAGAAGAGCGGTCCGTCGGCCGCCGACCTGGTCAACGAGTCCGGCGAGGCCGAGCTCGCCGGTATCATCTTCCGCTGGGGCGAGGAGCGCCGCAGCCGGCGCGTCGCGCGCGCCATCGTCGAAGCGCGCACGCAGAAGCGCATCGAGACCACCGGCGAACTGGCCGAGATCGTGCGTCGTGCCGTGGGCCCGCAGGGCCGCGACGAGAGCGATCCCGCCACCCGCACATTCCAGGCGCTGCGCATCGCCGTGAACGACGAATTGGGCGAACTCGAGCGTGGCCTCGCAGCTGCCGAGCAGGTTCTGGCGCCAGGCGGCCGCCTCGCCGTGGTGTCCTTCCATTCGCTGGAAGACCGGGCCGTCAAGGAGTTCGTGCGCAGCCGTGCAGGCCGTACGCCGAGCCCGTCGCGTCACGCGCCGCCGCGCGCCGATGTCGAACCGGCCAGGCTGCGCGACCTTACGCGCAAGCCCGTCCTGCCGTCGGACGCCGAGGTGGCTCGAAATCCGCGCGCCCGTTCCGCGCGCCTGCGTGTCGCCGAGAAGATCGCGCGTCGAGCAGGGGGCCGCGCATGATCCATCGCGGACTCGTGTTCTGGTCGATGGCGGCGGTCGCTACCGCGATCGGTCTCTTCACCGTGAAGTACAAGGTGCAGGACCTCGAGGAGCAGATCGACCGCACCAACCAGAAGATCATCGAGAGCCAGCAGGCCACGCACATCCTGCGTGTCGAATGGGCTCACCTCAACGAGGCCGAGCGCATCGAAAAGCTCGCCATCAAGCATCTCAAGCTCGAGCCGGTATCGATCAAGCAGGTCGTGCGGCTCGATTCCCTGAAACCACCGACAGATTCACAGCCCCCGCGTCGCGATCCACCACTCCCTTCCCCCCCACGAACGGGCAACGACGTCCCCTCGTCGACCTTGCCCGGTGGTGGTCGCGGCGCAGCGGAGGCCGGCAGCCCCTCGCCGGCCTCCGCACCCCCTCCAGGGCGTACGACCGGACCCTCGACGCCCCCTCGACCGGCCATGATCCAAGAGCCGGCAACAGCGGGTCCGGTTGGCGACGGCCAGAGCGCCGCGGTCTCCATCGATGAGATCCTTTCAAGAAACGAAAAGGACGGTCGATGAAGCTGTGGCGCAAGCGAGCCTCGCCCGAACCGGCCGCCGCGGCGAACGCGGCGGCCGGCGCGCGTTATGGATCAGCGCAGGAGCGGCTCAAGGGTGACGCCCAGGAGACCGCGCGCCAGCGGCTGGTCATCGCATCAGGCCTGTTTGCCGTGATGTTCGTCGCCATTGCGCTGCGCATGGGCTACGTGTCCCTGCTGCGTGACGGTGCCGAGCCGACCCAGCGGGTTGCCGCCCGCGGCGGTTCGATCCAGTCGGAGCGCGGCGACATCGTCGATCGCAACGGCGCCGTGCTGGCGACGTCGGTCCCGGTGATGTCGGCCTTCGTCAACCCCCGCCTGCTGCTCGATTCGACCGATGCAGCCAAGAGGATCGTTTCGGCGCTGCCCGACCTCAAGTACGAGGAGGTCAAAGGCAAGCTCGAGGAAGACAAGACCTTCGTCTGGATCAAGCGCGGGATGAGCCCGCGCGAGCATGACCGCGTCAACCGCCTCGGCATCCCCGGCCTGGAATTCCAGGCCGAGGAGCGTCGCATCTATCCGCAGGGCACGGCGGCGGCGCACATCCTCGGTTATGCCAGCGTCGACAATGCCGGCCTGGCGGGCGTCGAGCGCTACTTCGACCAGCAGCTCCAGGGCGGCGAGACGGTGCAGCTCGCCATCGATCTTCGCCTTCAGCGCCTGGTCGAGCGCGAAATCGTGCGCGCCGTCGAGAAGTTTTCGGCGATCGGCGCCACCGCCATCGTCATGGATGCGACCAACGGCGAGATCCTCGCCATGGCCTCGCTGCCGACCTACGATCCCAACTCCGCAAAGACCATCACCAACGAGGCCTTGTTCAACCGCGCCACTTTGGGCGTCTACGAGCAGGGCTCGACGTTCAAGATCTTCAACACGGCGATGGCGCTCGATACGGGCAGGGTGACGCTGAACTCGGTGTTCGACGCCACCTCGCCGATCAAGATTGACCGCTTCACCATCAACGACGACCACGCGCAGCGCCGGCCGCTCACCGTACCCGAGCTGTTCAAGTTCTCGTCCAACATCGCCTCGGCCAAGATGGCGGTGGACATGGGCACCGAAACCCAGAAGGCCTTCTTCGACAAGATCGGCTTCCTGAAGCCGCTCTCCAGTCAGCTCACCGAGCTCGCAGCGCCGCTGTATCCACGCAACTGGATGAAGATCAACACCATGACCATCGCCTTCGGGCATGGCATCTCGGTGACGCCGCTGCATCTCGCGACCGGCTCGGCTGCGGTCGTGAACGGCGGCACCCTGTATTCGCCGAGCCTGGTCAAGCGCAACGCGGCCAGCGATCCCGGCCGGCGCGTCATCCAGGCCAAGACCTCGGCGATGATGCGCCAGCTCCTGCGTCTCAACGCGGTCGAGGGCACCGGCAAGAACGCCGACGTGCCGGGCTACGAGGTGGGTGGCAAGACCGGCACCGCCGAGAAGCCGTCGCGCGGCGGCTACCGCCAAAAAGCCCTAATCAGCTCGTTCGTTGGGGCGTTCCCGATGAACGATCCGAAGTTCGTCATCCTGGTGTCGATCGACGAGCCGAAGGGCACGAAGGATACCTTCGGCTTTGCGACGGCCGGCTGGGTGGCGGCCCCCTCGGTGAAGGTCATCGTCGAGGGCATGGCATCGCTCTACGGTATCCTGCCGGGCGACCTCAAGCAGGGCCTGCCGCCCATCGAGATCGCGTCGACGCCCGTGCCGGCGCAGGTGCCGCCGCCGCATTTCGTGCCGGCGAGCGCCCGCCATAAAGGCGTCCAGGAACAGCGAAAGGCTCTGCCGGTACGGCCCGGCCCCAACCAGGCCGCGGCCGCACCCCAAACGGGAGTGCGTCGCGTTGCTGCTGAGTGACTTGATGCGGGAGAGTGCCAACGCGGCCACTACCGTCTCCGCGTTGCCACGCGATCCAGCCCTCGCCGGCCTTACCCTCGACTCGCGCAAGGTCGGGCCGGGCTTTCTGTTCGCTGCCCTTGCCGGAAATCGGCAGGATGGCGCAGCCTTCGTCGCCGAAGCCGTGAAGCGCGGCGCGATCGCGATACTGGCGGCGCCCGATGCCAACCTGCCGCCGCTCGATCCGTCGATCGTCGTCGTGCGCGACGCCAATCCGCGTCGCCGCGTGGCCCTGATGGCGGCGGCATTCGCCGGCGCGCAGCCCGCCACCATCGCGGCCGTCACGGGCACCAACGGCAAGTCCTCGACCGTCCATTTCGTGCGCCATATCTGGTCCAATCTCGGCCTCGAGGCGGCGAGCGTGGGCACGCTCGGAATTTTCTCGCCCGGCCTGACGCGCGACGCCGGCCTCACCACGCCCGATCCGGTCCAGCTGCACCAAGACCTCGCGATCCTGGCGGGGCAGGGCGTCACCCACCTCGCCATCGAGGCATCGAGCCACGGCCTCGACCAGCATCGCCTCGACGGCCTTCGCCTGTCGGCCGCCTGCTTCACCAACCTGACGCACGAGCATCTCGACTATCACAGCTCGATGGAGACTTACTTCGCAGCCAAGGCGCGGCTGTTCGACAGCCTGCTGCCGGCGAGCGGCACGGCCGTGATCAATGCCGACAGCGACCGTGCCCAGGCGCTGATGGCGATCTCGGCGCGCCGCGGCGTGCGCTGCTGGACCTACGGTGCCAAGGGTCGCGAGTTTCGCCTGCTCAAGGACGAAGCGACATCGGCCGGTCAGCATCTGGCGGTCGAGATCCTGGGCGAGCTGCATGGCATCGATCTGCCGCTGGTCGGCGGCTTCCAGGCATCCAATGCGCTCGGCGCGCTGGCTCTCGCCGTGGCGACCGGCGGTGATGTCGCGCGCTCGGTAGAGGCTCTCGGCAGCGTGACCGGCGCACCGGGCCGCCTGCAGCTCGTCGCCCGCCATCGGACCGGCGCCAGCGTCTATGTCGACTATGCCCACAAGCCCGAGGCGCTCGAGACCGTGCTCGCCACGCTGCGGCCGTTCGCGCATGGCCGGCTGGTCGTGGTGTTCGGCTGCGGCGGCGATCGCGATCGCGGCAAGCGGCCGGTGATGGGCGAGATCGCCACGCGCCTCGCCGACCTCACGCTGGTCACCGACGACAATCCTCGCAGCGAGGAGCCCGCGGATATCCGCGCCGAGATCGTGCGCGGCATCCCGACCGAGCGGCGCAACTGGATCGAGGTGCGTGACGGCCGACATGCCGCCATCGAGCGCGGCATGGCCTCGCTGCGCAGCAAGGACGACCTGCTGCTGATCGCGGGCAAGGGCCACGAGACCGGCCAGACCATCAAAGGCGTCACGCATCACTTCGACGATGCAGAGGTGGCGCGCGAATTCGCCGAGGCGGTGTCGTGAGCGCGCTGTGGACCTCCGACGAAGTAGCTCGAGCGCTCGGCGCGACTGTCGTCGCGCCGTTCGAGGCCAGCGGCATCACCTTCGACAGCCGCGCCGTCGCCAGGAATGATCTGTTCTTTGCGCTGAAGGGCGAGTCGACCGACGGTCATTGCTTCGTGGCCGAGGCGATGAAGCGAGGTGCTGCGGCGGCCGTCGTGTCACGCGATGTCGAGAATGCCGGCGGGACCCTGATCCGTGTTCCCGACACCACGAAGGCCCTGATCGATCTCGGCGCCGCAGCGCGCCGGCGCAGCAAGGCAAGTATCGCAAGCGTCACCGGCTCGGTCGGCAAGACCAGCACAAAGGACGCGCTCCGCGCCATGTTGTCGGCCCAGGCGCCGACCTCGGCCAGCACCGCTTCGTTCAACAATCATGTCGGCGTGCCGATCAGCCTTGCCCGCCTGCCGCGCGAGGCGCGCTACGGCGTGTTCGAGATCGGCATGAACCATCCCGGCGAGATCGAGCCCCTGGCCCGCCAGGTCGAGGCCCACGTCGGCGTCGTGACCAATGTCGGCCCGGTCCATATCGGCTTCATGGGGTCGGAGGAGGCGATCGCTGACGAGAAGGCCTGCCTGTTCGCCGGCATGGCCCAAGGTGCAGTGGCCGTGCTCAATCGTGACAGCCGGCACTACGAGCGCATCGCCAACCATGCCCGGCACTTCGGTGTGTCGCGCATCGTCGGGTTCGGCCGCAACCAGAGCGCGGACGCCCGGCTTCTCTCGTGCAACCTGCAGGATTCAGGCAGCGATGTTGTCGCCTTGATCCATGGCCGTCGCATCGAGTATCGGCTTGGTGCGGCCGGCGAGCATTGGGTGCTGAACAGCATCGCGGCGCTCGCCGTCGTCGAGGCGCTCGGTGCAGACGTGATGCAGGCGGCCGCCGCGCTCGCCGGGGTTTCGGCTTCGCCGGGGCGCGGTGCGCGGCGCGTGCTCAAGTTCGGCAACGGCACGGTCGAGCTTCTCGACGAGAGCTACAACGGCAACCCGGTGTCGGTGCGCGCCATGCTGGCCGTGCTGGCCCGCACCGAGCCGGCGAAGGGCGGCCGGCGCCTGCTGGCGCTGGGCGACATGCGCGAGCTGGGCGAGGGGGCCGACGCCTATCACGCCGGGCTCGCCGATGCGGTGTCGGCGAGCGGTGCCACGCAGGTCTTCCTGTGCGGTCCGCATATGCGGGCACTGTGGGACAGCCTGGCGCCGTCGCAGCGTGGGGTGCATCGGTCGGATTCGGCGGCGCTGGCCGGCGAGGTCGCCGCCGCGGTGAAGGCAGGAGATGTGATCGCGGTGAAGGGTTCGCTGGGTTCAAGGATGAAGATCGTCGTCGATGCGATCCTGGCGGCCAGCGGCGGCGAGGCGCGCCGCTAGATGTTCTACAACCTCCTCTATCCGCTCGCCGACGCCTTCAGCCCGTTCAACCTGTTCCGCTATCTGACATTCCGTTCGATAGCGGCATTCCTGACGGCGCTGGTGCTGAGCTTCGTGATCGGCGGCGGACTGATCCGCTGGCTGCGCAGCAAGCAGGCGCAGGGCCAGCCCATCCGTACCGACGGGCCGGCGACGCATCTCACCAAGAAAGGCACGCCCACCATGGGCGGGCTCCTGATCCTGATCACCCTCACGGTGGCGACACTCCTGTGGGCGGACCTCACCAATCGCTACGTCTGGATCGTGCTCGCCATCACGCTGGCTTTCGGCGCGGTCGGCTTCTGGGACGACTACCTCAAGGTCACCAAGAAGAACCCCAAAGGCGTGCCGGGCAAGATCAAGCTCGTGATCTCGATCGGGGTGGCAGCCGTCGCGGCCTATCTGATCGCCCAGGCCTCGCCCTCGTCGCTGCGCTACATGATGGCGCTGCCGTTCCTGAAGGACGTGCTGTTGCCGCTGGGCCTGATCGGCTTCCTCGCCTTCTCCGTCGTGGTGATGGTCGGCGCCTCCAATGCCGTCAATCTGACCGACGGCCTCGACGGCCTTGCCATCGGCCCGGTGATCATGGCCTCGGCGGTGTTCGGCCTGATCGCCTACGTCGTCGGCAACACCATCCTCACCAACTACCTCTACCTCCATCACGTGCCGCGCTCGGGTGAGCTTGCCGTGCTCCTGGCGGCGATGATCGGCGCCGGCCTCGGATTCCTGTGGTTCAACGCGCCGCCCGCCATGGTCTTCATGGGCGACACCGGATCGCTCGCCATCGGCGGCGCGCTGGGCGCCGTCGCCGTCGTCACCAAGCATGAGATCGTGCTGGCGATCGTGGGCGGCCTGTTCGTGCTCGAGACGGTGTCGGTGATCGTCCAGGTCCTGTCCTTCAAATGGACCGGACGCCGAGTCTTTCGCATGGCGCCGCTGCACCACCATTTCGAACAGAAGGGCTGGGCCGAACCGACCATCGTGTTCCGCTTCTGGATCATCGCCGCCATCCTGGCGATGGCCGGCCTGGCCACCTTGAAGCTGAGGTGAGCGAGTGATCGACCTCGGCATCCTGAAAGGTTCGTCCTTCGTCGTGCTGGGGCTGGCGCGTTCCGGGCTGGCGACCGGGCGTGCCCTGAAGGCAGCCGGCATCGACTACATCTGCTGGGACGACAACGCCGCTTCGCGGGACGCCGCCGTGGCGGCCGGACTGAACGTCGCCGACCCGGCGGGCATCGACTGGTCGCCTATCAGCGCCCTCGTCATCAGCCCGGGCATTCCCAGCACCTTTCCCCGGCCGCATCCCGTAGCCGCCGCAGCACGCGCGGCCGGCAAGAAGATCATCTGCGATGTCGAGCTGCTGGCGTGCGCCCAGGACAAGGCGAAGTACGTCGCGATCACCGGCACCAACGGCAAGTCGACGACGACGGCTCTGATCGGCCATATCCTCGACCACGCCCGCCTGCGCTGCGAGGTCGGCGGCAACATCGGCCGCGGCGCGCTCGATCTGGCACCGCTCGGCGGCGGCGGCATCTACGTGCTGGAACTGTCGTCCTATCAGCTCGAATTGCTGGAGACCTTCCGCGCCCATGTCGCGGTGTGGCTCAACATCACGCCCGACCATATCGACCGACATGGCGATCTCGCGGGCTATGTCGCCGCCAAGGAGAACATCTTCGCCCGCCAGCAGGTCGGCGATTGCGGCGTGATCGGCATCGACGACGAACCGTCGCGCGTCGTCTACGGCAAGTTGAGGGGCCGCGGCATTGCCACCGTCCCGGTGCAGCTCGAGACGCCGGTCGCCGGAGGCATATCGTTCCGCAGCGGCATGCTGGTCGATGCCGACGGCTATACGGTCAATTTCGGCGCTGTGCCGACCTTGCCCGGCGACCACAATGCCCAGAACGCCGCCTGTGCCTGGGCGACCTGCCGCTGGCTCGGCGTGCCGCGCGAGGAGATCGTGGCCGGCCTCACGACCTATCCCGGCCTGCCGCACCGCCAGGAGCGCGTCGCCTCGGTCGGCAAGGTGATCTACGTCAACGACAGCAAGGCAACCAATGCCGACGCCACGGCGCGGGCGCTGTCGTCGTATCGCGACATCTACTGGATTCTCGGCGGCCAGGCGAAGGAGGGCGGCGTGGCGCCGCTCGCGCCGCTGTTCGACCGCATCCGCCACGCCTTCCTGATCGGCGAGGCGACCGAGCTGTTCGCGGGCCAGCTCGAGGGCAAGATCTCCTACAGCCGCTGCGGCGATCTCAAGTCGGCGCTCGACGCCGCGCATGCGCGCGCGCAGCGCGAGGCCGGGGGCGCCGCCGTGGTGCTGCTGTCGCCAGCCTGCGCCTCGTGGGACCAGTGGAAGAGCTATGAACACCGTGGCGATGCATTCCGCGCCATGGCGCGCGCCCTTCCCGGTGCGCAGGTTTTGGGGAGAGCAGCGTGATCCAGGTACCCCGTGATGACCGCAGCGTGATCGGCCAATGGTGGTGGACCGTCGACCGTTGGTCGCTGGGCGCCATCCTCGCCATCATCGCCTTCGGCGTCATGCTGACGCTCGCCGCCTCGCCGCCCGCCGCCGAGCGCATCGGCGCCGATTCCTTCGTCTTCGCCAAGCGCCAGTTCTTCTTCCTGCCCATCGCCCTGATGCTGATGCTGGCGATTTCGCTGGCCTCGCCGCGCCACATCCGGCGGCTGGCGCTGCTGGTGTTCTGCGGCAGCGTGCTGTTGCTGGCTGCCACTTTCGTCATCGGCATCGAGATCAAGGGAGCGCGGCGCTGGATTTCGGTGCCCGGCCTGTCGAGCGTGCAGCCCTCGGAGTTCGTCAAGCCCAGCCTGGCGGTGATCTCGGCCTGGCTGCTGGCGCAAAGCCGCGCCGAGCGGCGGGCACCGGGCTACTTCCTCTCGACGCTGCTGGTCGGCGGCGTCCTGGCGCTGCTGGTGATGCAGCCCGACCTCGGCATGAGCGTGGTGGTGGCGCTGGTGTGGGCGGCTCAGCTATTCGTCGTCGGCCTGCCGATGTGGATCGCGGCCTTCGGGGTGGTCGGCGGGGTTGCCGGGCTGGTCGGCGCCTACTTCACCTTCCATCACGTGCGCAGCCGCTTCGATCGCTTCCTCGATCCGTCGTCGGGCGACAACTACCAGGTCAACACCTCGCTCGAAGCCTTCATGAACGGCTCGCTGTTCGGCCGCGGCCCGGGCGAGGGGACGGTGAAGGCCCAGCTCCCCGATGCCCATACCGACTTCGTCATGGCGGTTGCGGGCGAGGAGTTCGGCCTGCTCGTCTGCCTGATGATCCTGGCGCTGTTCGCCTTCGTCACCATGCGCTCGATGTCGCGCGCCTCCAAGGAAACCAGCCTGTTCATCACGCTGGCCGCCACCGGCCTTGCCGTGCAGTTCGGCCTCCAGGCCGCCATCAACATGGCCTCGACCATCCAGCTCATCCCGGCCAAGGGGATGACCTTGCCGTTCATCTCCTACGGCGGCTCTTCGGCGCTGGCGATGGCGATCTGTCTCGGAATGCTGCTGTCGCTGACGCGCGAGCATGCCGGCCTGAGGGAGGCGGTGTGATGGCCGTGCGCCCCGTGGTCCTGGCTGCAGGCGGCACCGGCGGGCATGTGTTCCCCGCCGAGGCGCTGGCCGGCGAGCTCGAGGCACGTGGCGTCCCGTTCGCCCTGGTCACCGATTCGCGCGGCCGCCAGTGGCAGGGCGCGCTGTCCGACCGGCCGATCCACTACATTCATTCGGCCAGTCCGAGCGGCTCACTGGGCCAGCGGCTCAAGGCGATGATGTCGCTCGGCCTCGGCCTGTTCGACGCCTGGCTGGCGCTCGGCCGTATCGGCCCGTCGGCGGTCGTCGGCTTCGGCGGCTATGCTTCGGTGCCCACCATGCTGGCCGCCCGCCTGCGCCGCCTGCCGGCGATGCTGCACGAGCAGAATGCCGTGCTGGGCCGAGCCAACCGCATGGTGCTGGGCGGCGTCGAGCGCATCGCGACCTCGTTCGATCACACCCGCTTCGTCGCCGACGGCGACGGCCGCGCCCGCCTGGTAGGCAATCCGGTGCGCGAGACCGTGCGCCTGCTGCGCGACCAGCCCTATCGTGCGCCGGCCGACGGCCGGGTGATCGACGTCGTGGTGTTCGGCGGCAGCCAGGGCGCGACATCGTTCAGCCAGGTCGTGCCCGAAGCCATTCTTTCATTGCCGCAGGCGCTGCGCAGCCGCGTCCGCCTGGTCCAGCAGTGCCGCGCCGAAGATTTCGACAAGGTGCGCCAGCGCTACACGCGGGGCGGGGTCGTCGTCGAGTTGGCGCCGTTCTTCGTCGATCTGCCGCAGCGCCTGGCGGCAGCGCATCTGGTGATCGGCCGCGCCGGCGCATCGACCGTTGCGGAGCTGGCGACCATCGGCCGGCCGTCGATCCTGGTGCCCTATCCCTATGCCGCCGACGATCATCAGAGCGCCAACGCCCGCGCCTTCGAGGCGGCGGGTTCTTGCATCGTGATACCGCACGCCGAATTCGATGCGCCAACCCTTGCCGGGCATCTGTCGGCTTTGTTCAGCGCGCCGCAGCGACTGACCGCCATGGCCGCTGCCGCGCACGCAGTGGGCCGGCCCGATGCCGCCGCGCGACTCGCCGACCTGGTGAGTGAAATGACCAAGACGTTCATGCCTGCAGGAGCCGCCGCATGAGGGCAATGCCGCTCGACCTCGGATTGATCCACTTCGTCGGCATCGGCGGCATCGGCATGTCGGGTATCGCCGAAGTGCTGCACAATCTCGGCTACAAGGTGCAGGGCAGCGACATCGCCGAAGGCGCCAACACGCGCCGGCTGCAGGAGATCGGCATCAAGGTCGCGATCGGCCATCGCGCCGACAACATCGCCAACGCCCAGGTCGTGGTCGTGTCGAGTGCGGTCAAGAAGGACAATCCCGAGGTGCTGGCCGCGCGCGCGCGCCTGCTGCCTGTGGTCCGCCGCGCCGAGATGCTGGGTGAGCTGATGCGCCTGAAGTGGTCGGTCGCGATCGGCGGTACGCACGGCAAGACGACGACGACCTCGATGGTCGCCGCCATGCTCGATGCCGGCGGGCTTGACCCCACGGTCATCAATGGCGGCATCATCAACGCCTACGGCACCAATGCCCGGCTGGGCGGCGGCGATTGGATGGTGGTCGAGTCCGACGAATCGGACGGCTCGTTCCTGCGCCTGCCGGCCGTCATCGCCGTCGTCACCAATGTCGATCCCGAGCATCTCGACCACTACGGCACTTTCGACGCGCTGCGCGACGCCTTCGTGCGCTTCGTCGAGAACATCCCGTTCTACGGCTTCGCCGTGCTGTGCACCGACCATCCCGAGGTGCAGGCGCTGATCCCGCGCATCGCCGACCGTCGCCTCATCACATACGGTATCGGCGCCAATGCCGACGTGCGCGCCATCAACCTCAAGCTCGACCGCGGCGGCGCGGACTTCGACGTCATGATCCAGAATCGCGCGACCAACGAGACGCGAACCATCGTCGACCTGCGCCTGCCGATGTTCGGTCAGCACAATGTGCAGAATGCGCTGGCCGCCATCGCCGTCGCCCAGGAAATGGGGCTGCCCGACGAGACGATCCGCCGCGCGCTGGCCGGGTTCGCGGGCGTCAAGCGGCGGTTCACCAAGACCGGCCAGGCCCACGGCATCACCGTGGTCGACGATTACGGCCATCATCCCGTCGAGATCGCCGCCGTCCTGCGCGCCGCCCGCCAGGCCTACGGCGGATCGGGCCGGGTAATCGCCGTGATGCAGCCGCATCGCTACACGCGGCTCGCCGCGCTGAAGGCCGAATTCGCGACCTGCTTCGGCGATGCCGACGCCGTCCTGATCGCCGAAGTCTACGCCGCGGGCGAGACGCCGATCGAGGGCGTGAACCGCGATATGCTGGTGACCCTGGCGCAGCGCGCCGGTCATCGCGACGTGGCGGCGCTGGGTGGCCCGGGCGACCTTCCCGGTCTTATCTGGCAGATGGCGCGTCCGGGCGATGTCGTTGTCTGCCTCGGCGCCGGCAACATCACGGCCTGGGCGCATGCGCTGCCCGGCCAGCTTCAGCAGATCGCAGCCGAGCAGGCGGACCTCCGTTCGATCGCCAACGATCCCGGTTCGGCGGCATGATGGCACTCCACGCCCGTCCGCACCTGATCGACCGGCTGCCGAAGCCGCGCGGCCGGCTGACCGCCGATGCGCCGCTCGGCCGGCAGACCTGGTTCGCGACCGGCGGACCTGCCGAAGTGCTGTTCCGTCCGGCCGATGTCGAGGATCTCGCGGCGTTTCTTGCCGCACTGCCGTCGGATGTGCCGGTCACGGTGCTGGGCGTGGGCTCGAATGTCATTGTTCGCGACGGCGGCATCCGGGGGGTGGTGATCCGCCTGCTGCGCGGCTTCACCGGCATCGCGATCGAAGGCCACGAGGTGACGGCCGGCGCCGGCGCGCCCGATCTCAACGTCGCGCTGACGGCGCGCGAGCATTCCCTGGCCGGGCTGGAATTCCTGAGCGGCATTCCCGGCACCATCGGCGGAGCGTTCCCGACCAATGCGGGCGCTTATGGCAGCGAGCTGGCCGCGGTGCTGATCTCGGCCCAGGCGGTCGATCGCGCCGGCCGGATCTTCACGGTGTCGCCGAAGGAACTCGGCCTTTCCTATCGCCACAGCGCCGCGCCCGCCGACTGGATCTTCACCTCGGCGCGGCTGCGGGTGGCGCCCGGCGACCAGCTTGCCATAACGCGCCGCATCAACGAGATCGACGGCGCGCGCGCCGACTCCCAGCCGCGCAGCCGCACCGGCGGCTCGACCTTCGCGAATCCGCCCGGCCACAAGGCATGGGAGCTGATCGATGCCGCGGGCTGCCGTGGATTGAGGATCGGCGGTGCCCAGGTCTCCGAGAAGCACACGAATTTCCTGATCAACACCGGCGCCGCCAGCGCCTCCGACATCGAGAAGCTGGGCGAGGAGGTGCGCCGGCGCGTGTTCGACAGAAGCGGCGTACAGCTCCAGTGGGAGATCAGGCGCCTCGGGGAGTTCGCATGAGCAAGGTTGCGGTCCTGATGGGCGGCTGGTCGCCCGAGCGCGATGTTTCACTGGTGAGCGGCAAGGCTTGCGCCGAAGGGTTGCGCGAAGGTGGCCATCAGGTCGTCGAGTACGACGTGAAACGCGACCTGCGTGCCTTGGTCGAGTTCCTGCGACCGGCCGACGGTGGCGGGCCGGACGTCGTGTTCAACGCGCTGCACGGCAGGTATGGCGAAGACGGCTGCATCCAGGGTGTGCTGGAAGTGCTGGCCGTGCCTTATACGCACTCCGGCGTGCTCGCCTCGGCCATCGCCATGGACAAGCCAATGGCGCGTCATGTGTTTACTTCACTGGGAATGCGTGTCGCCCAGGGCAAGGTGATCGAGCGCCGCCTGCTGGCGGCCGGCGATCCCATGGCGCGGCCCTATGTCGTGAAGCCGATCGATCAGGGTTCCAGCGTCGGCGTGCATATCGTACGCGAGGGCGACAACCTCGCGGCCGTCGAAGCCGCCGAAGCTGCCTACGGTGAGCGTGTGCTGGTGGAGAAGTTTGTGCCCGGCCGCGAGCTCACCGTGGCGGTGATGGGCGACCGCGCCGTCGCCGTCACCGAACTGCGCCCGCGGACGCGCTTCTACGACTACGAGGCCAAGTACACGGAAGGCATCACCGAGCACCTGGTGCCGGCGCCGGTCCCGACCGAAGTCTACGAGCTCGCCAGGCACTGGGCGCTGACCGCGCACCAGGCGCTGGGCTGCAATGGCCTGACCCGTACCGACCTGCGCTGGGACGATTCCAAGCCCGACACCAGCGGCCTCGTGGTGCTCGAGATCAACACCCAGCCTGGCATGACCCCGTTGTCGCTGGCGCCCGAGCAGGCCAGGTGGGCCGGCATCTCGTGGCCGCAGCTCATGACCTGGATGGTCGACAATGCGAGGCATCCGACATGAAGGCGGAGCCCGCGGAGGCGCCCCGTCGGCGCGACTACGATCGCCGCAAGAAGCGTGCGCCGATCAAGAAGGTCAGCCGTCCGTTCTGGCGCCAGCCGCTGCTGCTCGGCCTCGTCGTGCTGCTGCTCGGCTGCGGAGGTGGCGGAGGCTGGTGGGCCTGGCGCGAGGGCTGGCTGGTCGAGGCGCGCAACAGGCTGGACGCGGTCGGCCTTGCCATCGTCGGCGCGGTGACGCCCTTCAAGCTGGTCGATGTCTCGGTCGAGGGTCGAGACTATGTCGAGCGCAGCGCCATTCTGGGCGCCCTCGGCGTCAAGGCGGGCGATTCGCTGCTGGGCATCGACCTGCAAGCTTCGCGCCAGCGGCTCGAGGCGATCGACTGGGTGGCCAGCGCCACCGTCGAGCGTCGGCTGCCCGACACGCTCTACGTCACCCTGGTCGAGCGCCGCGCCGTCGCCATCTGGCAGAACGGCCAGGAATACACCTTGATCGACCGCGACGGCCGCACCGTGCGAGCCAGCCGCATGCCGCCGGGAGCGGAGAAACTGCTGCTGCTGGGCGGTCCGGGCGCGCCCGAGCATGTCGGCGAGCTGCTTCTGCTGCTGGCCTACGAGCCGGACATTGCACGCGAGCTGCGCTCGGCCGTCTGGGTCGGCCATCGCCGGTGGAACCTCGTGCTGAACAACGACGTCGAGATCTGGCTGCCTGAAGAGGATGCGGTCGCCGCCCTCAAGCAGCTGGTCAAGCTCGACGAAAAACACAAACTGCTCTCGCGCGAATTCGGCGTTGTGGATTTAAGATTGCCCGACAAGCTCTATCTCAAGAAACGCCCAGCCGATGCGACGCCTGGACCAGTGTGAAATGCTCGGTGAAGGTTTAGTGTAAAGCGTAGCGACGGGGGAGATCGTGGCTAAGACAAGAAACGGCGTAATTGCGGCTCTCGATATCGGTACCAACAAGGTCGTCTGCTTCGTGGCGCGCGTCGACGGTCAGGGGTTGCGCGTGGTCGGGATCGGCCATCAGCCGGCACAGGGCATGCGCTCAGGCAATATCGTCGACATGGAGGCTGCCACCCGCGCCATCTCCTCGGCGGTATCGACCGCGGAGGAGATGTGCGGCGAGCACGTCCGCGAGGTCATTGTCGGCGTAAGCGGCGGGTCGGCCGCCTCGCACAACCAGAGTCTCGACGTCGCCATCGGCCATCACGAGATCGGCGAGCGCGACGTTCGCCGCGTCCAGCAGCACATCCACCTGCCGGCCGAAACCGCCGACCGCGACATCATCCATTCCGAGGCGATCGGCTTCTCGGTCGACGGCACGCCGGTGCGCGACGCGCGCGGCATGTTCGGCGAGCGCCTGGGCGTGGAAGTCCACCTGGTGACGGCGGCCAGCGGGGCGATGCGCAATCTGCAGGTCTGCGTGCGCCGCGCCCATCTCGAGATCGCCGACCGTGTCGTCGCCGCCCACGCTGCAGGTCTCAGCTCGCTCGTCTCCGATGAACGCGACCTCGGCGTCACCCTGATCGACATGGGCGGCGGCACGACCTCGATCGCCGTGTTCTACGAAGGCCATCTCGTCCACGTCGACACCATCCCGGTCGGCGGCGAGCATGTCACCCGCGACATCGCCCGCGGTCTGTCGACGCCGCTTGCCCATGCCGAGCGCATGAAGACCCAGATCGGCCGCGCCGTCGCCAAGCCCAACGACGAGTACGACATCATCGACGTGCCCCTGATCGGCGAGGAGGATCGCACGCGGCCCAACCACATCCCGCGATCGATTCTGGTCGGCATCATACGGCCGCGCGTCGAGGAGACTTTCGAACTCGTGCGCAGCCGACTCGAGGCGAGCGGTGTGGATAAGTTGGCCGGCGGGCGCGCCGTTCTGGTCGGCGGCGGTTGTCAGCTCGACGGTGTACCCGAGGTCGCGGCGTCGATCCTCAACAAGAAAGTGCGCACCGGTGGACCGTTGCGGATCGCCGGGCTCGCGGATTCCACTGGTGGCCCGGCGTTTTCGGCGGCTGCAGGTCTGCTTGCCTTCGCGCTCCACCATCACGCCGCCGGTCAGGCTCAACCAGTACAGACGGAAGTGCCTTCGAGTCGAATTGGGCGGATCGGCAGTTGGATTCGGGAGAACTTTTAGGCAATATGTTGTGCGGGGAAAGGCAATCCCCACAGGCTATTGATAAGAATCAAGAAAAGCCGGTGGCGGTGAAGGGTCCGGCCAAACAATGGGTCCGCGCCGCTGCTCCGAGCAGATTACCCCCTCGTTTGCGTGGAGAAGCCGTATGACAATCAACCTCAGCCTCCCCCAAAAGGAGTCCGAGATTAAGCCACGTATCACCGTCATCGGTGTCGGTGGCGCGGGCGGAAACGCCGTCAACAACATGATCAGTGCCGCCCTGGAAGGGGTGGAGTTCATCGTCGCAAATACCGACGCTCAGGCGCTCGGCGGATCGCTCGCCGACCGTCGCGTCCAGCTCGGCATCACCATCACCCAGGGCTTGGGTGCGGGCGCCCGTCCCGAGGTCGGCCGGCAGGCCGCCGAAGAGGCGCTGCCCGAGATCCTTCAACTGCTCGACGGCGCCAACATGGTGTTCGTCACCGCCGGCATGGGTGGTGGCACGGGCACCGGTGCGGCGCCTGTCATCGCCGCCGCGGCGCGCGAGCAGGGTATCCTGACCATCGGCGTCGTCACCAAGCCGTTCCACTTCGAGGGCCGCCGCCGCATGCAGTCGGCCGAACAGGGCATCACCGAGCTGGAGAAGGTGGTCGACACGCTGATCGTCATCCCCAACCAGAACCTGTTCAAGATCGCCAACGAAAAGACGACTTTCGCCGACGCCTTCAAGATGGCCGACGACGTGCTGCATATGGGTGTGCGCGGCGTCACCGACCTGATGGTCATGCCCGGCCTGATCAACCTGGACTTCGCCGACATCCGCACGGTGATGGGCGAAATGGGCAAGGCGATGATGGGCACCGGCGAGGCCGAGGGCCAGGATCGCAGTCGCGTCGCGGCCGAGAGCGCGATCTCCAACCCGCTGCTGGAAGATCATTCGATGAAGGGCGCCAAGGGCGTGCTCATCAACATCACCGGCGGCCTCGACATGACCCTGCATGAGGTCGACGAGGCGGCCAACCGCATCCGCGAGGAAGTCGACGCCGACGCCAACATCATCTTCGGCTCGACCTTCGACGCCACGATGGAAGGCCGCATGCGCGTGTCGGTAGTAGCCACCGGCATCGCCGCCCTCGCTGCCCAGCAGCCGGCGCCGAACTATCTGTCGCTGGACATGAACCGGCCGGTGCAGACCGGCCAGCCGGCGCTCAGCCGTCCGGCGCCGACGGTCGGCCGCGTCGCCATGCCCGCCGCAGCAGTTGCGGCACCCACTGCTCCCGCTGTTCCCGTTGCTCCGGCCATTCAGGCGGCACCGATAGCGGCAGCCGCCTCCCCCGTGATGGCGCCTGTGGCTCCGGCTCCTGCACCGGTCGCAGCGGCGCCCATCGCCCCACCGCCTGTGGCGCCGGCGCCGATGCCGGTCGTGGACGAGATGCCGATCCCGGTCCAGTACGCAGCGGAGCCGGACGAGCCCGCTCCTGTGATGGCGCCCTCACCAGCCGCGCCGCCGATCGCGGCCTCGGCGGCCGCGCCGGCACCTGCCGCTGCTCCGCCGCGTCCCGTGGCCGACGAGAACGACTGGCGGGTCAGCAGCCGCCCGGCGGCCAAGCCCGCGGTGCGGGCCAGCGAGCCCATCGCGACGCGACCGGTTGCCGCGCGGGCAGCCAGCGAGAGCCGGGCGCCGAACCTGTTCCAGCGCATCACCGGCGCCTTTGCCGCACCCAAGCCGACGGCGGCTGCGCCGGTCGAGCCGGTGGCGCAACGTCCCGTCCCCGAGAATGTCGTGGCAGTGGCCCCCAAGGCTGCGCCGCGGCCGGCTCCGGCCCAGGCGTCGATCAATCTCGACGTCACCGAGCGCGCCAAGCCGGCGCGAGATGACGACGACCTGCAGATTCCCGCGTTCCTGCGTCGGCAAGCCAACTGACGTAGGCCTGCAGGTTTCTCCACGCATCACTCGAGGGGCCCTTGCGGCCCCTCTTTTTTCGGCTGCGGCGGTGATATAAACGCGCCGGCGCAACAGGTTGTCGAATGGATATGTGGAAAGCGGCTTTTACCGGGATTGCCTTGGCTGTCACGACGCTCGGCCTTTCAGGCTGCGGCTCGTCGGACGATGACAAGAACTACGTCGAGCAACCGGTCGAGGTGCTCTACAACCGTGCGCTCGATGATCTGGGCGCGCAGGAGTACAAGGCGGCCGCCAAGGGCTTCGAGGAAGTCGACCGCCAGCATCCTTATTCGGTGTGGGCGACCAAGGCGCAGATCATGGCAGCCTTCGCCTACTATCAGTCGAACAAGTATGATGAGGCCGTTATCGCGCTGGATCGCTTCATCCAGCTCCATCCCGGCCATCGCGACATCCCGTACGCCTACTATCTGAAGGCGCTCTGCTTCTACGAGCAGATCTCCGACGTCGGCCGCGACCAGCGCATGACCCAGCAGGCGCTCGATGCGCTGGCCGAGGTGGTCAAGCGCTTCCCCGAATCGCCCTATGCTCGCGACTCGCGCCTCAAGGTCGAGCTCGCCATCGACCATCTCGCCGGCAAGGAAATGGCGGTCGGCCGCTACTATCAGGGCAATCAGCAATATGTCGGCGCCATCAACCGCTATCGCGTCGTGATCGAGCGCTACCAGACGACCACCCACGTGCCCGAGGCGCTGCACAGGCTGGTCGAAAGCTACCTGTCGCTCGGCGTGAAGCAGGAGGCGCAGGAAGCCGCCGCGGTGCTGGGCTACAACTTCCCGGGCAGCGAATGGTATCAGGACAGCTACTACCTGATGACGGGTGAGGGCACGCCGGCGCCATCCGACGAGAAGCGCGGCTGGTTCTTCGGCCTGTTCTGATCCTGCATGCTGGTCTCGCTTTCGATCCGCGACTTCGTGCTGATCGAGAAGCTCGACCTCGACTTCGTGCGCTCGCGCATCGGTGGCCTTGGGGCGCTGACCGGCGAGACCGGTGCCGGCAAATCCATCCTGATCGACGCGCTCGGTCTGGCGCTGGGCAACCGCGCCGAGTCGGCCGCGGTGCGGCGTGGCGCGGCGCAGGCCTCGGTCGCCGCCTCGTTCGACCTGCCCAAGGACCATCCGGCGCACGCCGTGCTGGCCGAGCAGGGTCTGCAGGACGATGACGCGCTCACCCTGAGGCGCATCGTCGGTGCCGATGGTCGCGGCCGCGCCTTCGTCAATGACCAGCCGGCTTCGGTGGCGCTGTTGCGCCGGCTGGGCGAGACGCTGGTCGAGATCCAGGGTCAGATGGAGCAGCACGGCCTTCTGGACATGGCAACGCATCGCGCCTCCCTCGACGCCTTCGCCGGTCTGGAAAAGCAGGCCGAGGCGGTGCATGCGGCCTGGCGTGCCTGGCGCGCCGCCGAGCAGGCGCGCGGCGAAGCCGAGGCGGCGGCAGCGGCCGCCCGCCGCGACGAGGATTTTTTGCGCCACGCGGTGAAGGAGCTGGAGGCGCTGTCGCCCAAGCCCGATGACGAGACCCGGCTTGCCGAGGAGCGTCAGCTGCTGCGCGCCGGCTCCGCCTTGGGCGAGGCCGTGACGCAGGCGATGGCCGAGCTGGAGCAGGGGCGCGGCGCCGTCGGCGCCTTGCGCAACGCGCATCGCCTGGTCGAGCGCAACGTCGACAAGGCGATGGGCCGGCTCGACGCCGCACTGGCCTCGCTCGACCGGGCACTCAGCGAGGCGACCGAGGCGCAGGCCCAGCTCGAGGCCGCGCAGGCGGCGCTCGAGTTCGATCCGGCGCGGCTCGAGAAGGTCGAGGAGCGGCTGTTCGCCCTGCGCGCGGCGGCGCGCAAGCACAATGTCACGGTGCCGGATCTGGCGGCGCTGGCCGAGCGCTTCTCGGCACAGCTGGCGGCGCTGGACGATGGCGAGGCCGGCCTCATGCGCCTTGCCAGCGAGGCCAAGGCGGCGCGGGCGGCCTATGGCGCTGCCGCCGAGGCCCAGTCCGCCGCCCGCCGCAAGGGCGCGGCGCGGCTGGACAGAGCGGTTGCCGCCGAGCTCGGGCCGCTCAAGCTCGAAAAGGCCAAGTTCGTCACGGATCTGACGGCCTTGCCCGAGACCGAATGGTCGGAGAACGGCACCGATCGCGTGCAGTTCACGGTCGCGACGAACCCTGGCGCGCCGCCGGCGCCGATCGCGCGCATCGCTTCGGGTGGCGAGCTGTCGCGTTTCCTGCTGGCCCTGAAGGTCTGTCTTGCCAAGGTGGGCGATGCGGCGACCATCGTGTTCGACGAGGTCGATTCGGGCATCGGTGGGGCCACGGCAGCCGCGGTCGGCGAGCGCCTGAAGCGACTGGCCAAGGACGTGCAGGTGCTGGTGGTGACGCACTCGCCGCAGGTGGCGGCCGTCGCCGACCGACACTGGCTGATCCGCAAGACCACGACCAAGAGTGCGGCCAGCACCGATGTGTTGGCGCTCGACGCCAAGGGCCGCCGCGAGGAGATTGCCCGCATGCTGTCGGGCGCCCGGGTCACGGCGGAAGCCCGTGCGGCCGCCGACCGCCTGCTGGCGGCCGCAGGTTAGGAGAAGGCGATGTCGCGTGCCGCGAAGTTCAAGGCTGCCCTGTCGGTCGACGAGATGACCGAGCGTCAGGCGCGCGCCGAACACAAGCGGCTGGCCGAGGAGATCAAGCATCACGACAAGCTCTATCACGAGCAGGACTCGCCCGAGATCTCCGACGCCGACTACGACAAGCTGCGCCAGCGCCTGAAGGCGATCGAGGCGCGCTTTCCGCAGTTCGTGGACGTGTTCAGCCCGACACAGCAGGTGGCGCCGCTGCCCAGCACGGCCTTCGCCAAGGTCCGCCATGGCCGGCCGATGCTGTCGCTGGACAATGCCTTCACCGACGAGGAGCTGCAGGGCTTCCTGGACAGGCTGCGCCGCGCACTCGAACGCGAGACCGACCTCAAGCCCGATGCGGAGATCGCGCTTGCCTGCGAGCCCAAGATCGATGGCCTGTCCATAAGCCTGCGCTACGAGGACGGCGAGTTCACTGTCGGCGCCACGCGCGGCGACGGCACGACCGGCGAGGACGTCACGCCTAACCTCAAGACGGTCAAGGACATCCCCCACAAGCTGAAGGGAAAGTTTCCGAGGTCGATCGATGTGCGTGGTGAAGTCTACATGGAACGCCACGCCTTCGAGGAGATGAACAAGAGGCAGGAAGCCGACGGCGAAAAGACCTTCGCCAATCCGCGCAACGCCGCGGCGGGCTCGCTGCGCCAGCTCGATTCCTCGATTACCGCCAAGCGGCCGTTGCGCTTTTTCGCCTACGCCTGGGGCGAGGCCTCGCCGCGCCCGTGGAAGACCCACAGCGAGTACCTGAAGCTGCTCAGGGAATGGGGCTTCAAGGTCAATCCCCTGTCGAAGCTCTGCCGCTCGCCGGACGACGTAAGGGCCTTCTACAAGGACATGGGCGTGAAGCGGCCGTCGCTGCCCTATGACATCGACGGCGTCGTCTACAAGGTCGACCGTATCGACTGGCAGGAGCGGCTCGGCTTCGTCAGCCGCGCGCCGCGCTGGGCGATCGCCCACAAGTTCCCGGCCGAGCAGGCGCGCACGCGGCTGAACGGCATCCTGATCCAGGTCGGTCGTACCGGCGCGCTGACCCCCGTGGCCGATCTCGAGCCGGTCAATGTCGGCGGCGTCATGGTGGCGCGCGCGTCGCTGCACAATGCCGACGAGATCGAGCGCCTCGACGTGCGCAAGGGCGACATGGTGATCGTCCAGCGCGCCGGCGACGTCATTCCCCAGATCCTGGGCTTCGTGCCCGAGGAGCGGCCCGGGAAGACCGAGAAGTTCCATTTCCCGACCCGCTGTCCCTGTCCGCTCAAGACCAGGGTCGCGAGCGAAGAAGGCGGCGTGGTGCGGCGCTGCTCTGGTGGCTTGGAATGCCCGTTCCAGCAGGTCGAGCGGCTGCGCTACTTCGTGTCGCGCAACTGCTTCGACATAGAGGGTCTCGGCGGAACGCACATCGAGAACTTCCATCGCGACGGGCTGCTTAAGGTGCCGGGCGACATCTTCCGGCTGCCCCGGAAGATCGACGAGATCAAGAAGCGCGAGGGCTGGGGCGACCTTTCGGTGCGCAACCTCGTGTCGGCGATCGAGGCGCGCAAAACCATCTCGCTCGACCGCTTCATCAACGCAATCGGCATTCCGCTGATCGGCGAGGCCACGGCCAAGATCCTGGCGCAGGAATATGGCGACGTCGACGTCTGGCTCGACGAGATGCTAAAGGCCGCCAAGGAGCGCAGCAGGAAGGTGGACGACGTCAAGAAGGAGAAGGCCGTGGCCGAGGTCGGCGAGAGCTACGGCCGGCTTTGCAATGTCGAGCAGATCGGCGTCACCACCGCCGACGCCATGTGCGCGTTCTTCAGCGAAGGCCACAATGTCGAGGTGATCCGCGACCTGCGCAAGCAGCTCACGGTCGAGGCGGTGACGCGCCGCGTCGTGGCAGCCGACGCCAAGCTCAAGGACAAGATCGTGGTCTTTACGGGCGAGCTGTCGACGATGACCCGCGACGCCGCCAAGGCGCGCGCCGAGGAACTCGGCGCCAAGGTCACCGATTCGGTGTCGAAGAAGACCAGCCTGGTGGTGGTCGGCGAGAATGCTGGCTCCAAGGCGCGCAAGGCCGCCGAGCTCGGCATCCAGACGCTGACCGAAGAGGAATGGGTGAAGCTTTCGGCTTGAGAGCGCGGCCCGCGGCTCGCGGCTCGCGCACACCGTCGCCGATTGCACCAGGCAGGCCCTGCTGCATGGACAATGAAGGCGTTGCCCACGTCTCTGGAGAGTGCTTCGCCGGTCGCTTTCTTCGGGCCCGGCGGAGTGCTAGAGGCAGCGCTGTGCTGCTGGAGTGCTCGAATGGATTTGTCTCGTTTTCCGCGCCGCCGATATACACACGCCCCGACTCCCATCGAGCCACTTCCGCATTTCACCAAGGCCCTGGCGGCCACCTGTCCCGGTGGCGTCGGACCGGAGATCTGGATCAAGCGGGACGACCTGCTTGGCCTGTTCCCCGGCGGCAACAAGACCCGCAAGCTCGAGTTTCTCTCTGCAGACGCATTGGCCCAGGGCTGCGACACGCTGATCACCTGCGGCGCACCACAGTCGAATCATTGCCGCATCACGCTGTCTGCGGCGATCAAGGAGGGCTTGAAATGCCGCTTCGTGATCGAGGAGCGCGTGCCCGGCAGCTACAAGAAGGAGGCGGGCGGCAACAATTTCATGTTCGAGCTGATGGGCGTCGAGTCCATCACCGTCGTTCCCGGCGGCTCGGACATGGGCGCCGCCATGTCGAAGATCGCGCAGGAACTCGCCTCGCTCGGCCGCAAGGGCTACGTCATTCCGGGCGGCGGCTCGAACGCGATTGGCGGTCTGGGCTACGTCGCCTGCGTGCAGGAGATGGAGCAGCAATGGGCCGACATGGGCCTCGCGCTCGATGCCGTCGTGGTCGGCTCGGGCAGTTCGGGAACCCATGGCGGCATGGTCGCGGGCTTCTTCGGCAACAACATCAGGATTCCCCTGATCGGCATCGGCGTCAGTCGCGATCCGGCCGACCAGGAGCCGCTGGTCTACAAGGAGGCGCAGGCCGTCGCCGACCTTCTGGGCATCGGCAAGGTGCCGCGCGAGGCTGTGAAGAGCGTCGGCGGCTTCTGGCAACCGAAATACTCGGTGCCCAATGCCAAGATGGTGGAAGCCGTCCAGATTCTGGCGCGCACCGAAGGCATCCTGCTCGACCCGGTCTATACCGGCAAGATCATGGCCGGCCTGATCGGTCTGGCGCGCAAGGGCCACTTCAAGCCCAACGCCAAGGTGCTGTTCATGCATACCGGCGGACTGCCGTCGCTGCATGTCTATGAAGACGTCGTGCTTGGGCGCACGACGTTGAACGACTAATCTAAAGCATGATGGGTCCAGCTGGAATCAGCTGGACCCATCGTGCCTCCTGCAACAGGCATCCCCGGTGCGCGCGATGAGATGGAAGCGCGCGCGGTTCCATCTCATCGTGGGGAAATTCCGTTCAAACGGGGAGTTGAAGTCTCATGTCCGAGATCAAATACGTCGTCGATGTGCCAGGTTATCCGCCGTCGCATTCGCCCTATTCGCATGCCGTCGTGGCCAATGGCTTCGTGTTTGTGTCCGGCCAGGCCGCGGTGCGGCCAGGCGGCGGCGCGCTGGAGATCGTGGGCACGACGATGCAGGAACAAACCCGCCAAGCCTTGCGCAACGTCGAGGCCGTGCTGAAGGCAGCTGGCAGCTCGCTCGACAAGGTGGTGAAGGTCACCGTGCTACTGGCGCGGCCAGACCTCTTCAAGGAAATGAACGAGGCTTACGCCGAGTTCTTCCCGAAGAACAAGCCGGCCCGAGCCGCAGCACAGCTTGGCGCCGCGATTCCGGGCCTGCTAATCTCTATCGAGGCTGTCGCCGTACTGTAAGGCCTGG
>CADECW010000031.1:5370-32466 GCA_902825855.1 uncultured Rhodospirillales bacterium | reverse complement strand
GCGATTCCGGGCCTGCTAATCTCTATCGAGGCTGTCGCCGTACTGTAAGGCCTGGTCACACCTATATCCCGTACCAGTCGAGGACGCCGCGTCCGCCGATACACGCGATGCTGTCGTGGCCGAGGCCAGCCAACTGCTGCTGACTTCCGTTGATGGCCCTTCGCGTCTTTTGCACCGCCGCATGACTTCGGTCGCAAACTAACCATCGCGAAAGTCGATGGGTAGCCATCCATCGCACGGGGCGACGCTCGTGACCCGAAGCGGACGTCGCTAGCTATCGTCGCTCTTCTTGAAAAAGCTTTGTCTGGCAGCCTGCAGCCAGTCCGAAAGGGCAGCTATCTCGCGCTCGCGCGGATGACCGAACGAATGGACCGAATAGAAGCCGAAGCCCGACAGCTTGAGGTCGAGCGCCTTCACCAGGGTACCGGCTTTCAGTTCGTCTCCGACAAGCAGATCACTGAACATGCCGATACCTTGCCCGGCGAGCACCGCTTCTATCGCATGCGCCTCTTCGCGAAAGCTCAGGTGCTCCATTTCTCCGGATTCGGGTACATCCCGCCATCTGCGGCGGGCCGACGCCAACCATCGCTGCCATGTGGCGGCATTCGGGACGAACGGCGGCCAGTGGAAGTGAACGAGAACCCGACCGCGAAGGTCGGCCGCCCGGGTGAGCGGGCGGCCCGAGGAAAGCAATCGAGGGCTGCAGACGGGCCAGAACGAATCGCGGAAAAGTTCCTTCGCAACGCCATGTGTCGGTAGGGTTGCGGCATTGCGGATGGCGACGTCTGCATCGCCGGCATTAAGGTCCAGGACGGCATCCGTGCCGATGACCTCCAGGCGTGGCACGCCGCGCTGCTTGTGCCAGAGCGCCAGGCGCGGCACGAGCCACCGGCTGGCGAAGGCGTTGGTCGTCGTCACGCGAAGCGGTTGCTTGCGGCCGTCGCGCTTCACCGTCGAGATGGCGGCAGCAAACGCTTCGAGCCCGTCGTGAACTCCGGGAAACAGTCGTGCTCCAGCCTCGGTCAACACCAACGGCCGCGGCCGGCGGCGAAAAAGCGAGCGCCCGCAATATTGCTCGAGCAGCCGTATCTGATGGCTGATTGCCGTTGGCGTCACACAAAGCTCCACGGCTGCCTTCTTGAAACTCATGTGTCGTGCCGCAGCCTCGAAGGCACGGAGCTCTACCAGGGGCGGAAGCTTCAACATGTCGCCATTGTAGATGAAGTCAATTCATCTGCAGCTGAAATCTGCGCGTTTGCTCGGACAAGCCGAGTTGAGAATGATCAGGACAATCTTGGCGAGGAGGAAGTCATGGCGCTGGACATTGCGGACACCGCCGCAGAGTTCACTCCCATTTTTTCCGGACAGCTTCTCAGGCCCGGCGACGCGACCTACGACGATGCCAGACGTGTTCACAACGGCCTGATCGACAAACGTCCGGCGTTGATCGCCAGATGTCGCGGCGTGGCTGACGTCGCCGACGCTGTCGGCATCGCGCAAAAGCTCCGTCTCGAGACGGCCGTGCGTGGCGGCGGTCACAACGTAGCGGGGCGGGCCACCGTCGAAGGCGGCGTGATGATCGACCTCGCGCTGATGAAAGGCATCCACGTCGACCCGACCCGCCGTACCGCACGTGCCCAAGGAGGCGTCACCTGGGGCGAGCTCAATCGTGAAACCCAAGTGCACGGCTTGGCGGTAACGGGCGGCGTCGTTTCGACCACGGGTATCGCGGGACTCACGCTGGGGGGCGGCCTCGGCTGGCTGATGGGCAAGTACGCCCTGGCGGTGGACAATCTGCTGTCGGTCGACGTGGTCCTGGCGAACGGTCGCGCCGTCACCGCCAGCGCGAAGGAGAATGCCGACCTGTTCTGGGCCGTGCGCGGGGGCGGCGGCAATTTCGGTATCGCGACGTCCCTGGAATACCAGTTGCATCCCGTCGGCCCCCAGATCACCGGCGGTCTGATAGCCTATCCGTTCGACATGGCCTGGGATGTCCTGCGCCACTACCGCGATGTTGCCAGCCAGCTTCCTGACGAGATCTCCATGGCCGGCACGCTGGTGCATGCGCCCGACGGTTCGGGCCAGAAGCTGGCGGCAATGGTGCTTTGCCACTGCGGATCGCTGGCAGCGGGCGACAGGGCAATGCAGCCCATCAAGGCATTCGGCAAGCCGGCTATCGATGCCATTGGTCCGATCCCTTACACCCAGATGAACAACTTGCTGGATGCGGCCTATCCACGTGGCGCACTCAACTACTGGAAGTCGCGCTTTCTCGCTGCGCTGAGCGACGACGCCATCCGTGCCATGATCGATTGCTTCGCGCGCTGCCCGACGCCGATGGGCCAGATACTGCTTGAACATTACCACGGCGCCGTCACGCGCATCGGACCGACCGACACCGCTTTTCCCCATCGTTCGCCGGGTCACAGTGCGCTGGTGCTGGCGCAATGGATGGATCGCGGACAGAACGCGGCCTGCATCTCGTGGGCCCGCGAGTCCTTTGCTGCCCTGCAGTCCTTCATGGGCGCGGGAAGCTACGTCAACAATCTCGACGGTGACGAGCCGCAGGACGCCGTTGCGGAGGCGTATGGACCGAACTACCGACGTCTGCAGCAGATCAAGGCGAAGTACGATCCTGAAAACTTCTTTCGCCTGAATCAGAACATACGACCGCTGGCCTGAGGTCTTGAAGCGGTATGCGCTGCCATTCAGGGCGGTATTCGGCGTTGCGATTGTGTCGGCAGCGTTGGGAATCGCGCGCGGCGCAATCGACGCTTTCGAGCACCTCGCTGTCGCCAAGGCTAAACGTCCATTGTTCACGCGCGGATGGCTCCTGTGCGCTCGGGATCAGGCGGGACCAACTCTCGGCGAAGCCTGGCTTTCTGGCACCTTGCCTCGACAGGCCCAAGCGACAGCAGCCATGGAACGAGGGCCGTCAGGACGATTGGCGACATAGGCGCGACGTACATGCTCTCTCAGGTTATCGCGCTTCTCATCGGGCAACTTGACGACATACTGACCATGCGGTCCTTCACCACTGGCAAATGGTGCCCAATAGTCCTCGAAGGACTGGAATTCCATGTGGGTCAGCAAGCTGACCTGCTCGACATCGCGCAGGCCGAGATCCAGCCATAGCTTCTTCATCTCGCCCGGTCCGTTGAGAGGGCGAAAGAGTGGCCGCTCCAGCGTCGGATCGAGGACGCCGGCAATGTCCCAGAGGATTCGGGCGAAAGGTTGCCCGCCATAACCGTCCCACACGGCGGCGGCGATTGTGCCGCCGGGGCGGACGACGCGGCACATCTCCTCCACTGCTTTCCGCGCTTCGGGGATGAAGTGCAGCACCAGCAGCGAGAAGGCCCGGTCGAACGACGAGTCCGGATACGGCAGGGCACGCGCGTCGCCCACGTCGAAGGTAAAGCGCCGATCGGTGTTTCGCGCGCGAGCAGCAGTGACATAGGGTTCCGCCAGATCTATCCCGCTGGCCGATGCGACGTCGGCGAAGTCGGGCAGGGCGAATATCAGACTGCCCGTGCCGCAACCCATGTCCAGCACGCGATCGCCTTCGCTGAGACCGCCGAACCTGATGAGCGAAGGTGCCAGCCTGCGACTCCAGCGACCCATCAGTCGTTCGTAACGGTCTGCGTCCTGGAAGCCGCTTGCAGCGGAAATGGCCGATTCCTTCATCGTTCCCCCTGACGGCACTTGCGTGCCCACTCGGGAGGAAATGATGGAAGTGTCCGGCGAGGCTGTCTTGAGGGATTCGTCACCTCCGTCTCCAGATTTCATTCATTTTCCGCCTGGGGCAGGATGGCGTTCGCAACAGAGGTAGGCTCGATGCGCTGGGCGTTCGAAGAATGTGTCCTCGACCCGAAGCGGCGTGAATTGCAGCGCGCCGGCGTCCTGGTGGCGCTGGAACCGCAAGTGTTCGACTTGCTGGTCTACTTGATCCGCAACTGCGAACGTGTCGTCAGCAAGGACGACCTGTTTCAGGCTGTCTGGTGCGGGCGCATCGTCTCGGACTCCGCGCTGGCAAACCGCATCAACGCAGCGCGGGCTGCCGTCGGCGACAGCGGGGACAGCCAAACTCTCATCCGAACGCTGCCGCGAAAGGGGTTTCGTTTCGTCGGCAAGATTACCGAGGAGAGGGAACCGTCCGGCTTCAGCCATGCCGGAACGAATACCCAACTGTCGAAACCAGGCCCGCCGGCCCAACCCTCACTGGTGGTGCTGCCGTTCGCGGACATGAGCGCGGACCGGAACGATGGTCACTTCGCCAATGGAATCACAGAGGACCTGATAACCGAGTTGGCACGAATTCGCTGGTTGTTCGTCATTGCGCGAAACTCCTCATTCACCTACCGGAAACGGCCTGTCGACCTGAAGCGGATCTCGCACGAGCTTGGCGTGCGCTACGTCCTCGAGGGCAGCGTCCGGCGTTCGGGCGACCGCATTCGGGTGACTGCCCAGCTCATAGATGCAACGACCGGCGTGCACCAGTGGGTGGAGCGCTACGACAGGGAGACTGGCGAGATATTCGCGGTCCAGGACGAGATCACACGCAGCGTCGCGGCGGCAGTCGAACCGCATCTCCTCGCAGCCGAAGGAAGGCGCGCGGCATCCCTGTCGCCGGCCGACATCGGTAGCTGGGAGCTGGTGGCGCGCGCCCGGAGCCACTTGTGGCGATTGACGAAGGTCGACTACGACAGTGCAATCACCGGCCTGAAGGAGGCGGCCGACCGAAGCGCGGACTTCGCGCCGGCGCAAGCGTTCCTCGGCTTCGCACTCAGCTTCGCGGCGCACATGGGATGGGTCGACAAGGACGAGGCCGTACCCGTCGGCCGGCGACATGCCGAACGCGCCATTGCGCTCGATGACCGAAATCCCTGGGGATACTCGGCTCTCGGCTATGCCGCGCTCATGCGCCGGCGCACCGACGAAGCGATCGCCGCCTTCCAGGGGGCGGTGAATTTGACGCCGAGCTCCGCCGCCGCCCACGCACACCTCAGCCGTGGCATGGCGTTCGCCGGCCGCTCCGACGAAGCGATCGAGCACGGCGAAGCAGCGATCCGACTAAGCCCGCTCGATCCGGAAATCACATTGTTCCGGGGAAGCATCGCAATTGCACACCACGCGGCGCGCCGCTTCGACAAGGCCCTTCGATTGACCGAGGAGAATCTGCGTTTGAGGCCGGGCTTCCAGGGAGCCCAGCGCCTGCATTGCTCGAGCCTCGCTCACGCCGGACGGATCGAGGAGGCGCGTGCGTTCCTGTCCTCCATCCGCCGCAGGCATCGCCCACCGCTCACGATTGCCTGGGTCCGTGCGAATGTCCCCTACCAGACACGGGAGCTCATGGACCTGTACGTCGGGGGACTGCGGAAGGCCGGTTTGGATCGCTGAGAGCGACCGGGAGGCGAGGATGCTTGTTCACCTGATCATTGCGGGTCTTGTGTTCCTCGTGGCAGGCGCCGGAGCAGGCGCTCAGGTACCGCCGAGCGGTTCGGAGCTCGCGGCCTACACCGGACTTCACAAGGCGGCAGCGTCCGGGAGCGTCGATGAGATCCGCATGCTGATCGCGGGCAACGCCAATCCCAACGCTCGTGACGGGGCTGGCCGCACACCCCTTCACGTCGCCGCGTTCGGCTCTCGCTATGACGCCATTCGAGCACTCATTGCGGGTGGAGGGGACATCAATGCACTCGAGAATGACCGCTACGATGTAATCACCATCGCGGCCGTCAAAGACGATGTTCGCATGGTCAAGCTTGCAATCGAACTCGGCGGCAACCCGCGAGCCGTCACCAGCCGATACGACGGAACTGCTTTGATAGCAGCGGCGCACTTGGGGCACGACGAGGTGGTGAAGGCACTGATCCAAGCCGGTGCGCCCCTCGACCATGTGAACAATCTGGGCTGGACAGCACTCATCGAGGCGGTCGTGCTCGGCGACGGCGGTGAACGCCATGTCGCTACGGCCAGGGCGCTCGTGGCGGCGGGTGCCGACAAGACCATCGGCGACCGCGACGGTGTCACTCCGCTTCAGCACGCTGAGAAGCGGCGGTACCGTGCCATGGTTGTGGTGCTTGAATAGGCGACTTGGTGCGCATTTAGATCGCGCGCGTCGCCTCGACGAGCCATGCCTTCGTCGCGTCGTCGACCTGCGGCGACGCCGTCTCGCGCACCCGGCGGTGATAGTCGTTCAGCCACTGCCGTTCGGCCTCGGTCAGCAGGCCGGGCTCGACACAGGCGAGATCGATCGGCGCCAGCGTCAGCGTCTCGAACTCGAGGTAGCGCCGGTCGGCACCGTCGATCTTCGCCTCGCGCACGGCAACCAGGTTCTCGATGCGGATGCCGTAGGCATCGGTCTTGTAGTAGCCGGGCTCGTTGCTGACGATCATTCCGGGCTGCAGGGCGACGTTGTTCGGCATCTTGGAGATGCGATGCGGCCCCTCGTGCACCGAGAGATAGGCGCCGACACCATGGCCGGTGCCGTGGTCGTAGTCGAGCCCGGCCTGCCACAGCGCATAACGCGCCAGCGCATCGAGCTGCGAGCCCGTCGTGCCGGCCGGAAAGCGCGCCATGGCGAGCGCGATATGGCCCTTGAGAACGCGCGTGAAACGGTCGCGCATCTCGGGGCTCGGCGTGCCGATCGCCACCGTGCGGGTGATGTCGGTCGTGCCGTCGCGATACTGGCCGCCTGAATCGACCAGATAGAGGGTGCCGGTCTCGAGCGTGCGCTCGGTCGCCGCGGAAGCGTGATAGTGCACGATGGCGCCATTGGGGCCGGCGCCGGAGATCGTGTCGAAGCTCAGGTCGCGAAGTTTGCCGGTCTCCTGGCGCAGTGCCTGCAGCCGGTCCGACACCTCGATCTCGCGCAGCTTGCCCGCCTTCGATTCGCGGCCGAGCCAACCCAGGAAACGGCTGACGGCCGCGCCGTCGCGCCGATGGGCGCTGCGGATGCCATCCATCTCGACGGCGTTCTTGCAGGCCTTGGGCAGCGCCACCGGATCGGCGTCGCGCACCATCGTGACACCAGCGGCCTGCAGGCGATTGGCTGCCCAGATCGGGGCCGTCGCGGTCTCGATCAGAACCGTCTTGTTGACCTTGCCCAGCGTGTCGAGTGCGGCACCGAGTTCGTCGGTGGGCGCCAGGGTCACGGCATTGCCGAGCCAGGCAAGCGTCCGGTCGGGCACCTTGCGGCGGTCCATGTAGAGATCGACATGCCCGTCGCCGTGCAGCAAGGCGAAGCCCAGCGCGAACGGCGTACGCGGCACGTCGCCGCCGCGCACGTTCAACAGCCAGGCGATCGAATCGGGTTGGGTGATCAGTGCCACGTCGGCGCCCTTGGCCTTGACGGTGCCGCCGATCCGCGCGCGCTTGGCCGCACTGCTTTCGCCCGCGAACTCGTCCGGATGCGGCAGCACCGGCGCCAGCGGCGCCGGCGGACGGTCGCGCCATACGGAATCGACGGGGTTGGAATCGACCGGCACGAATTCACCGCCGGCGCGCTGGCTGGCACGCGCGAAACGGTCATGGCCGTCGACAGTCACGAGCCAGGGGTCGAAGCCGAGCCGGCCGCCCTTGGGCAGGTTCTCGGCGATCCAGGTTTCGGGCGATTCCTCTGGTATCTGGTGCGGCGCGAAGGCGTCGGTGTCGACCTGGGCGCGCACCGCCAGCGTGTAGCGGCCGTCGATGAAGATCGCCGCGCGCTCGGCCAGCACGATGGCAAGCCCGGCCGAGCCACGAAAGCCGGTGAGCCAGGCCAGCCGCTGCGAGCGCCGCGGCACGTACTCGCCCTGATGCTCGTCGGCGCGCGGCACGACGAAGCCGTCGAGGCCGCGGTGCTTGAGCTCGA
The DNA here is from genome assembly GCA_902825855.1 of uncultured Rhodospirillales bacterium. Taxonomy (GTDB): domain Bacteria; phylum Pseudomonadota; class Alphaproteobacteria; order Reyranellales; family Reyranellaceae; genus Reyranella. The sequence goes on along the minus strand of CADECW010000031.1, from coordinate 24,614 downwards.
CGCGCAGCGCTGCCAAACGCGACGTCGGCGCCGGCGAGGCGCCGAGGCCGTCATCGGCCTGGGACAGTTCCTCGCGCCAGGCTTGCAGGGCGCGGGTGAGCTCGACATCGGCGCCGGGGTCGACCAGTTCGACCCATTCGGGGCCGGCGAGCCCCTCCGGAGCTGCGGCGACACCGCGCATGAGGGAATCGAGGGCCGAGGGGTCAGGATTGCGGCCGCGTTGGCGCAACAGGTGAAGGACGTCGTCTGGGGTGGAAGTCATGTCGCCGCGACCGTAACGCGGTGGGGTCAGGAGTGGCAATCGGCGCAATTTTCGTACTTGCACAGGTACGGAATGCGCAATCGGGTACTACCATGCGTCTAGCGCATATCAGTCGTTCCGAGCCTTCACTTATTGCTGCAACTCAAGGCTCTATATTTGCTCTGTGCAACGCAACATCCACTACCGACCGCGTCGCACAAGGAGCAGACCATGATGACCCAGCCGATCCAGATGTTTGAGAATCTGACCAGCGAAACTTCGCCGGCGGGGGGAAACGACATTGCCAAGACGACCATGTCCTTTGAGGACCGCAAGAGGCTCGAACTGCGTGCGCGCTACGCCCGAGCCGAATTGGTCGCCGACGGCCTGGCCGATGCCCTGCTGTGGCTCGGCCGCCAGGGCAGCCGCCTTGTGGCTGCGATCAAGACGAACTTCAAGCTGCGCGCTGCCGAGGCTCAGCTCATCCGCATGAGCGACCGCGAATTGGCCGACATCGGCCTGACCCGCGGCGACATTCCGTTCGCAATTCGCGAATCGGTGGCGGAAGGGATCGTGCCGGAGATCGCCCATGCGCGCGCCGTTCCAGCCGCGAACGAGAATCTGCGTCGCGTTGCGTAAGCATCAGTAACTTCAGTAGCGTAAGCGTAAGCGTACAAGGGCCGGCGAAAGCCGGCCCTTTTTCTTGCTGAGCCCGCCGCAGCGGCGCGTCATGATGGTGCCGGCATGATGGTTCTGGGCTTCACCGGCGGCGCACTGGGCGGTCATCTCGGCGGTTGGCGCCATCGCGATTCATTCCCGACGACCAGCATGCAGCTTCAATGCATGATCGAGATGGCGCAGATCGCCGAGCGCGGCGGCATCGACATGATGTTCCTGGCCGACGGCAACGGGGTGCGCCAGATGGACAAGCCGGTCCTGTTCGCCGCCAACAGCCCGTCCGATCGTCCGGCGGTGTTCGAACCGGTGACGCTGTTCTCCGCCGTCGCTCAGCACACCGGCCGGATCGGCCTCGTGGCGACGGCGACCACCAGCTACGAGGAACCCTTCACGATTGCCCGCAAGTTCGCGTCGCTCGATCACCTGAGCGGTGGCCGCGCCGGCTGGAATCTCGTCACGACGCAATACGTCGAAGACTCGAAGAACTTCGGCCGCGACGAGCATTTCGGCCGGGAGGAGCGATACGAGCGCGCCCGCGAGAGCCTCGACGTCGTGCGGTCGCTCTGGGATTCATGGGCGACGGACGCCTTTCTGCAGGACAAGTCGACCGGCCGATATCTCGACCCTGGACGCGTCCGTCTGACCAATCATCGCGGCAAGCACTTCACGGTGAAGGGACCGCTCAACGTCGCGCGCACGCCGCAAGGACAGCCTGTCGTCTTCATGGCCGGCCAGTCCGACGCCGGCAAGGAGTTGGCGGCCTACGGCGCGGAAGGCCTGTTCGGCACCGCCAGCAGCAAGGCCGAGGCTCAGGCGGAGTACGCCGACATCAAGAGCAGGATGAAGAAGTACGGCCGGCCGGCGGACGCGCTGCGCATCCTTCCGGCACTCAGCGTGCTGGTCGGCCGTACCGCGGCGGAGGCCGACTGCCTGTTTCAGGAGCTGCAGGCGCTGATCTCGCCTGCCCTCGCCGTCAGCTATCTGTCGAAGGTCGTCGGCATCGACTTGACCGGCCTGCCGATCGACGGGCCGATGCCACGGCGCCAGGGCGAGAGCCTGGGCGGCACGGCGATCGGCCGCTCGGTGCTGGACATGGCGGCGCGTGAGGGCCTGAGCGTGCGCGCCACCTACGAGCGCGTGCTGCCGACCCACGGCGGCAACATGGTGAAGGGGGATCCCGTACAGGTCGTCGACATGATGGAAGACTGGTACCGCGGCAAGGCCTGCGACGGGTTCATGCTCTCCATGCCGGTCGAGCCGCGCAGCCTGCGCGATTTCGTCGAGCTGGTCGTACCGGAGCTGCGCCGCCGCGGCCTGCGGCCGACCGATTATCGCGGTCCGACCTTGCGCGACAACATGGGTTTGCCGCATCCGGCGGACCCGTTCCTGCGCGGCGCCGCTGCCGGCTGAGCTCAGCCCGCGGCCCGGCGGAGCAGCAGCGTGCGCCATATCGCGCCGCCGGTTTCGAGGTCGACATGGCGCTCCAGCACGAAGCCCCAGCGGCGATAGACGGCGAGAATGTCGCCGGCCTGCTCGAGCAGAAGTCCGCTCAGCAACACGCGACCACCCGGCCGGACAGCTTCTGAGAAGGATTCTGACAGCTCCATCAGTGGGCCGGCCAGGATGTTGGCAACGACAAGATCGTAGGGTATCCGAGTCTGCAGGACGCCATGCCGCAGTCCGATGGCATGCACGAAGCGGCAGAGATCACTGACGCCGTTGAGTCCCGAATTTTCGCGTGAAACCTCGACAGCTTCGACGTCATTGTCGCCGCCGATCACCGGTCGCCGCCACAGCTTGGCCATGGCGATCGTCAAGATGCCGCTGCCGCAGCCGACATCGGCGCTATTGGACGTCTCCGCCCGATCGAGCGTGGCCAGCATCTCCAGGCAGCCTCGCGTCGTGGCGTGGGTGCCGGTGCCGAAAGCCATGCCGGCATCGATGCGCAAGGGCAGCAGATCCGCCGGCTTGCCATCCGCATTGTGCGAGGGATGGACCCAGAAGGGGCCGACGGCAAACGGCTGGAACGAGCGCTGGTTCTCGGCGACCCAGTCGATGTCGGGCAGCTTTTCCCATGCCCATGGCGGCTCGGGCCTGCCGAGAAGACGGGCCGCTGCTCCGATCGCATCGGCAACCTCGGGGTCCTCGGCCTCGCCGAACACCTCGATGCGCCACGGGCCGTCGCGCGAGATCTCGCAGCTCGTGACGACAAAACCCGCCTCGGTCAGCCGCTCTTCCAGCGCGGCCTCCCAGGCAGCGCGCTCGGCGGCGGGGGCGACGAAGCTTGCTTTGGCGGGCATCGATCAAGCCGCCAGGTAAAGAGCACGCTCGGGCGACAGGTTGATCCCGACGGTGTCGCCGACGGCCTGGAGGTCGCCGCCCGTCTGGAACGGCGCATCGACCAGGATCTCGCTGTCGTCGACGCGTACGCCGTAACGCACTGTGGCGCCCAGGAATTCGCGATGCACGATGCGGCCGCGCAAGGTGCCGGTGCTGGCAAGCGTCGCATGCTGCGGCCGGAACACCAGCTTTGCGCCGGCCGGTATCTGAGCGCCGGCGCGCAGGGGCAGACGCGCGCCCGCAACTTCGAATGCGCCGTTCATGGTCTTGCCCTCCAGGATGTTGGCGGCGCCTAGAAAGCCGGCGACGAAAAGATTGTCGGGTCGCTCGTAGAGTTCCATCGGGGTGCCGACCTGGCGGATGGTGCCGGCCTCCATCACGGCGATGCGGTCGCAGATGGTGTTGGCTTCCTCCTGGTCGTGGGTGACGAAGATGGTCGTCAATCCCAGTCGCTGTTGCAGGGAGCGCAGTTCGCGGCGCACGCTGACCCGCATCCTGGCGTCGAGGTTGCTGAGCGGCTCATCGAGCAGCAGCACCTTGGGCTCGATGGCGATGGTGCGCGCGACCGCGACGCGCTGCTGCTGGCCGCCCGACAGCTGCGCCGGCCGGCGGTCGGCGTAGGCGGCGAGGCCGACCAGTTCCAGTGCCTCGGCCACCTTGCGCTCGATGTCGCGGCGCGGCAGCCGGCGCTCCTCCAGCCCGAAGGCGACGTTCCTGGCCACGGTCATGTGCGGCCACAGCGCATAGCTCTGGAACACCATGCCGACATCGCGTTTCCACGGCGGCAGGCCGGCGACGTCTTCGCCATCGAGCAGCACCTGGCCGGTCTGCGCCTGGGCAAAGCCCGCGATCAGGCGCAGCAGGGTGGTCTTGCCGCAGCCGGACGGGCCCAGAAAGGCGAAGAACTCGCCCGGACTGATCGACAGATCGATGCCCTTGAGGATTGGCGTGGCGCCGTAGCTCAGGTTGACGCCGTGAATGTCGATGCTGACCGCCTTGGACATCGTGCCGCTCATATATCGAGACCGCGGTTGCGTTGCGAGCGGTCGACGGCAAGCTGCGACAGGCCCATGCAGATCGCCACGATGACCACCGCGATGACACCCATTGCAGCTCCGGCACCGCGGCCGGCCGGTGTCTGCATGAGCACATAGAGACCGTAGGACAGCGGCGCGTCCGAATTGTTCTGCACCAGCATCAGCACTGCCGAGAGTTCGACCGCGGCGGTGGCGAAGCTGGTGACGAAACCGGCCAGAAGCCCACCGGTCATCAACGGCACGACGACGCGGCGTATGGTGCGGGACTTGGTGGCGCCGAGGTTCTCCGCCGCTTCTTCCAGGGACACCGAGAGCTGCTGCAGGGCAGCGTAGGCGGCGCGCAAGGCGTAGGGCAGGCGGCGGATGGCGATCGCCAGCACGATCATGACCCACAGCGTGGCCATGGGCACGCCACCCGGCAGCGTCACGCCATAGAAGGCGCGCAGGTAGCCGATGCCCAGCACCACACCGGGCACCGCCAGGGCCGCCCCGGCCAGCCAGTCGAGCATCTGCCGGCCGGGCAGCCGCGTGCGCAGCACCAGGTAGGCAATGGCGCCGCCGACCGCCACGTCGATGGCCGCGGCCAGACCGGAGTAGAGCAGGGTATTGCTTATATACAGAGAGCTGTCGCCCAGGACGCGGGCGTAGTGCGCCAGGGTGAAGCCGTCGGGCAGGGGACTGAACGACCACACCGTGGCGAAGGAGAGCAGCAACAGTCCGACATGCGGTGCCAGCACGAGGGCCAGAACCAGCAGCACCACCGCGTAGGCGATGACCGACTGGCGGCGCGTCAGGCGCCGCCGTGCCAGACCGCCGCCGCCACGCTGCACCGTGGCGTAGTCCTTGCCCTTCAACACCCGGGCTGAGCCCCACATGGTCGCAACGGCGATGGCGATCAGCACCACGGAGATGACGTAGCCCATGGGGTCGTCGATGCCGATCGAGGTAATGCGCAGATAGGCCTGGGGCGCCAGCATCTCCTTGACGTTGAGCAACAGCGGGCTCGCGACGTCGTCGAACACCTTTACGAAAACCAGGCTGGCGCCGGCGATGTAACCGGGCATGGCCAGGGGCAGGGCGATGCGGCGAAACAGGCGGAAGCCGTAGCTGCCCAGGTTCTGGGCCGCCTCCTCCATTGCACGGTCGATGTTGCGCAGCGCCGCCGAGAGATTGATCAGGATGAAGGGGAAGTAATGGATGGCCTGCAGGAAGATGACGCCGTTCAACCCTTCCATGACGCCGATCTTGAAATCGAACCACTCGTCCAGCAGCAGGTTCACGGTGCCGTTGCGGCCGAACAGGAGCTGCATGGCCACCGCGCCGACGAAGGGCGGCATGATCAGCGGCAGGAAGCCCAGCGTCTGCACCAGCGCGGCGCCGCGGAACTCGAAGCGCGTCGTCAGGTAGGCGAGCGGCAATGCCAGCACCGACGACCACAGCACGGTCATCGCCGAGACGTAGACCGAGTTCCAGAACGATCGCACGAACAGGTCGGTGCGTGCGAAGTCGAGGAAGTTCGCCAGGGTCGGAGCGCCGGTGCCTTTCTCGGTGAAGGCGACGTAGACGACCGCCGCGACAGGAACGACCAGGAAGACGATCAGGAAAAGCGCGATCGCAAGTGCGAGGACGGCGGGTCCCGAGATCCGGAAAACGACGTAGCGTTCCTGGGGCCTGCCGGGTGAAGAGGCGGGGAGAGGGGACGACGACGTGCGCATCCCCCCTCACCCAACCTCTGCCCCCGGCGGGGCAGAGGACAAAGAACCGTCCATCATCACGATCGCCGTCAACGAACGAGCTTCAGCGCCTCGTCAGCTTTGGCCTTGGCCGCCGTGTACTTCTGCTTGGCGAAGGCCGCCCATTGCTGCTCGAGCTCGGCCTGACGCGCCGTCTTCTCCTTGCCGCCGGTGAAGGCCGCGCGCATCTCGGGCGCGGCGGCCTGCGTGTCGCTGATCGGCATGGCGGCGACAAGGTCGCGTGCTTCCTTGGCAAGCGCACGGGCCTGGGCGTTGTCGTTCTTGGCCAGCGCCGCATCGACCTCGTGCAGCGTCTTGGTCGCGGCCTTCAGAGCCTCGAGCTGAAAGGTGATGAGCTGGTCGAACAGCACGTCGACCGTCTCGTTGCGCTTCTCCGACAATTCGGCGTTGAAGGTCAGCAGCCCCTGCAGGTTCTTGTCCTTGAAGGGATTGGGATAGTCGGGCGGCGCCTTCTCATAGGTCGCCGGCCGCACCGGCAGGCGGCGGATCGTGGGTTCGAGCAACGCCTCCTGGCCGGCCGGGGACAGCAGGAACTCGATGAAGGCCTCGGCGCCGGCTCTGTTGGGTGCGTTGACCACGATGCCGATGTTGGCCGGCACCAGCGTCGTCACCGACGGATATACGAACTTCACCGGAAAGCCGCTTCCCTGCGAGGAGAAGGCGAAGAAGTCGATGACGATGCCGTATCCGACCTGGCCGGAGTTCACGGCTTCGGGCACGCCGAACGAGCGGTCCGTCACCTGGTGAAGGTTGCCGGCGATCTCCTTGATCGTGCGCCAGCCCTGGTCCCAGCCTCCGCCCTGCAGGATCGTCTCGATCGTGAGATGCGTGGTGCCGGAGCGTGATGGAGCCGAGATCGAGACGTGGTCGTAGTAGGGCGCCTGCGCGAGGTCCTGCCACTCCTTGGGAGTCGGCAGCTTCTTTGCCTTAACATAGCGCTCGTTCCACATGATGCCGTAGCCTGAGGCGGCGAAGCCGGAATAGAATCCGTCCTTGTCGTTGACCGGATACGAGCCGACCTTCTCGGCGATGCCGGTGGCCTTGGGCTTGTAGGCGTCGAGAAGCTTCTTGCCCTTCAGCACCTCGAAGGCGTCGGGCGCGGAAGCCCAGAGCAGGTCGACCTGATTGTTTGCCTTGGTCTCCTCGATGAACTTTACGGCGGCATTGGTGTTGCGATTCTGCACTTCCAGGGTGGTGCCGGGCGCGGCCTTCTCGAAGGCCTTCTTGAGCGGGTCGGTGACATCCTTGGAGAAAGAGGTCACGACGGTGACCTTGCCGCCCTGGGCCCATGCGGCGCCGGACGCGAAGACGAGAACGAGTGCGACAACCAGCGCACGAAACATGGCGTTACTCCCCAACAGTCGAGGCTCAGGCGGCCTCGATGAAACTGTCCAGAACCTTCTTGGCTCCAGCCTTTTCGAACTCGATGTCGAGCTTGTTGCCGTCGACAGCGACGATACGGCCATAGCCGAATTTCTGGTGGAACACGCGCTGGCCGACGCTGAGATCGGGCTTGTCACCCTCGACGGCGCGTCGGTCGTCGAACGTCTCGTCGCGCCAGCGCGTGCGTGAGCGACCGACACTGGTGACGCCCAGGCTTTCATAGTCGAAGCCGCTGGCCTGTTCGCGCAGGCCGCCATGATGGCCGGCGGAATAGGTGGCGTAGAGGCCGGCATCGCTGCTCTCGGCCAGCTGCCCGGCCGGCAGTTCGCGCAGGAAGCGCGAGGGAATGGCCGCCTGCCACTGGTTGAAGACGCGCCGGTTGGCGGCGAAGGAAACATAGGCCCGCTTGCGCGCCCGCGTGAGGCCGACATAGGCCAGCCGACGCTCCTCCTCGAGGCCGGCCACGCCCTTGTCGTCGAGTGCACGCTGGTTGGGGAACAGGCCTTCCTCCCAGCCGGGCAGGAACACGGTGTCGAACTCCAGCCCCTTGGCGGCATGCAGCGTCATGACGCTGACCATGTCGCTGCCCGCGCGCTCGGCATTGTCGGTCAGCAGCGCCACATGCTCGAGGAAGGCCGGCAGGGTGTCGAACTCCTGCAGGGCGTTGGTCAGCTCCTTCAGGTTCTCCAGCCGTCCTTCGGCTTCGGGCGAGCGGTCCATGCGCAGCATGTCGGTGTAGCCCGATTCTTCCAGAATGGTCTCGACGACCTCGACATGGGTCATGCCGTCGAGCATCGCCCGCCAGCGGTCGAAGTTCTTTATGAGGTCGCCCAGCGACTTGCGCTGCCGGCCCTTCAGCTCGTCGGTCTCCAGCGCCCGGCGCGTCGCCTCGAACAGCGACACCTTCTGGGCGCGCTGGATGATGCGCAGCGAGCGCAGCGCCGATTCGCCCAACCCGCGGCGCGGCGTGTTGTAGATACGCTCGAAGGCAAGATCGTCGTCGGGCTGCACGGTGACGCGGCAGTAGGCCAGGGCGTCGCGGATCTCCTGGCGCTCGTAGAAGCGCGGGCCGCCGATCACCCGGTAAGGGAGGCCCATGGTGATGAACCGCTCCTCGAACTCGCGGGTCTGGAAGCCGGCGCGCACCAGGATGGCGATCTGGCTGAGCGCATGCTTGTCGCGCTGCAGAGCCTCGATCTCCTCGCCGACCGTGCGCGCCTCCTCGTCGCCGTCCCACACGCCCTTGAGGGAGATGCGCTCGCCTTCCTTGAGATCGGTCCACAGAGTTTTCCCCAGGCGCCCCTCATTGTGGGCAATCAGGTGCGAGGCGGCGGCCAGGATATGCGGCGTCGAGCGGTAGTTGCGCTCCAGCCGGACGATGGTCGCGCCCGGGAAATCCCTCTCGAAGCGCAGGATGTTGCCGACCTCCGCGCCGCGCCAGCCGTAGATCGACTGGTCGTCGTCGCCGACGCAGCAGACGTCGGGCGTGCCCTGCGCCAGCAACCGGAGCCACAGGTACTGCGCCACGTTGGTGTCCTGGTACTCGTCGACCAGGATGTGGCGGAAGCGACGGTGATACTGCGCCAGCACGTCGGCATGGCTTTGCCACAGGGTGACGCAATGCATCACGAGGTCGCCGAAATCGACGGCATTCACCTCGGCGAGCCGAGCCTGGTACTGGCGATAGATCTCGACCGCCTTGCCGTTGGCGAACTCGCCGGCATCGTCGCCCGACACTTTGTCAGGCACCAGCGCGCGATCCTTCCAGCGCTGGATGATGCCGGAAAGTATGCGGGCGGGCCATTTCTTGTCGTCGATGCCTTCGGCCTGCAGCAGTTGCTTGATCAGCCGCGTCTGGTCGTCGGTGTCGAGAATAGTGAAATTGCTTTTCAGCCCCACCAGCTCCGCATGGCGGCGCAGCACGCGCACGCCGATGGCGTGGAAGGTGCCGAGCCACATGCCGTCGGCTGCACCGCCGATCAGGCTCGCGACGCGGTCGAGCATTTCGCGCGCCGCCTTGTTCGTGAAGGTGACGGCAACGATCTGCGATGGGCGAGCCCGGCCGGTGATCAAAAGGTGGGCGATGCGGGTGGTCAGCACACGGGTCTTGCCCGTGCCGGCGCCGGCCAGCACCAGCAACGGACCGCCCTCGTGCACGACCGCCTTGCGCTGCTCCTCGTTCAGCCCTTCCAGATAGGCGTTGGGCACGACGGTGCGCCGGGCCGGCTGTGGATCAGTCGGTACGGGATCGTCGGTGATTTCGAACGGATCGGCGGGGGGCGCCATGCACGGTCATATAGCAATCGCCGGCCCGGACGCCTATCTTTGACGTCCGGGAGGAATGTGCCGGTGCCGTGCGCGCCGGAGGTGGAGGTTGCCGATGGCCCGAGGGTTGAACGGTTCGGCGAACGGATCGGGTGGTCACATACCGACGGGCCAGGAGGCGGTCGAGGCCCGCCGGCCCGGCGTTTCCAATCTGCCGCCGGCGGTGGCCGGCGCTCTTCCCGCGGTGGTCGGTCTGCGGACCACCGTTCCCAAGGACCGCCGTTCGGCCCAGACGCTGGGCACCGAGCGCGAGGGCCACGGCGCGCTGATCGGCGCGGACGGCCTCATCGTCACGATCGGCTACCTGATCATGGAGGCCGACACCGTCACGATCACCGATATCGAGGGCAACGACTGGCCTGCCTACATCGTCGGCTATGACTACGAAAGCGGCTTCGGCCTGGTCCGCACCGAGCAGCCGATCGGGCAGAAGCACCTGACGTTCGGTGATTCGGATTCGCTGGAGCTTCGCAGTGAGGCCTATGTCGTGGGCCTGGGCGGCGAGAAGGCGACGCTCAAGGTCAAGGTTGCCGGCCGGCGCGAGTTCGCCGGCTACTGGGAATACCTTTTGGACAACGCCATCTTCACCGTGCCGGCCTACCCGCTGTGGGGCGGCTCTGCCCTGATTGGTCAGGACGGCTCGCTGCTCGGCATCGGCTCGCTCCTGGTGCAGGAGGCGCTGGGTCCGGGCGCGCCGGCGTTCCCCGGCAACATGTACGTGCCAATCAACCGGTTGAAGCCGATCTTCCAGGAGCTTTTGACGAAGGGGCGGCTGGCGACACCGGCGCGTCCCTGGCTAGGCGTCTACACGGTCGAGCACATGGGTCGGCTCGTGGTCGGCGGCATCGCCGACGGCGGCCCGGCCGATCGCGCCGGCCTGCAGCGCAACGACATCCTGCATGCCCTGAACGGCGATGTGCTCGACGACCTCGCAGACTTCTACCGCAAGCTGTGGGCGAGCGGCCCGGCCGGGACGCCGGTGACCTTGCGCATGGAGCGCGACAACGACGGTTTCGAGGTCACGGTGCGCACCGGCGACCGGTCGCGCTATCAGAAGACCGGCTCGGACTGAGCTATACTGTCATCGTGAGGGTAAGGATTTCACGCCGATTGCATGCGGCGATGAGGGCCTGCGCTACGCTCGAGGACAAGAAGGAGAAGAATCGATGGCCCGGGCCTTCGCCTCGCAGGCGGATATGGCGGAGAAGAAGATCACCTTCAGCCGCCTGTCCGAGCACGCTTACGCCTTCACCGCCGAGGGCGATCCCAATACCGGCATCGTGGTCGGCGGCGATGCGGTGCTGGTTGTCGATGCGCAGGCCACGCCAAAGATGGCGCACAAGGTCGTCGAGTATATCCGCACCGTCACCGACAAGCCGATCAAGTACGTCGTGCTGTCGCACTATCACGCGGTGCGCGTGCTGGGCGCCTCGGGCTTCGAGCCGCAGCATGTCATCTGCAGCGAGGCCACCCGCGAGATGATCGTCGAGCGCGGCGCGCAGGACTACAAGTCCGAGCTCCAGCGCTTTCCGCGCCTGTTCGACGCCGCCGAAACCATTCCCGGACTGACCTGGCCCACCATCACCTTCGCCGATCGCATGTCGCTCTGGCTGGGCAAGCTACAGGTCGACATCATTCATGCCGGCCGCGGCCATACCAAGGGCGACACCATCGTCTGGCTGCCCGAGGAGCGCACCTTGTTCAGCGGCGACCTCGTCGAGTACGGCGCGACGCCCTATGCCGGCGACGCCCACTACAAGGACTGGCCGGAGACGCTGCAGAAGCTGCGCGACCTCAGGGCCCTTGCCCTCGTGCCGGGTCGCGGCGATGCGCTGATGGGCGAAGGCGCCGTCGAGGAAGGCATCGCCGGCACGCAGGCCTTCCTGAGCGATCTCTACAATGCGGTGTCGCGCAGCGCCGAGGCCGGCGATTCACTGAAGCAGGCCTACGACAAGGCGATGACCGCCCTGCAGCCGCGCTACGGCAACTGGGTGATCTTCGAGCATTGCATGCCGTTCGACGTGTCGCGCGCCTACGACGAGGCCAAGGGCCTCGATCATCCTCGCATCTGGACCGCCGAGCGCGACATCGAGATGTGGTCGGCGTTGGAGAAGGCGTAATCGAAAGATGCCTCCGGTCCCCAGCGTCATCCCGAGCGAAGCCGCCCGAAGGGCGGCGCAGTCGAGGGACCTCTTCTTGTCGACGAAGCTACAGAACAGGTCCCTCCACTTCGCCTCGCTGCGCTCGGCTCCGGTCGGGATGACGGTGTGAGCTCCCCATACCGGTCGATGAGCTCCTATACCTATCGTCGCTATCCCTACTGCCGGCCGATAGAGCTCGACGGCAAGTCCACGCGCCGCCCGGTGGTGATCGTAGGCGCCGGCATGGCTGGTCCGACGTTGGCGCTGGAGCTTGCCGCGCGCGGCGTGCCTGCAGTCCTGCTCGACGAGGACGACACGGTGAGCGTCGGCAGCCGCTCGATCTGCCAGGCCAAGCACAGCCTCGAAGTCTGGGACCGCTTCGGCATCGCCCAGCGCATGGTCGACAAGGGCATTACCTGGGAGCAGGGCGAAGTCTATCTCGGCGACAAGGCCCTCTACCGCTTCAACCTTCAGCCAGAGCCTGGGCACAAGTTTCCAGCCTTCGTGAACCTGCAGCAGTACTACGTCGAGGAATATCTATACGAGCGCTGCCTCGCCGAGCCTGCGATCGAGATGCGCTTTGGCAACAAGGTCGTCGGCGTCACGCCTCGCGGCGATCATGTCGCAGTCGACGTCGAGACGCCGGACGGCCGCTACACGCTCGAGGCCGAATGGCTGGTCGCCTGCGACGGCGTGCGCAGCGCGGTGCGCCACATGCTGGGCCTGGCGTTCGAAGGCGAGGTCTTCCACGACCAATTCCTGATCGCCGACATCCGCCTGCTCGACGAATTGCCCAAGGAGCGGCGCTTCTGGTTCTATCCGCCGTTCCATCCCGCGAACTCGGTGCTGCTGCACCGCCAGGCCGACAACGTGCTGCGTGTCGACTTCCAGCTCGGCCATGACGCCGATGCGGAGGAGGAGAAGAAGACCGAGAATGTCGACCGCCGGCTGCGCCTGATGTTCGGCTCCGAGGCGCGCTGGAAGCATGAGTGGACCAGCGTCTACACCTTCGCCTGCCGCATGATGCAGCGCTTCGTGCATGGCCGCGTGATCTTCGCCGGCGATGCCGCCCATGTCGTCTCGCCGTTCGGGGCGCGTGGCGGCAACGGCGCGATCGCCGACGTCGACAATCTCGGCTGGAAGCTCGCCCTGGTCGTGACCGGCAAGGCACCCGAGGCGCTGCTCGACTCCTACGACAGCGAACGGCGCGCGGCGGCGGCCGAGAACATCCTCAATTCGACGCGCAGTACCGATTTCATCACGCCCAAATTTCCGGCTTCGCGCGCCTTTCGCGACGCCGCGCTCGCCCTGGCGCGCGACTTCCCCTTCGCCCGTGCCCTGATCAACAGCGGCCGGCTGTCGGTGCCGACGCAGCAGCCCGAGTCACCGCTCGACACGCCTGACCGCGACGGCGACTGGGCCGGTGGTCCGGGGCCGGGACGGGCGATGCTCGACGCGCCGGTCGGCAACGGCTGGCTGATCGACGGGCTGGGCCGCGATTTCAACCTGCTGACGTTCGGCTCGGACGGTATCGAGACGCCGGGCGGCATCACCGGCATCGCGGTCGGCGGGAACGGCCTGGCGTGGCGGCGCTACGATGCCCGTCCGGGCACGACCTATCTGATCCGTCCCGACCGCTACATCGCGGCGCGCTGGCGCCGCCCCGATCCCGTTGCTGTCGCCGCCGCCGTCGAGCGTGCCCAAGGACGCAGCACGGGCAGGAGCCGCGCATGACCGCCTTGCGACGAACCTTGAACCTCGCCCGACCGGACGACATCTACAATGCCATCGTCGATGCCCATAAGGGCCTCAGCGACGAGCAGTGCCGTGACTTCGACGCGCGGCTGATCCTGCTGCTGGTCAATCACGTCGGTGACGAGGCCGTGATCCGCGAAGCACTGAAGGAGGCCGCCGCGAAATGAACGACAAGACGCCCGTTGCTGCCGTCATCGTCCGTCTGGCGACAGCCGACGATGCCGAGTTGCTGCATCGCTTCTCGGTCGATCTCGCGATCTACGAGGACGAGCCCGACGCCGTCACCGCGACGCCGCAATCGCTGGCGCGCGACGGCTTCGGCAAGGATCCGCAATTCGCCGCCCTGATTGCCGAGCGCGCCGGCGCGCCTGTTGGCTTCGTGCTCTACACCTTCAACTATTCCGTCTGGACCGCCGCGCGCGGCATCTTCGTCGAGGATATCTGGGTGGTGCCCGAGGAGCGCCGCGGCGGCGTCGCGCGCGCGCTCATGCAGGCGCTGGCGCAGGAATGCGTCGCCAAAGGATACAGGCGCATCGACCTCAACGTGCTCGACTGGAATCCGGCGCGCGCTTTCTACGAACGTCTTGGCTTCAAGTGGATCCGCAACTGGCTGCCGTATCGCCTGGGTGGCGAAGCGCTGGAGAGGTTGGCGTCGCCGTCCTGACCGACGAGCCTTGCGCGTTACTTCTTTTGAGACAGCCCCATGACCCGGCCGGCCTTGGCAGGCCGCGGCAGGTCCTTGTGAGTCTGCCACAGCTCTTCCAGCCGCGCCGCCACCGGGACAGGCCACGGCGCCGAGCGGCGGCTGGCGAAGTCGATGTTCATCACGATCGTCTCGTTGGTCGCGGCCAGGTAGTCCTGCTCGCCATGGTACATTTCATGGAACAGATGGACCTTCTTGGCATCGCGGGCGAGAAGCTGCGTCGCGAAGCGCATCGGAGCCCCCTCTCGCATCTCGCGGTCGTAGGTGACGTGGGTCTCGAGCACGAAGGTCATGCCGAGCTTGCCGTCGACGTAGCGCCGGCCAAGGCCCATGTTTCGCATGAACGCACCCGAGGCCTCGTCGAAGGCGGTGACGTAGAAGGCTACGTTCATGTGACCGTTCCAGTCGACCCATTCGGGCAGCACCTTCGACGTATGGGTGTCGAGCGGCGCCCGGGTGACGAGCTCGGGCAACTCGTAAGGCAGTGAATCGAGCATACGCTACTTTTTCCTCTTGATGCCGATGAGCCGACCAGCCTGCGGTGGCGCCGGCAGCTGCTTGTGCGCCGCCGCGAGCCTGTCGATGCGTTCCATCGCCCATTCGGGCCAGGGCGCGGAGCGGCGTGTCTCGTAGTCGATGTGCATCAGCATCAGCTCGTTGGTGGCGGCGAGATAGTCCTCGGTCTCGTGATACATGCAATGGATGTAGTGCAGGCGCTTGGCATCGTGGTCGAGGACCTGGCTGGTGATGCGCAGCGGATCGCCCTGCTTGACCTCGCGATCATAGGTGACGTGCGCCTCGATCACGAAGGTCATGCCGATCTTCTCGCGCGTGTACTCCCAGCTGCAGCCGAACTGGTTGCACAGCGTGTCGGTCGCCTTGTCGAAGGCGACGACGTAGAAGCCGACGTTCATGTGGCCGTTCCAGTCGATCCACTCCGGCAGCACGGTGGCGCGGTGCTGGTCGAAGGGCGCCGACAGATCGAGATCGATCATGGGGTAGGGAGGTAATTTCATGCGGGCGGACCGTAGCGAAGCCGGCGCCTGCACCGCAAGTTCCTCCGACCTTTGTCCCTGCGAGGATCGATATATGGCCAAGAAAAGAAAGGCAGTCGTGCTGGGTGTCGGCGCGGAGAAGGGCCTGGGCGCCGCCGCAAGCCGCCGCTTTGCGAAAGAGGGCTACCATGTCCTCGTGGCCGGCCGCACGAAGGCCAAGGTCGACAAGGTTGCGGACTCGATCCGCGCCGCCAGCGGCTCGGCGACTGCCGTCACGGTCGACGGCACCAGGGAGGCCGATGTGATCGCGCTGTGGGACAAGGCCATGGCCGACGATGCCGACGGTGCGCCCGTCGATCTCGCCGTCTTCAATATGGGAAACAATGCCGCCGTCGACATTCGCGAGATGACGGCCCAGCACTTCGAGGATTCCTGGCGCGTTGGCTGCTTCGCCGGCTTCCTGTTCGGCCGCGAAGCCGTGCGGCGGCTGGCTCCGCTCGGTCGCGGCACGGTGCTGTTCACCGGTGCGTCGGGCTCGTTGCGTGGCCGGCCGCGCTTTGCCGCCTTCAACGCCACCAAGGGTGGCCTGCGCCTGCTGGTGCAGTCGCTGGCGCGCGAGTTCGGACCGCAGGGGCTGCACATCGCCCACGCCATCATCGACGGCGGCATCGAGGGCGAGCGCCTGCTGTCGCGGATGCCTGACCGCAAGGACAAGGCCGGCGCCGATGGGCTGCTGAACATCGAAGCGATCGCCGACAGCTATTGGCACCTGCACACCCAGCATCGCAGTGCCTGGACGCACGAGATCGATCTGCGTCCGTACAAGGAACCGTTCTGATCCAGCACGAAGGCGGTGGGGTGGAAGCGTCCACCCTTGATCATCCTGCCCTGTCCCCGACAGGCAGTGTCGGATTGCGCGCGCCTTCGTACCAGCGCGACATCAATTCGATGGCGATCCAGGTCACGACCGAGCAGGCCAGCAGCACGTAGAGCCCGTTGTGCCAGCCGATCTGGTCGACGATCAGGGCGAACAAGGTCGGCGAGAAGGCATTGACCAGCAGGATCGGCGTGGCGATCAAGCCCAACACCGCGCCGTAGCCCTCGGCGCCGAACAGTGCCAGCGGCACGGCGCCCCGCACGATGGTGATGACGCCCTGCGAGGCGCCCAGCAGCAGCGTAAAGGCGACCAGCAGCCACAGTTCGCCGCGCGCAATCATCAGCAGCACCAGGCAGGGCGGCAGGACGCCGATGGCGATGCGGGCCACCGTCATGGCCTTGAGGTTCTTGGCAAAGAAGATCTCTACCAGCCGGCCGCCGAACTGGCCGTGGCCCTTGAGGGAGGCGACCCACACGGCGACTGCCCCGACCAGCCCCGCCGCCTCGAGCAAGGGCACCAGCTGGAGCGAGATCACGCCGAACACGAAGCCGTTCAGCGACATGATGAGGGCGAACAGCGCGATTCCGACGGTGCGCTGCCGGCCTTGCAGCGCCGGTCCTTCGGATGACGATGCCGTGGGCTGGGCCGTCGTCGCAGCCGCGCCTGTCTCGCGCCAGGACAGGCCGAGCCAGTTCAAGGGCAGGCAGATCGCGAGGTTGATCGCCGCAAACAGCATCAGGGTGCCGCGCCAGCCGTAGGCCTCGTTGAGATAGTGGCCGATCACCCAGAAGACCGTGGAGGCATAGGCGCCGTAGAGCGTGAGATAGGAGATCGCGAGCCGCCCGCGGCTCGGCACGACCTGAACGAGGGCGGCGAAGGCGGCGTCATAGAGGCAGCAGCGCATGCCGACCCCGACCACCACCCAGGCGGCGAAATACGTGGCGATGCCGTGAACCTGGGCCAGCGCAAGCAGGCCGAGCGAGACGATCACCGTCCCGGTTGACATAACGATGCGCCCGCCGAGGCGGTCGATCAGGCGGCCGACCGACGTCGAGATCACGCCCATCGTCACCAGGGCCACGCTGAATCCCAGGAAGATCGTGCTGATCGCCCAGCCGGTCTCGGCTGCGATCGGCTTGGCGAGCACGCCCAGGCAATAGAAGCTGGTGCCCCACGCCGTGATCTGGGTGATGCCGAGCGCGTTGACCGAGATGGCAAACGGGCTGCGCATGGCCTCAGCGCTTGCGCTCGGGAATCTCCGACAAGTCGCGGAAGACGCGTTTGCCGAAACGTTGCCCGGTCGCAATCATGTCGTCCGCGCCGGCCGACGGTCCGCCGATGCGCAGCACGGCATCGCACTTGCCGACCAGTTCGCGCGCCACCGGATGGAAGATCTCGTCGAACACCGCGTCGCCGGTCTTCTTCGAGCCGGCATGCTTCAGCAGGGGCAGCGCGAACCACTCGCCCAGCACCGGCAGATGGCCACGCCGGAACACTTTCAGCGCCATGTCTTCCATGGCATCGACGTTGCGCTTGATCAGCACGGGATCGTCGTTGGTGCCGGAGCGGTAGGGTCCGGCGATCAGGATCATGAGCTGCTCGCTCATCGCGGGATCTCCAGCAGTTCCTTCGCCACCAGGTCGGGCGCGGAAATGATGCAGTTGTGCCCGGCGTCGATCGGGCGGTAGCGGATGTGCGGCATCACCTGGACCTTCTCGTGCATGCCGGCCGATACCGGATAGCGCGGCTTGGTGCAGGCGATGTAGGTCATCGGCCGGCCGTTGCCGGCGGGATTGTTCAGGCGGATCGGCTTGGTGTAGCAGGCCACCGGGTGCGGCGTGAGCTGCCGGTGGGTCCATGCCGCCAGCTCGGGATCGTCGATGATCAGGCTGCCGGCCGGCGCGAAGGGCAGGACCTCGGTGCCATTGATTACCTGCACCAGCTTCCTGCGCTTGGCGACGATCGCTGCCGGAATGCGACCGAAGATCGACTGGCCGTCCTGGGCGATGCCGCCATCGATGATCACCAGATGGGCGATCCGCTCGGGCACTCGGTCGGTCACCAGGCTGGCGATCAGGCTGCCGAAGCTGTGGCCGACCAGCACGATGTCCGACAGGTCGTGCTGCTCCAGCGTCGCGACGGTGTCGGCCACGAACACGTCGTTGTCGAGCTCGGGCGACAGCTCGGCGGCGCGCTCGCCGACGCCGCGAAAGGGCAGTGCCCTGGCGTCATGCCCCGCGGCGTGCAGGCGCTCCAGCACGAATTGCCATGACCAGGCGCCCATCCAGGCGCCGGGCAGGCAGAGATATGTTCGCTTCATTGCGCCGGTCTTAGCCGGCTAGCGCATCAAGGTCGAGAGGTGCGAGTTGCGGGCGCCGAGGAAGCGCTCCAGCCGGGCATCGTAGTCGGCGTCGACGGCCTGCCTGATCGACGCCCGCGTGGCGAGGGCCTTGCGCCAGGCTGCCACCTTGGGCTTGCCGGCGAGGATGGCGAACTCGCCGATCCGGTCGAACACGTCGAAGTAGCGGAACACCGGACCGAACACCGTATCGACCAGTGAGAAGGCGCCGTCGAACCACGGACCCTCTCCCAGCTGGTCCTCCAGCCGCGCGAACTTGGCGGCCAGCGCCGTGGCCTTCGTCGCAAAGGCTGTCGGCTCCTTCGCCGAATAGAGTCCGGCGATGTCGCTCAGGACGACCGAACCGAACTCGATCCAGGCCCGGTGCTCGGCGCGCCGCAGCGGATCGGCAGGATGCAGAGGATGCGGCCCCGTCTCCTCGAGATACTCCAGGATCACGGCACTCTCGAAGATGGCGCGATCGTCGACCTTGAGCACTGGCGTCTTGCCGAGCGGCGAGAGATCGAGGAACCAGCCAGGCTTGGCGGCAAGGTCGACATACACACGATCGAACGGCACCGCCTTCTCGGCCAGCGAGATGGCGGCCCGCTGGACGTACGGGCAGAGGTGATGGCTGACCAGGGTGAGGGAGGGAGGCATCGGCAACTCCATGCAAT
>CADECW010000031.1:0-5270 GCA_902825855.1 uncultured Rhodospirillales bacterium | reverse complement strand
CGGCCGTTCGAGCTCGAGCGCGCCATGCTGCTTGCACAGTACAACCTGTCGCGCCTGATCGATCGGATGATCGCGGCGGGCTACGTCGAGCGGCGGCCCTGCGCCGATGATGGCCGTGGCTACCTTCTAGCCATCACCGAGACCGGGCGGGCGCTGCGCCGCCGCATGTGGCCGGTCTACGCGCGCGCCATGGAGGCCGCGGTCGGCCGGCGGCTCTCGGCGAAGCAGGCGACGGCGCTCGGCGATCTGCTGGGTCATCTGATCGACGACCCGTCGTGAGGTTCCTGTTCTTCGCGGGCGGCTGGATCATGGGCGGCATGGAAACGGCGTTCCTCTCGCTGATGACGGGTCTTCTCGCGCGCGGCCATCGGCCGACCGCCATCGTCAGCGCCTGGACCGACGGCGATATGCCGCGTCTGCTGGACCAGGCCGGGATCCCGCACCATGAGGTGGCGCTCGGACGCTTCTACGTCAGGAATCCCGTCTTCACCTGGCATACGCTGCGCCACATGCCTGCCGCTCGACGGCAGCTGCGTGCCATAGCGGCCGACGTGCGGCCCGATTGGGTCGTATCTCCGGACGCGCAGACGCTGCTGCTTTCAGCCTCGATCCTGCGCGTCCGCCGCGCGCTGTTCCTGCATTCGCAGCCTGACCGGCTGATGCGCCACAGCCTGGCGCGCGGTCTCGTCGACCGGAATGTGGACAGGATCATCTGCTGCTCGCGCTTCATTGCCGACTGCGCGCGGCGGACGACGGTCGATGCCGCGAAACTCGCAATCGTGCCCAATGGCGTGCCGCTGCCGGTCGGACGGCGGTCCGTCGATCGGCAGACTGATGGTCGTCCCGTGAGGTTGGGCATCGTCGGGCGCGTCGTCGAGCAGAAGCAGCATCATGTCCTGCTCGAAGCCTGTGCTTCGTTGCAGCGGCAATTGCCCGATGCCTTTCACCTGGACATCGTCGGCACGAAGGACGGGCCGTTCGCCGAAAAGCTCGAACGGCTCATCGCCGATTCGGGGCTCGCTGGCATCGTGCGCTGGACCGGCTTCATCGCCGATCGCGAGCGACTTTACGGCGACCTCGACATCGTGGCGGCCCCGGCAATCGACGAGCCGTTCGGCCTGACGGTACCCGAGGCGGCCTCCTACGGCTTGCCGGTCGTGGCGGCGCGATCGGGGGCCTTTCCCGAGCTGATCGAGGACGGACGCACCGGTCTGCTGTTCGCCGCCGGCGATCCTTTGGCCCTGGCCGACGTGCTCGGGCGGCTGATCCGCGACGCAAGCCTGCGCAAGCGCCTGGGCGAGGCGGCACGCGCGCATGTCGCCACGCGTTTCACCGTTGCCGAGATGACCGACCGCTTTCTCGACGCAACATCGCGCTGAGATCGGCGATCGCCGACCTCGTCCTTGTTCCCGGCCTTGGTTGTGATAACGCTGGGAGTGCCCGAGAGTTTTGCCATCGGAGAGAACTGACAATGACTACCAACAATCGACGCGTGCTCCTGAAGTCGAGGCCGCAAGGCGAGCCGACGCCGGGCAACTTCGAGATCGTCGATGCGCCCCTTCCCGAACCGAATGACGGCGAGTACCTGTCGCGCACGATATGGCTGTCGCTCGACCCTTACATGCGCGGCCGCATGGCCGAGGCCAGGGGTTATGCGGCCAACGTCAACCTCGGCGATGCGATGGTCGGCGGCACGGTCGGGCAAGTGATCAAGTCGAGGAATCCGAGCTTCAAGGAAGGCGACTACGTCGCTGAATACTCGGGCTGGCAGAGCCACGCCGCGTCCAACGGCGCCATGTCGGTGAAGCTCGATCCCAATGCCGCACCCTTGTCGGCCGCCCTGTCGGTGCTCGGCATGCCGGGCATGACCGCATGGTGGGGTCTGATGAAGATCGGCAAGCCGAAGGCCGGCGAGACGGTGGTGGTGTCGGCAGCCTCGGGCGCGGTCGGCTCGGTGGTCGGGCAGCTCGCCAAGGCTCATGGCTGCCGCGCGGTCGGCATCGCCGGCGGCAAGGACAAGTGCGACTACGTCGTGAAGGAGTTGGGCTTCGACGCCTGCATCGACTACCGCGCGGCCGGCGGCGACCTTTTCAAGGAGATCCGTGCGGCGGCGCCCAAGGGCATCGACGTCTACTTCGAGAATGTCGGCGGCGCGGTGCAGGCCGCCGTCGTACCGCAGCTCAACGACTTCGCGCGCGTGCCTCTGTGCGGACTGATCGCGCACTACAACGAGATGCAGCCCAGCCCCGGTCCCGACTGGCGCACGCTGCTGATCAAGCGCGCCACCGTCACCGGCTTCATCGTCTCCGACCATTTCGGCGACATGGAAGGATTCACGAAGGAAGTTCCCGCGCTGGTGAAGTCAGGCAAGATCAAATATCGGGAGGATATCGTGAAGGGCATCGACAACGCCCCCGAAGCCTTCATCGGCCTGCTCAAGGGCAAGAACTTCGGCAAGCTGCTCGTGCAGGTTTCCGACGATCCAACGCGACACTGACTGCAGGGGGCAGCGCGGCCGGCGCCGGGCGTTGTTGTGGCATTTGCCACAGAGTCGCCATGAAGCGAGGCGTATGACGACCGGGTAGCGAAAGACGGTCGCCGGCCGCGGACCAGCCCCATGTGGCAGAATCGTCACGGCATCTGCGGCTTGGCGTCGGCTCCATCTTGGACACAGAGCCGCGCCGCGGCGACCAGCGTTAGCACCCGTGTAGATGGGTGTGCCCGGGAGCATGCGATGAGCGACGTAGCCACAGAGGTCAGAGATATCCTCGTCTTCCATCTCGGAGCGGACGAACGACGCATCACCGACGACGCGCGACTGGCCGAAGATCTCGGCGCCGACAGCCTCGACGTTGTCGAGATCGTGATGTCGTGCGAGGAGCGGTTCGCCATCGCGATCCCCACCCGCGTCGCGACCCGACTGACCACGGTCGGCGAAGCGGTGCGCTTCATCGAAACGGAGATGGCCGACCGTTGATTCGGCCATCACCGCCGGTGTCCGCATGACGTAGTGATCATGCCGGGCTAACCTGCCGGCATGACACAGGACAGCAGCACCTACTGGAAGAAGTCACGAGTCGAGGTCCGCGCGGCGGGCTTCGACCCCGACCGCGCCGCCCAGGCCACCGCCATCGTCACCATCGCCAGCGCCTGGACCAACGCCCACCGTTGCAACAACCGCGTCCGCGCCATCACCGACCTGCTGGTCGACCTGATCGGCATGCGCGGCGGCCAGGGCCTGGTGGTCGGTGCGCCGGCGGTGTCGGACGCTCTGACGCAGGGCACGCCGACGGCGGGCTACAGCTTGGTGTCGCGAGACGTCGCTGCCGACTGCTTCGAGATCGGCCACTACGCCCATCACGGCGATGCGATGATCGTGATCTCGGGCTGCGACAAGACCGGAGCCGCCGCGCTGATGCCGCTGGCGCGAACCAACGCCTTCGGCCTGGTGCTCTATCCGGGCACCAGTTCGCCCGGCAAGGTCGACTTCGGTCCGTGGGCCAAGAAGGGCACCAACCTCACCATCATGGATTGGGCCGAAGGACGCGCCGCGCGCGAGGCGGGCCGCATCACCGCCGAGGAGATGGACGCGCTCGAACGCAACGTGCTGCCGGGCAGCGGCACCTGCGGCGCCATGTTCACCGCCAACACCATGAGCACCATCGCCGAGGCGATCGGCATGATGCTGCCGCACGGCGCCTCGCATCCGGCCGACCGCGGCGCCGCCGGCGGCATCCACGAGGACGTCGCGGCGCAAGCCCGCGCCTCGGTCGACGCGCTCTTCCGGTTGATGGAGCAGGGCATCCGGCCACTCGACATCATGACCGAACGCGCCTTCGAGAACGCCATCACGACGGTCTACGCCATGGGCGGCTCGACCAACATGTACCTGCACCTGCTGGCGATTGCCCGCGAGGCCCAGTTGCCGATCGGCATCGAACGCATCCAGGCGATCGGCGAGCGGGTCCCGCTGCTCGCCAACCTGCAGCCGCACGGCCCCTATGCCATGACCAGCCTGCACGCGATCGGCGGCGTGCCGATCGTGATGAAGGAGCTGCTGGATTCCGGCTTCCTGCACGGCGACGTCATGACCGTCACCGGCAAGACCCTGGCCGAGAATCTTGTGGACGTGCCGACGCTCGACAAGCTCGGCCGCCAGGACATCGTCCGGCCGGTCAAGAATCCGATCGCGCCGCCCAACAACCACATCAGCGTGCTGAAGGGCAATCTCGCGCCCGAGAGCTGTCTGCTTAAGCTCTCCGGCAAGACCCTGGAGAAAGGTGTGTTCCGCGGCACCGCTCGCGTCTTCGATTCGGAGGCGGACGCGATGAAGGCGATCCGCGCCGGCGAGATCGTGAAGGGCAACGTCGTCGTGGTGCGCAATGTCGGGCCAGTGGGAGGGCCGGGCATGCCGGAGATGGTGATGCTGACGATCCAGCTGCAGGGCAGGGGCCTCGGCGAGGATGTCGCCCTGATCACCGACGGCCGCTTCTCGGGCGTCAGCCACGGCATCCTGATCGGCCACATCTCCCCGGAAGCCGCGAAGGGTGGTCCGATCGCCGCGGTGCGCGACGGCGATGCCATCGTCATCGACCCCGGCAAGCGCACACTCGATCTCGACGTGCCCGACCGCGAGATCGCCAGTCGTATGGCCAGCTGGACCGCGCCCGATGCGACGCTCGTGCGGCCGGGATCGGTCCATCACAAGTACGTACGGCTGGTGTCGTCGGCGCATTTCGGCTGCGTGGTGTGACGGCGCGGTGGTGGCGCCGAGGGACGCTGCGCATCGTTGCCCTGGCCACTGCGGCGGTCGCTCTCGCCGTCTGGCAGGCGGCGGAGCCGTGGCTGCTGGCGGGGCCACTGATCGTGTCGGGTCAGGTCCTGGACAGCCAGTCGGTGGTCGACGGCGATACGTTGAGGGTCGCCGGTCGGTCGATCCGCCTGCACGGCATCGATGCACCGGAACTCAGGCAGGACTGCGGCGGATGGCCTGCGGGCGAGGAGGCGCGCCGCGCGTTGGCGGCGATCGTCACCGGCCGGCCGGTCGAATGCCGCCGCGTCACGACCGACAGGTACGACCGAACAGTCGCCGTCTGCCGAGCGGCCGGCGAGGACATCGGGGAGACCCTGGTCCGATCGGGCATGGCGTGGGCATACAGCGCCTATTCGCTGCGCTACCTGCTGCCCGAATGGCAGGCGTGGTTCGCCGGCCTCGGCGTCCACGCTCGCGACTGCGCCAGTCCCTCGGCCTGGCGCGCCAGGTAAGTCTA
>CADECW010000030.1 GCA_902825855.1 uncultured Rhodospirillales bacterium | reverse complement strand
TGCGTCGATGCAGCCGGCCCCCGTCATCCCGACCGGAGCCGAGCGCAGCGAGGCGAAGCGGAGGGACCCGCTCTGTTGATGCGTCGACAAGAACAGGTCCCTCGACTGCGCCGCCCTTCGGGCGGCTTCGCTCGGGATGACAGCTAAATCGGTCATATGCGATGGGGCCCGCGGCTTACCGGTGCGGCTGTTGTCGATAGTGCTCGGCCAGGGCGTCACGTCCGAAATCGGTGGCGAGATCGCGCCACACCGAATGGATGTGGTTGGCGTTGTTCTGCGTGTTGTCGTGCTCGATCAGCGTCGCCGGGCCATGGATGCGGAAATAGTAGGCTTCCCTCGGAGCCAGCGAGCCGGCCCAGGCGAAGCGGAAGCGGTCGAGACCCTGTTGCATCACGCGCTGCTTCTGGCTGACCACGAGATCCGGAGTCAGCGTCGCGAGGAACGTGTCCATCAACGCCTCGACGCGCTGGCGGGCGGAGCCGTCCATGGCGCCGAGCTCCAGCCCGCGCGGCTGGCCAAGGTCCTGCTCGCGCTGAGGGCTCGCAACGATCTCGCCGAACGAGCGGTTTGCGATCAGGGCGGTGCGCCGCTGCGCATCGTTGAGGCCGGTCATGATCTGGCGCGCAAGATCCTCGGCGCCACCGAGCAGCCTGAACCCTTTGTCGGGTCCATCTTGCACCGTCGCAGGATGGGCGCCGACGAAGAACGGAGTCACCGCGACATGGCCGGCGGCCGGCAGTGCCACGTTCAGCGACAGGTGGTGACCCTCGAACCGCCAGCCCCAAGGGAAGCGTCCAGGCGTGCCGAATATCGAAAGGTAGTAGCGGCCGGGATCGCGCCAGCTTCCCTGTTGTTCGCGCAGCACACCTTCGAGCAAGCGCACGCCATCGAGAAGTCTCAAGCCCTGCTCGTTGAGCACGCTGGCGAACAGGGAGCGCGCGGCGCCGGCCTGGTCGGCAGTCATCTCTCCCAGGCTGAGACCCGAACGGCTGCGCGGAATGTAGTGCCAGTCGAGCCGGTTGGCCGAGTCGAAGGCGATCAGGACGTGGCGGCGCTGACGATCGTCGAGCAGCGCGACAAGGCGGTTGGCCGCAGCGGCGATACGCTGCTGGGCGTCGGCGCTTTGCGCGCTGGCGCCGCCGAACGGCAAGAAGGTCGCGGCTGCCAGCACGAGCCGCCGCGTCGGCCGCTCGTGCCAATGATGATGGGGATGCTCGTGCGGATGCCAGCCGTCGTGCGGCATGGCTAAACGATCACGACGAAGTGCGCGGGTACTTCAGCGTGCAGCCGTAGGCGCGAGTCGAGGAATCGGTCACCGGCTTGCCGGCCAACACCTCGCCCAGGGCGACGCGCACGTACTGCTTGGCCTTGGGGATATCGGCCGTGCTCGACGACGGGATCGAATCGATGCCGCCCTTGTAGACCAGCACGCCGTTCGCATCGATGATGTACATGTGCGGCGTCACCGTGGCGCCGTAGGCACGCGCGACCTTGCTCTGCGGGTCGAGCAGCACGGCGGCCGGAGCGGCGTCGCGGCTCGTCGTGAGCTGGTTTGCTTCAGCCGCCGTGACATAGCCCTGTTCTCCCTTGGCCGACGAGGCCGAGGTCAGCCAAACCACGCCCTTGGCCGCAGCTTCGCGTTGCTGATCCTGCATGTTCTTGGCGTTGTAGTGCTTGCGCACGTAGGGGCAGCCGTCGTTCGTCGTCTCGATCACCACGACCTTGCCCTTGAGGTCGGCGAGCGACCAGGTCTTGCCGTTGCTGTCGACGGCGGTGAACAGCGGCGCGGGCTTGCCGATATCGGGACCGTCGGCGAAGGCAACGGCGGGCATCAGGGCGGCAGCTGCGCTGCCCAACAGCAGTGAACGACGGGCGAAGACGAGATGGGACATGTTGCCTCCTAGCGCTTGACCGGCGGAAGTGCGGCCAGTTCGGACAGAATCAAAGACTCAGTGAGCACCTGCGGCAGGATCTTCGGCTGCGCGGCGCCCGGGGCCCAGAAAAGATAGAGCGGAACGCCGGCACGGCCCAGTTCCTTCAACGAAGATGTGATCTCGGGATCGCGATTGGTCCAGTCGCCCTTGAGTTTCACGACTCCGGCCTGTTCAAAGGCATTGCGTACGGCTTGCGTCTCCAGCGCGACACGCTCGTTGACGAGGCAGGTGATGCACCAGGCCGCGGTGAAATCGACGAACACCGGCTTTCCTGCGGCGACCGCCTCGTTCATGCGCGCCCGCGAGAACCGCTCCCAACCGTCGAAATTCACGCCGGCCGAAGGACTACCCGACGCCGATGCCGCCGTGGCCGGACCGTCTTCCAGTTTGACCGCTGCCGCGAAGGCGAGAAGCACGGCGAGGGCGGCAAGTCCCCGGCGCACCCAGATCGCGGCCGACGGGCCACTGCCGAGCTTCAGCAGCCAGATCGCAAAGGCGATCAGGATCATGCCGCCCAGCGCATAGATCACGCCGTCGGCGCCGGTCTGCTGGGTCAGCACCCAGATCATCCACACGGCCGAGGCGTACATCGGGAAGGCGAGGAACTGGCGCAGGCGGTCCATCCACGGGCCGGGACGCGGCATCAGCCGCTGCAGGGCGGGCGTGACCGACAGCACGAGGTACGGCAGCGCCAGCCCCAGTCCCAGCGCCAGCAACACGGCCACGGTCTGCGGCGCGGGCTGGCTGAGCGCGAAGCCCAGCGCCGCCGCCATGAAGGGCGCAGTGCAGGGCGTGGCCACGATCACGGCGAGCACACCGGTGAAGAAGGCGCCGGCCGAGCCGCCGCGCGCGACGAGACCTTGGCCCACGCCGGCGAAGCGGCTCGAGAACTCGAAGACACCGGAGAGGTTCAGCCCGACGACGAAGAAGAGATAGGCGATCAGGAGCGAAAACACCGGCGACTGGAACTGAAAGCCCCAGCTCACATCGCCGACGCTGGCGCGGATGGCGATGACGACGGCGGCCATGATCGCGAAGGAGACCAGCACGCCCAATGTGTAGGCGACGCCGTCGCGCCTCATGGCGCTTCTCTCATGGCCGGCCAGGCGCGCGAAGGCTGCGGCCTTCATGGCGAGCACCGGAAACACACAGGGCATCAGGTTCAGGATCAGGCCGCCCAGCAGCGCGAACAGCAATGCTTCGATCAGCGACAATTGCTCGCTGCCGGCGGCGGCCAGAGAGGCGGTCGGCACGAAGCTGGCGTCAAGCTTGGCCGTGATGTCGAAGGCCTGCCGGACATCGCCCCCCGCCGTCTTCTCCGTCAGCGTCAGGGTGCCCAGAAGATCGGCAGGCAGTGCTGTCTTGGCGTCGCCGCGCTTCAAGGGAATGCGGATCCCCTCGGCGCCGATGCTGGCCGTCTGCCTGGCCATGCTGGCGACCGGACCCCAGTCAGCCGGGAAGAAATAGACGTCACGGATGGTATCGGCCTTGAGGCCCCTGGCTTCGACGAGCAGCGTGGGATCGCCCGACTTGGCGACGCCGTAGCGGGCCGGCCACGGGCTTTGCACCGGCAACTGCTGGCGCGCCTTGTCGAAGATGGCGCGAGTGGTGGGCGCCGCGGGAGCGCCGGTCGCCGTCACGGGCAGCGTGAGTTCGAGCTTGGCCTCTTCGGGGATGCAGACTTCCTCGCACACCAGCCAGTTCGCTTCGGCGGCAAGCTTGAAGCTGCCCGAGGCGTTGGCCGGCGGCGTGATGCGCACCAGAAGCGTCGCCTCGTCCTGGAACCCATAGTTGATCACGCCGCTCAAATCGAAGAGGTGCGGTCGCGGCCAGACGATGGGGTCGGCCTTGGCACCCTCGGGCAGCTTCCAGGTGATCTCGGTGGGCAGGCCGGAGTCGCCCGGGTTCTTCCAGTAGGTGTGCCACTTCGGCCGGATGGTCTGGCGCAGTCCGACCCAGAACGGTTCGCCCGGCCTGACTGCCGAAACGTCGGCCAGAAGCTCGGCCCGGACGTTCTCGGTCTGCACCACGGACTGGCCGAAGGCGGGGGCCGCGATCAAGATCAGGAGAAGGGCGAGCAGACGCTTCATGAGAGCCTAGTAAGTGACGCTCGGCCCATGCCGTTGCAAGGCAATCCGGATCACCCCGGCGTGATATTTTGCGTCGTCCGGTACACAAGTCTAAGGTCCTGACGTCGTTGGGGAAATCATGTTGCTTGTCGACGAAAAGCGTCTGTTGGGTGGGCTCGACGAACTGGCCAGGATCGGCGCCATCGAGGGCGGCGGCTGTGCGCGGCTGGCGCTCAGCGACGAGGACAAGGCCGGCCGCGATCTCGTCGTCGGGTGGATGAAGGCTTCCGGACTCGACGTGCGAATCGACGCCATCGGCAACGTCATCGGTGTCCGCGCCGGAGCCGAGAACTTGCCGCCCGTGATGACGGGCAGCCACATCGACACGGTGCGTACCGGCGGCCGCTACGACGGCAACTATGGCGTGCTGGCTGGCCTCGAAGTCGTCCGCGCGCTGAACGACGCCAAGCGCACGACACGTCGGCCGATCGCCGTCGCGTTCTTCACCAACGAGGAGGGCGCGCGTTTCCAGCCCGACATGATGGGCAGCCTGGTCTATGCCGGTGGGCTCGGCTTGAACGAGGCCTACGCCGCCACCGACAAGGACGGCGTTGCGGTCGGCGACGAACTGCGCCGCATCGGCTATCTCGGCGCGGCCAAGCCGGGCGTGCTCAAGCCGCATGCCTTCGTCGAGCTGCACATCGAGCAGGGCCCGATCCTCGACGAGGAGAAGGTGCAGGTGGGCGTCGTCGAAAGCGTGCAGGGCATCTCGTGGACCGAGTACACCGTGACCGGCGTCTCCAACCACGCTGGCACGACGCCGATGCGGCTCAGGCGCGACGCCGGCTATCTCGCGGCCTCGGTCAACGTCTTCGTGCGAAAGCTGGCACGCGAGATGGGCGGCAATCAGGTCGGCACGGTGGGCGCGCTGACGCTGCGGCCCAACCTGATCAATGTCGTGCCCAACCGTGCGGTGTTCACCGTCGATCTGCGCAACACCGACGAGGGCAAGCTCAAGGAGGCCGAGGCGCGGGTCGCGGCGCACATTGCGGAGGTCGCCGCCGCCGAGCGCGTCGAGGTCGAGGCCAAGGTGCTGGCGCGCTTCGAGCCGGTGATCTTCGATGCGGCGCTGGTCGATCGCGTCGAGCGTCACGCCGCGGCGCTGCAGCTCACGACGCGGCGCATGCCGTCGGGCGCGGGTCACGACGCGCAGATGATGCAGCGCATCTGCCCGACGGCGATGATCTTCGTGCCGTCGGTCGCGGGCCTCAGCCACAACGTAAAGGAGCACACCGAAGCGATCGACCTTTTGGCCGGCGCGCAGGTGCTGGCCAACCTGATGCTGGAGCTTGCCTCAGAGGTCTAGGCGGAGGATCTGCTCGCCGCGCTTGTCGATATGCAGGGCTTTCCAGCCGGCCTGGCGATAGAAGCCGTCGGCCCGCGAGCCCGGCTCGGTGCCGAGCGTTGCGGCGTGATGGCCGGCCTGGCGCAGCACGTCGCAGGCTTTCGCAAGCAGGGCGCGGCCGATGCCGCGGCCCTCGTGATCGGGATCGATGAACAGCGCCCAGATCGTGCCGTCGCGCGTGTCGGCGGCGGAGAAGCCAAGGATGCGCCCGTCCTCCTCCCACACCCAGATGCCGGGGTTGTCGGAGAACCACCGATAGTCGGCGTCGGTCACCCGTGACGGGTCGAGCAACTGGTTCTCGCGCACCGCAAGCCGGATCTCGGTGATACGCGGGCGTTCATCGAGTTGGGCGCGACGGATGTGGCCGGACATGCCGGCCTTTTACCCTCGTAACTTGCCCGGGAACAGCGCGCCAGGGCGTGCGGCTTTCGGTTGACATGCCGGCTGAGCGGCGGGCTTATCGTGACCGCATCCAGCACGAGCCCAGCATCTTACGCGCTCGCCCGAGCGCTATCGCAGAGTGACACAAGGAGAGAAATATGGCCGACGCTAGCGCGCGCCGCATCGTCTTCACCGGCGCTTCCGGCGGCATCGGCACCATGATCCGGCCATTGCTGGCGCCCCTCTATCCCGGACTGGTCCTGAGCGACAAGGTGAAGCCCAAGGACCTGCTGGCGAGCGAAAGCTTCGTCGCCGCCGATCTCACCAGGCCCGACGAGGTGGCGGCCGCGGTCAAGGGCGCCGACAGCGTCATCCATCTCGGCGGCTACTCGGTCGAGGGACAGTGGGACACGATCCTGCAGGCCAACATCATCGGCTGCTACAACCTCTTCGAGGCGGCGCGGCAGGCCGGCGTCAAGCGTGTCGTCTTCGCCTCGTCCAACCACGCCGTCGGTTTCTATCCGCGCAAGCGCAAGATCGGCACCGACGTCACTGTGCGGCCCGACAGCCGTTACGGGGTCAGCAAGGCGTTCGGCGAGGCGCTGGGCGCGCTGTACGCCGACAAGCACGGCATGAGCGTGACCTGTCTCCGCATCGGCAATGTCGGACCGCGTCCGCTCGACGTGCGGCGGCTGTCGATCTGGATCTCCCCCGAGGACATCGTGCAGCTGATCGGCATCGGCTTGAACCATCCCGACATCCGCTTCGAGATCTTCTATGGCGCGTCGGACAATGCGGCCGCGTGGTGGGACAATTCGCGTGCTCATGCGCTGGGTTACCGGCCCAAGTCCAAGGCCGAGGATCACCGCGCCCACGCCGAGGCCGAGCAGGCCAAGATCGGTCCCGACCCTGTGGGCGATCTGTTCCAGGGCGGCACGTTCTGCGCGTCCGAATTCACCAACGACGTGAAGCGCGCCGGGCCATAGGGGCCATGAGGCTTGGACCTTGCATGGCTTACCGGCAATATTTCCGCCGGAGGGTGACATGACGCGTTTTCTGACAGTAGGCGCTGCCCAGATGGGCCCGATCCAGCGCGGCCATTCGCGCCGCGACGTGGTCGAACGGCTGATCGCGCATCTGCGCGAGGCCAAGCGCATGGGCTGCGAGCTGGTGGTCTTCCCCGAGCTCACGCTGACGACCTTCTTTCCGCGCTGGTGGATGACCGATCAGGCGGAGATCGATTCGTTTTTCGAGCAGGAGATGCCGTCGAACGAAACGGCGCCGCTTTTTACCGAAGCCAGTCGCCTGTCGATGGGTTTCTGCCTGGGGTACGCCGAACTGGCCAACGAGAACGGCCGGGTGCGGCGATTCAATACGTCGATCCTGGTCGAGCGCGACGGCCGGCTCGTCGGCAAATATCGCAAGGTCCATCTGCCGGGCCATGCCGAACACGAACCCGAGCGGCCGTTCCAGCATCTCGAGAAGCGCTACTTCGAGGTCGGCAATCTCGGCTTCCCTGTGTTCAAGGCGTTTGGCGGGAACATGGGCATGTGCATCTGCAACGATCGGCGCTGGCCCGAGACCTACCGCGTCATGGGCCTGCAGAACGTCGAGATGGTGCTGCTGGGCTACAACACGCCCCTGCACAACGCGCCATCGCCCGACCACGACGAGCATTCCTGGTTCCATAACCAGCTCTCCATGCAGGCCGGTGCCTATCAGAACGGCACATGGGTCGTGGGCGTGGCGAAGGGCGGCAACGAGGAGGGCGTGCCTTCGCTTGCCGATTCGATGATCGTGGCGCCGTCGGGCAAGGTGGTGGGCCGCGCTGGCAGCGACGCCGACGAACTGGTGGTCCACCGCTGCGACCTCGACGCCGGCCAGAGCTACAAGCGCACGACCTTCAACTTCGCGGTCCACCGCCAGCCCGACCAATACCGCCTGATCGTCGAACGCAAGGGCGCGATGGATCCCTGACCGGCGCGACGACCATTCAGCCGAAGTTTCCGTAGCTTCGTTCCGGTGTGCCGCGGAACAGGGACATGTGGGTGTGGGTGGCAATATAGGGCTCGCCGACCTTCTTGCGACCAAGGGTCACCGTGGTGCGGCCCGGGCGGTCGAAGCGGTCGCCATTGGGGTGGAAGCCGTCGGACTGCCACACCGCCATGCCGATCGCCGTCAGCCGGTCAGCCGAGACGATCGCCTCGACCTTGCCGAGGTCGTAGCGAAAGTTGCGGATCGTGCCCCAGACATTGCGCCACTGCTTCTCCTCGGCGAGATCGCGGCCAGTCATGAAATCGGTGAAGGTGCCGAAGGCGATCATGTCCTCGGCGAAGATCGGTCGTGCGCCTTCATAGTCGACGTCGCGGCAACGGCTGGCGAGCGTCTCGAACCAGGTTCGAACGGCCGCCATATCTTCGGGATGCACGGGGTTGAGCAGTTTCATCGCCTGTTCCTATAGTCCAAACCGTTGCCAGTGTAGGCGCTCTTCGATCGCTGCCAACGTTGCGGGCCCGATGCTCTCGATGCCCATTCCGCCAACCGATGCACCGAGCCCGAAGCGCGACAGCAGGCGACGCCGCGGGCCGATCACCGGCAGATGCACGTTGGCGCCGTAGCGCGACTGCAGCGTGGACCGCAACTCGCCCTGGCCGTCGACGAGGCCAAGCTCCTGCGCACGTTTGCCGGTCCAGAACTCGCCGCTGAACAAAGTCGCCTCGTCGCTTTTCAACTTGCCGGTGCGGCGTTGGCGCACCCAATCCTTGAAGCCGTCATGGATCTCCGCCTGCAGACGGTGCAGGCGTTCGACATCTTCGGGTTTCTCGGGCCGGAAAGGATCCAGCATCGACTTGCGCTCGCCCGAGGTGTGCATGCGGCGCTCGACGCCGATGCGTGCGATCAGGTCCTGAAATCCGAAGCCGGCACTGATGACACCGATCGAGCCCAGGATCGAGCTCGGGTCGACGATGATCTCGTCAGCGGCGCAGGCCAACCAATAGCCGCCCGAGGCCGCGACATCCTCGACGAACGCGATCACCTTGATGTCCTTCTCGGCGGCCAGCAGGCGGACGCGCTGCCCGATCAGCGCCGACTGCACCGGCGACCCGCCAGGTGAATTGATCGAAAGCGCGACCGCTTTGGCGCCACGCATGTCGAAGGCGCGCTTGAGCAGCGGCGCTACGCTCTCGATGGAAAGGCCACGACTGCCTAAAAGACCGCCCGAGGCAATGACACCCGATAGTCGGACGACAGGAACGACAGGGCCGCGACGAAAGCGGTCTCTCAACCAAGCCAGCATGGCGGCAATGTCCTCGCCGCGACCTCAGAAGGCAAGCGGGCCGGCATGGCGCAGGATGACCTCGGCCTCGTCCGTGTATCCGCCACCTGGACGATGCAGGGTCAGGGGCGGCGCATCGAGGCGCGTCGGCCGCCGGTTGCGGCGCGCGCGCACCAGGACGCGCGCCGCGGGCGGCAGGCGCTTTACGGCGACGTCGCCCCAGCCCAGACCGTCGAGACGGCCAAGAATCTCGTCCAGCCGATCGCTGCGATGAATGATGAGCAGGGTACCTGCAGCTTCCGCTGCCGTGGTCGCTACGGCCAGCCAGCGTGCCAGGTCGGCGCTGGATTCGACGGTCGCCAGCGCCTTCGAGGGATGGGGAGAGGGGTCGGCGACCGCCGCGGCGAGATAGGGCGGGTTGGTCACGACATGGTCGAAGCGGCCGAGATCGGCCGGCAATGGCGCTGCCAGGTCGTGAACGATGGTCCGGACGCGGTCGGCCATGCCGTTGAGCCTGGCGTTTCGTTCGGCCAGTTCGGCCAATGCAACCTGCAATTCGATGCCGACGACGCTGCAGCGCGGGAGGCGCGCCGCCAGGCACAGGCCAACGGCGCCGACCCCGGCGCCGAGATCGAGGATGCGTTGCCCGGGCGCGGCATCGACGGCGGCCGCCAGCAGCACGGCGTCGACCGCGACGCGATAGCCGCGGGCCGGTTGCAAGAGCCGTACGCGGCCCCCCAGCAGGGCATCTTCGGTCAGGGTCTTATCCATATCCGAAATCATGTCACGACATCGTGTCGCAACAACCGGGTTGATTCGGCGACTATTCTCTCCGCATGGCAACTGTCGTCACCCTCGGAGGGAAGCGCAAGGTACCGAGCCTGGAGCCGCTGCTGTCGCTCTGCGCCGATGACATGGCGCAGGTCGACCGCGAGATCCTGGCGCGAATGCGCTCGCCGGTGGCGCTGATCCCCGAGCTCGCGAACCACCTGGTCGGCGCTGGCGGCAAGCGCATGCGGCCGTTGCTGACCGTCGCTTCGGCGCGGCTGTGCGGATATGCGGCGAGCGACGATCGCCATATCAAGCTCGCGACCTGCGTGGAGTTCATCCATTCGGCAACCCTGCTGCATGACGACGTGGTCGATGTCAGCGCGCTGCGGCGCGGCAAGCCCTCGGCCAATGCGGTTTGGGGCGACAAGGCATCGGTGCTGGTCGGCGATTTCCTGTTCACGCGCTCTTTCGAATTGATGGTCGATGTCGGCTCGCTCGACATCCTGGCCGTCCTGTCACGTGCCTCCTCGACCATTGCCGAGGGCGAGGTGCTGCAACTCGTCAGCCAGCGCGATATCTCGACGCCCGAGGCGACCTATCTCGAAGTCATCAAGGCAAAGACCGCCAAGCTGTTCGCCGCGGCCGCCGAGGTCGGCGCCATGGTGGCCGGCCGCGACGGGCCCGAGCGGGTGGCGCTCGAAAGCTTCGGCATGAATCTCGGCATCGCCTTTCAGCTGGTCGACGACGCGCTCGACTATGCCGGCCGCGAAGCCGAGCTCGGCAAGTCGGTGGGCGACGATTTCCGCGAGGGCAAGGTAACGCTGCCGATCATCCTGGCCTTCCTGCGCGGCCGCACCGTCGAACGCGAGTTCTGGAAGCGCACCATCGAGAAGCTCGACCAGCGCGACGGCGACCTCGATCACGCCAAGACGCTGCTCGATCGCCACGGCGCCATCGCCGATACGTTGGAGCGCGCCCGCCACTACGGCGCCATGGCGCGCGATGCGCTGGGGCTGTTCCCCGACAAGCCGCTGAAGGCTGCCCTGCTGGAGGCCGTCGACTTCGCCATTGCCCGGGCGCACTGAGCGGGCGCCGCAAAACCTGCTAAGAACCGGGGATGGCCGCCAAACACATCCTCGCCATCGACCAGGGCACCACCAGCACGCGCGCGATCGTGTTCGACGAAGGTGGGCGGCCGGTCGCCAGCGCGCAGAAGGAACTGCCGCAGATCTTCCCCAAGCCCGGCTGGGTCGAACATGACGCCGAAGAGATCTGGTCGGCCACCGTCGAGGTCTGCCGCGGGGCGCTCGCCAAATCCGGGCTCGAGGCCAAGGCGCTGGCCGGTATCGGCATCACCAACCAGCGCGAGACGACCGTGGTGTGGGACCGCGCTACCGGGAAACCGATCCACA
Organism: uncultured Rhodospirillales bacterium; assembly: GCA_902825855.1. GTDB lineage: Bacteria > Pseudomonadota > Alphaproteobacteria > Reyranellales > Reyranellaceae > Reyranella. The sequence goes on along the minus strand of CADECW010000030.1, from coordinate 47,125 downwards.
ACGCCATCGTCTGGCAGGACCGGCGCACGGCGGACCGCTGCGAGGCGCTGAAGCGTGGAGGCCATGAAGTCGAGGTCACGGCGAAGACCGGCTTGATCCTCGATCCGTATTTTTCCGGCACGAAGATCGCCTGGATCCTCGATCATGTCGCCGGCAGCCGGGCGGCGGCGGAGAAAGGCGCGCTGGCGTCCGGCACCATCGAGTGTTTCCTGCTGTGGAGGCTCACCGGCGGCAAGGTGCATGCGAGCGACGCCACCAACGCCAGCCGCAGCCTGCTGCTCGACATCCACACGGGCGACTGGGATGCCGGCTTGCTGAAGCTGATCGGCGTTCCGGCGCCCTTGTTGCCCAAGGTCGTCGATTGCTCGGGTGAGCTCGGTGTCGCCACGGCCGACATTCTCGGCGCGCCGGTGCCGGTGCTGGGCATGGCAGGGGACCAACAGGCGGCGACTGTCGGCCAGGCCTGCGTGAAGCCCGGGATGGTCAAGGCGACCTACGGCACGGGCTGCTTCGCGCTGCTGAACACCGGCAGCATCGCGATGCGCTCGCACAATCGGTTGCTGACCACCATCGCCTATCAGCTGCATGGCCGACGGACCTACGCACTGGAGGGCAGCATCTTCGTTGCCGGCGCCGCCGTGCAATGGCTGCGCGACGGCCTGCACCTGATCGCCAAGTCGCCCGAGGTCGAGCAGGTCGCGGCTGGCGCCAGGACCGATCACGGCGTCTACATGGTGCCGGCCTTCGTCGGTCTCGGCGCGCCCTACTGGGATGCCGGCGCGCGCGGTGCGCTGCTCGGATTGACGCGCGACACCGGCCCGGCGGAAATCGCGGCAGCCACGCTCGACTCGGTGTGCTTCCAGACCCGCGACCTCGTCGAGGCCATGCGCGGCGACGGTGCGCAGATCGACGAGTTGCGCGTCGATGGCGGCATGGTGATGAACGATCCCCTGATGCAGCGGCTGGCCGACACCCTTGCCGTGCCGGTCGAGCGGCCGAAGGTGACCGAGACCACGGCCCTGGGGGCCGCTTTCCTGGCTGGCCTGCATGCCGGCCTGTGGCCCTCGCTCGAGACGCTGTCGCAGACCTGGGCGCTCGACCGCGCCTTCCGCCCGGCTGAGGATGCCGCCTCGCGCGACCGCCGTTATGCCGGGTGGAAGGATGCCGTCCGGCGCGTGCGCAGTTCCTGATTGCTGCACTGGGGCGCGACCATTAGGTTGCGGCCCGCCATGAGGACCCGCGCCAACCCCGTCTATTGCGGCGTCGATACGATCGATCTCGCGCAAGCCACCAAGCTGATCCAATCCATTGCCGGCGGGCCCAAGCCCGCTGTCGGCGGCATCAAGCTCGGGCTTGAGTTCTTCCTGGCACACGGTGCGGCGGGAGTGCGCTACGCGTTTCCGACGCCGGTGCGTGCGACCGGGGTGGGCTTCTTCCTCGACCTGAAGCTGCATGACATACCCAATACCGTGGCCGGCGGCATCCGCGCCGTGGTCGAGCTCGCGCCCACCTTCATCACCATCCACGCCTGCGGCGGCCGCGAGATGATGAAGGCAGCGGTCGACGAGGTCGGCATGCAGGCCAACCGGCACGGTGTGGCTCGGCCCAGGCTTCTAGGCGTGACGGTACTGACATCGCTCGACCGTTCGGACCTCGAGGCCACGGGCGTCAATGCCGAACCGTCGGATCAGGTGGTACGATTGGCCGCTCTCGCGCAAGCCAGCGGTCTCGACGGCGTGATCTGCTCACCGCTGGAGATCGCCGCACTGCGCAAGCAGTGCGGTCCCGACTTCGTGCTCATGGTGCCGGGCATCCGGCCGGTCGGCAGCGCGGCCCACGACCAGAAGAGGGCGATGACACCACGTCAGGCGGTCGATCTCGGCGCCACCAACCTGGTGGTCGGCCGGCCGATCTATCAGGCCGCCGATCCACGGGCTGCTGCCGAAGCGATCGCCCGCGAAGCCGGCGTCAACGACCTATGAGGGTCGAGGCCAAGATCTGCGGCCTGTCGACCCCGGAGACGGTCGATGCCGCGGTCGCGGCCGGCGCGCGCTTCGTGGGCTTCGTCACCTATCCGCGCTCGCCGCGCCATGTCGCCTCCAATGACGTTCTCAAGGCCCTGGGCGCGCGCGTACCGAAGGACGTGGTCCGCACCGGCCTGTTCGTCGATCCCGAAGATGCACTGCTCGACGAACGGCTCGCCACCGGTGCCATCGATCTGCTGCAGCTCCATGGCGCGGAGACGCCCGAGCGGGTTGCGGCGATCAAGGCGCGAACGGCCAAGCCGGTGATGAAGGTGATCAAGGTCGGGCAGGCGAGCGACGTCGAGCGCGGCATCGCAAGCTACTCCACGGTCGCCGATCGACTGATGTTCGAGGGCGCCGAAGGTACGTTGCCCGGCGGCAACGCAATCACCTTCGACTGGACCTTCCTGTCGGGCCGTACGGTGCCGCTGCCGTGGTTGCTGGCCGGCGGACTGAGGCCCGACAACGTCGCCGAGGCGGTGCGTGTGACCGGTGCACGTGGCGTCGACGTTTCCTCTGGCGTCGAATCGAGCCGGGGTGTGAAATCGGTCGACTTGATCCGCGCCTTCCTCGATCGCGTGAAGGCGCTCTGAAGGGGGCGCGCATGAAGACCGAACGGCGGCTGAAGGAGCTCGGCATCGAGCTCACCAAGCCCACTTCGCCGATGGCCAATTACGTGAATGCCGTGCGAACCGGCAACCTGCTCTATCTGGCCGGCAAGGGGCCGGGCCTGCCCGGCCACCCGCTGCCCGTGGGCAAGGTCGGTAGCGATTTCACCAAGGAGCAAGGCTACGAATATGCTCGCCAGACCGGCTTGAGCCTGATCGCCGTGATGAAGGCAGAGCTCGGCGACCTCGATCGCGTGAAGCGCATCGTCAAGCTCCTGGGCATGGTCAACTGCACGCCGGATTTCGGTGAGCAGCCCGAGGTGATCAACGGCTGCTCCGACCTCTTCGTGTCGGTCTTCGGCGATCGCGGCCGGCATGCGCGGTCGGCGGTCGGCATGGGTTCGTTGCCGCGCGGCATCCCAGTCGAGATCGAGGTCATTGTCGAGATCAACGCTGCACCGGGGCGCGCCATTGCGGCGGCGGCGCGGAAGTCGGCGCAGAAGGCCAAACGGAAATCGGCCAAGAGCAAGCGCAGGTAGGGCTTTTGACCGACCCCTGTCGGGCTGCTAAGTCCGGCATCCCGACAGGAAAAGCGATGTCCACTTCACCCAACAGTTTCCGCACTGGCCCCGACGAGCGCGGGCATTTCGGCCTTTTCGGCGGCCGCTACGTCGCCGAGACGTTGATGCCGCTGATCCTCGAGCTGGAGAAGGCCTACAACGAGGCCAAGGCCGATCCGCAATTCCAGGGCGAGCTGAACTATCTCTTGGCCCAGTATGCAGGCCGGCCGAGCCCGCTCTACTACGCGGAACGCCTGACCGGGCATCTCGGCGGCGCCAAGATCTACTTCAAGCGCGACGAGTTGAACCACACCGGCAGCCACAAGATCAACAACGTGCTGGGCCAGGTGCTTCTGGCCAAGCGTATGGGCAAGAGGCGCGTCATCGCCGAGACCGGTGCGGGCCAGCATGGCGTCGCCACGGCGACGGCCTGCGCCTTGTTCGACATTCCCTGCGTCGTCTTCATGGGCTCGGTCGACGTCGAGCGCCAGGCGCCCAACGTGTTCCGCATGAAGATGTTGGGCGCGGAGGTGCGGCCGGTGACGTCGGGGTCCTCGACCTTGAAAGACGCAATGAACGAGGCGCTGCGCGACTGGGTGGCGACCTGCGAGACGACCTTCTACTGCATCGGCACGGTGGCCGGGCCGCATCCCTATCCGGCGATGGTGCGCGACTTCCAGTGCGTGATCGGCAACGAGGTGCGCAAGCAGATCATGGAGATGGAAGGCCGGCCGCCGGATACGCTGGTCGCCTGCATCGGAGGCGGCTCGAACGCGATGGGCCTGTTTCATCCGTTCCTCGACGACAAGGGTGTGCGCATCATAGGGGTCGAAGCTGGCGGCAAAGGAGTCGAGACCGGCGAGCATGCTGCCTCGTTGACCGGCGGCCGCCCCGGCGTGCTGCACGGCAATCGCACCTATCTCCTGCAGGACAAGGAAGGCCAGATCACCGAGGCGCATTCGATCTCGGCCGGCCTCGACTATCCCGGCATCGGCCCCGAGCATTCCTGGCTGAAGGAGCAGGGCCGCGTCGAGTACGTCTCTGCGACCGACAGCGAGGCGCTGACCGCTTTCCAGCTGTTGTGCAAGCTCGAGGGCATCATCCCCGCACTCGAGCCCGCCCACGCACTGGCTCATGTCACAAAGCTCGCGCCGACGCTGCCCAAGGACAATCTGCTGGTCATGAACCTGTGCGGCCGCGGCGACAAGGACGTGTTCGCCGTCGCCGAGCGGCTCGGTATGAAGGTCTGACATGAGCCGCATCACCAGGCGTTTCGCGAAGCTCAAGGCGGACAAGCGGGCCGGGCTCGTGATCTACATCTCCGCCGGCGATCCCAATGCGGAGCTGAGCTACGAAATCCTGAAGGGCCTGCCGGCGGCCGGCGCCGACCTGATCGAACTCGGCATGCCGTTCACCGATCCGATGGCCGACGGTCCCTCGATCCAGGTCGCGGGCCAGCGCGCGCTCAAGGCCGGCATGACGGTCGACGGCACCTTCGACATGATCTGTCGCTTCCGCAAGGAGACCGGTGACGACGATACGCCGATCCTGCTGATGGGTTACTACAATCTCGTCTATCAGCGCGGCACAGAGCGCTTCTGCAAGGAAGCTGCGGCGGCGGGGGTCGATGGATTCATCCTGGTCGATCTGCCCCCGGAAGAGGTCGACGAGCTGAAGCCGCATGCCGAGGCGCACGGTCTCGACACGGTTCTGCTGACCGCGCCGACGACCGATGACAAGCGTCTGCCGGCGGTGCTGAAGTATTCGGCGGGCTTCGTCTATTTCGTCTCGGTGCTCGGCATCACCGGCACGAAGTCGGCGACGGAGGAGACGGTCGCCACGCATGTCGCGCGCATCAAGCGCCACACCAAGCTGCCGATCGGCGTCGGCTTCGGCATCAGGACGCCGGAACAAGCTGCAGCCGTGGCTCGCCACGCCGATGCCGCTGTCGTCGGCACCGCCATCGTCGATCGCGTGAAGGCGGGACTCGACGACGAAGGCAAGCCCAAGCCCGGCCTCGCCGCAGGCGTGCTGGCAGACGTGAAGGCTCTTGCAGGTGGCGTGCGCAGCGTAAGCAAAGCGTAACTCTTCCGCCTGTGATCTTTCGAGGAATGTCGCCCGACAGTCATTGTCGGGTCATCATCTCCAGCCCATATGCGTCCGACCAAACGTGGAGGGCGCCGCATGCAGACGATGGAAGTCGATCGGAAGAACCGGCTTTACGACAACTTCATCGCTGCACTCGATCATCTCGACGCTGAATGCCGCGAGCCCGACCGTTGGGAAGAAGAATGCCTGTCCTACGCCCTGGGGGCGATGGGCTGCGGCATGTTCCTCGTTGCCGAAGTCGAGCTCGCCGCTTTCTTTCGTCCCATCCACGAGCGCTCGCCCGATGCGCTCGCCGCCTTGGCCTCGAAGCCGGCGCGTTTCAACAAGCATATGTTGCGGCATGGCCTCGACTATGTCCGGCGACATTACAACCAGACGGACGCTGTTGCCGACATGCCGCCTGCGCTGGCTGCCGGCCAGCGCGACCTGCAGTCGTCTCTGGGATTGCTGCCTTAGTCCGCCACTCAGCGTCGATCGGCCGCCGAGGCGTCTTCGTCGTCGAACAGAAGGTCGGCGACGAACGGATTGGTCTTGCGTTCCCAGCCGAAGGTCGAGGTCTGGCCGTGGCCCGGCACGAAGGTGATGTCGTCGCCGAGGGGCCACAGCCGTTTGCGGATCGAGGTCAGCAACTGCTCGTGATTGCCGCGCGGGAAGTCAGTGCGGCCGACTGAGCCGCGGAACAGTACGTCGCCGACGAACGCTACCTTCGCAGGCTTGTGCACGAACACGACATGGCCGGGCGTGTGACCAGGGCAGTGCACGACGTCGAAGGTAAGGTTGCCGAGGCTCACCGTCTCGCCGTTGGTCAGCCAGCGGTCGGGCACGAATGGTTTGTAGGCCGGGAAGTTGTACTTGCGGCCCGAGTCGGGCAGGCCCTCGATCAGGAATAGGTCGTCCTCGTGCGGTCCCTCGATCTTCACGCCGTAGTGCTCGGCCATGGTGCCGGCGGCCGAGGCATGGTCGACGTGGCCGTGGGTCAGCAGAACCTTGGTGACCTTGATACCCTGCTGGGCGATCGCGTCCTTCAGCATGTCGAAGTCGCCGCCCGGATCGACGGCGCTGCCTTCCATGGTCTCGTCGCACCAGACGATGGAACAGTTCTGTTGGAACCGGGTGACGGGGGCAATCATGACTTTCAGCATTGCACCGATCTAATGCCTCCCGCGGCGGCGTGGAAGGGCGTATGCTGGAGAGCGTGCGGTGTCGGGGGCAATGAAACTGCGTCTTCTGCTGGGCATCCTCCTTCTGTCCGGCCTCGCCCTGCGGGCCGAGGCGCAGGTCGCTGCCGTGGCCTCGCCGTCCGGCCCGGTCCAGGCCGGGCCCTACGTGGTGGTCGATGCCGCGACGGGCGAAACGCTGCTGGACCGCAATGCCGGGGCCTTCTGGCACCCGGCCTCGCTCACCAAGATGATGACGATCTACATCATCTTCGAGGAGCTGAAGGCCGGCCGGCTGACGCTCGTCTCGCCCATGACCATGTCGGAAGTGGCCCGCGCCAAGCCTCCGTCCAAGCTCGGCCTTGCCGCCGGCCAGGCCATCACCGTCGAGCAGGGCCTGCAGGCGCTGGTGGCGCGCTCGGCCAACGACGTCGCCACGGGTTTCGCCGAACTGATCTCGGGCTCGGAGGCGGCGTTCGGCGTGCGCATGACCGAAACGGCGGCGCGCATCGGCATGAGCGCCACCCAGTTCCGCAACGCCAGCGGCCTGCCCGACGCCGGCCAGCTCACGACGGCGCGCGACATGGCGCTGCTGGCGATGGCGTTGCTGAAGCAGTTTCCCGAGTATTACGGCTACTTCCACACCCAGGAGTTCTATCTTGGCAAGACCAAGGTCGGGCCAGGCATAAAATTTCTCGATCTCTATGCTCCTTATGCCGACGGGCTGAAAACCGGCTTCGTATGCGCTTCAGGCTTCAACATCGTAGGCAGTGCGGTGCGCGACGGGCGGCGGCTGATCGCCGTCGCCTTCGGTTTCCGCCGCGCCGACCTTCGCGATGAGTTCACTATCCGGCTCCTCGACGAGGCCTTTGCACTGAAGACCGGGGGAAACCGGCCCAAGATCTGGCAGGTTCGCAATGGCCAGGGCGGCCCCGTCACAGTGCTCGACGCGAGCGAGTGCGGCACCATCCGGTACGACATGCCGGGCGACGCCGCCTGGCTCGGCACTTATCCCGACTGGCGCTCGGCGCGTAATGTGTACGATGTCGGTCAGTCCGATGTCGCCCGACTGGGTTTCACGCGGCTGGGCAAGGAATGGATCCTGCCGGTCACCTCCAACAAAGTGACCAGGCAGGCGGCCATCATCGCCGATCTCGAACCGGCCACCGCGCGGGCGCTATGCGCCGACTACCAGGCGCGGAAACTGTTCTGCCAGGTGAAGAAACCCCAGGAAATAACGGCACCATTCGGGCAGTTCTGGCGCTGAGGTGCCGTTCGCCGGCGCCCGTCCGCCGCCTTGGCCGGGGCGGCGGTTCGTGCGATACCGCCGCCATGAACTGGCTGACGAACTTCGTCCGACCCAAGCTCAAGGCTCTCATCTCGCGCAAGGAAACGCCGGAGAACCTCTGGCTGAAATGTCCGAAGTGCGAGCAGATGCTTTTCATGCGCGACTGGGAGGCCAACCAGGAGGTGTGCACCCATTGCGGCCACCACATGCGCATCCGGCCACTGAAGCGCCTGCCGCAACTGTTCGACGAGGGCAAGTACGAGTTGCATCCGCTGCCGCGCGTGCCGGTCGATCCGCTCAAATTCCGCGACACCAAGCGGTACGACGCCAAGCTCAAGGAGGCGCAGGCCAAGGCCGATGGCCGCAGCGACGCCCTGGTCGTGGCGAGCGGCATGATGGACGGCCGCACCACCGTGATGGCGCTGCTCGACTTCGATTTCATGGGCGGCTCGATGGGCACCGCAGTCGGCGAAGGCCTCGTGATGGCGGCCGATCTCGCCATCACCCGCAAGGCGCCATTGATCGTCTTCTCCGCCTCGGGCGGAGCGCGCATGCAGGAAGGCATCCTGTCGTTGATGCAGCTCACGCGCACCACCATCGCCGTACGCAAGGTAAAGGAAGCGGGCCTGCCCTACATCGTCGTACTGACCGATCCGACGACCGGCGGCGTGTCGGCTTCGTTCGCGATGCTGGGCGATGTTCACATCGCCGAGCCTGATGCCCTGATCGGCTTCGCCGGCCCGCGCGTCATCCAGGATACCATCCGCCAGGAGCTGCCGCAGGGCTTCCAGCGCGCCGAATATCTGCTGGAGCACGGCATGGTCGACGCCGTCGTGCACCGTCACAAGCTCAGGGAAACCCTGATCCGCCTGGTGTCGTTGCTGATGGAGCCGGTTGCCGAGAGCCGCAGCCTGGCTGTCGCGGGCCGCTGAAAGCTCGAGGCCACGTCGATGACCGACGCGATTCTCGACCGCCTCATGCGGCTGCATCCCAAGCTCATCGACCTCGAGCTTGGGCGCATCGAACGCCTGCTGGCGGACGTCGGCTCACCGCATCGCAAACTGCCGCCGGTGGTGCATGTCGCCGGCACCAATGGCAAGGGCTCGCTGGTCGCCTATCTGCGCGCCATGGCCGAGGCGGCGGGCTATCGTGTCCATGTCTACACCTCGCCGCATCTCGTGCGCTTCAATGAGCGCATCCGCGTTGCCGGCGAGCTGATCGGCGACGACATGCTGGAGGACGTGCTGACGGAGGCCGAGCAGGCCAACCGGGAGCAGCCGATTACCTTTTTCGAGATCACGACGGTGTCGGCGTTCCTCGCTTTCGCGCGCGTGCCGGCCGACCTCGCCTTGCTCGAAGTCGGCATGGGTGGGCGCAACGACACGACCAACGTGGTCGAGCCCGCGCTCTCGGCCATCACGCCGATCGGCTACGACCACACCGGCTTTCTCGGCGACACGCTGGAAAAGATCGCTGCCGAGAAGGCCGGCATCCTGAAGCGCGCTGTCCCGGCAGTGATCGGCCGCCAGCGCGAGGCGAGCGCCGGCGTGATCGCCGGCCGTGCCGCGGAGCTCGCCGCTCCGTTGTTTCGCATGGGCCGCGAGTGGCAGGTCAAGCCGACCGCCACCGGCTTTCGTTATGACAGCGATTTCCTGGGCCTCGACTTGCCGGCGCCGGCCCTGATCGGCGCCCACCAGATCGACAATGCCGCCACCGCGGTTGCGTGCATCGAGCGCCTGCGCGCCGCGCAGTTCCGCATCGATGATGCCGCGATCCGCAAAGGGCTGGTGTCGGTCGAATGGCCGGCGCGGCTGCAGAAGCTTTCGCGTGGCCCGCTCGTCGATGCCATGCCGCCAGTCAGCGAGCTTTGGCTCGACGGCGGCCACAACGAGGATTGCGGCATCGCGCTGGCGCGCCAAGCCTCGGAATGGGCCAAGGAGCCGGCGGCCCTGCCGCTCTACCTGATCTTCGGAATGCTCACGACGAAGGACGCCTCGGGCTTCCTGCGACCCTTGGGACGCTACGCCCAGACGGCGCGCGCCGTGCCGATAGAAGGCCATGCTGCCTACACGCCGCAGGAAGCCTGCATGCGCGCCGCCGAGGTAGCGCTCGATTGCTTGCCCGCAGACGACGTCGGCGCGGCGCTGGAGGACCTTCTGGCCACCCAGCCCGCGCCGATGCGCATCCTGATCTGCGGCTCGCTCTACCTCGCGGGCACGGTATTGGCCCGCAACGGTTGAGCGATCAGCCGACGGTCTTCAGCTCACGACGGTGTTGATCCAGCTCACCAGCTTCTGCTTGGGCTCGGCACCGATCTTGGTGGCGGCGACCTGACCGTTCTTGAACAGCAGCAGGGTGGGGATCGAACGGACGTTGTAGCGTGACGGCGTCGTCGGGTTCTCGTCGATGTTGACCTTCACCACCTTGAGCTTGCCATCCATCTCCTTGGCAATGTCCTCGAGCGAGGGGCCGATCATGCGGCACGGGCCGCACCACTCGGCCCAGAAGTCGACCAGGACGGGCGTGTCGGACTTCAGGACTTCCTGCTCGAAGGAGGTATCGGTCGCTTTGACGGTCATATGGGTTCTCCCAAAAACACTACAGGCCGGTCGATGGACCGGCGCCGCCCTTGGGCTGAAAGCTAGGAACGGTCACCCGGCGAGTCAAGGTGCGGCAGCGTAGGGCATTGATTCATCTAATGTTTTGACATCGATTTCCATGAGCAAAGGCACGGCCGTCCACAGGAGAAAGGCCCGCACGGTGCGGCCGGGATAGATCTCGCCCAGTAGCGCCCGGTAGAGCGCCAGCTGGCGGCGATAGGCCACGGCCACCTCGGACGCGGCCTCGGGCGGCGGCCGGTTGGTCTTGTAATCGACGATCAGCACTTCGCGCTCGGTCACCGCCAGACGATCGACCTGGCCGCTCACCGTGAAGGTGCCGCGCCTTGTCCGGACCGTGCCGGTCAACGGCACTTCCGCTCGCGACGTGCTGGAAAACAAGGCGGCGTGCGCCGGCGCCTCGGTGACGCCGAGTGCTTCGGCGCTCCACGCGGCGATCTCCTCCTCGCTCAACCCGTGCGCCGGCTGCGCCAGGAAGCGGCGGGCCGTCATGGCGCGCTCCGCCGGCGGCATCGCCGGCAGGTGGCGCAGCAACTCGTGCAGTAGCTGGCCGCGCTTCCATCGCCGCGGATCGCCGGTCGTCAGCGGACTGAAGGCGCGCGGCCCGGCCAGCGCTTCGTCGGGCAGCGGCTGCGAGGGGGCGAGCGGCGCCGGTGGATCAGGCTCGGCCGGTGCGGCTTCGCGCGCCCACGTCGGCAGGTCCGAGGCGGCCGCCAGCGCGAGCTCGGCCTGCTCGGGCGTCTCGATGGTGCCGGTATTGACCAGCTCGTAGCCCTCGCCAGCCCAGCCGTCGTCGGCAAGCAATTCTCGGAAGTCGAATTCGCGCGGCACGGCACGGCCGCGCGGCTGCGGACTATCGGGAAAGATCTCTGCCTGGCGGCTGGCGCCGAGACCGGCCTCGATGCGCTCGTACCAGCAGCCACGGTCTGGTTTGCGCCGGCCGAACCAGCCGCCGACATAGAGGCGATCCTCGGCCCGTGTCATGGCGACATAGAGCAGGCGGTTCTGTTCCTCGAGGGCCCGCTCGCGCGCTCGGCCGCGCCAGGCACGCGCCGCTTCGTTGGCATCGTCGGCGCGGGGCACCCACAACCGTGCTTCGCCGTCCTCGGCGGCCAGGATCCGGCCCTCGTCGCGCGGCACGCGCGTCGTGTCGGGCAGGTAGACGATAGGCGCCTGTAGTCCCTTGGAGGCGTGCACCGTCAGGATGCGCACTTCGCGGCGGCGATTCTGATCGAGGTCGCGTTTGATCTCGCCACCGCCCGCCTCGAACCAGCGCAGGAAGCCCTGCAGCGATCCACTTTCGGCGCGCTGATATTGCAGCGCGCGCGTCAGCAGTTCGTCGATCGGGTCTGCCGCCTCGTGACCGAGCCGCTCGAGCAGGCGGACGCGGCCGCCTTCAGGTCCGAGCGCCATGGCGAAGAAGTCGAACGGCGTGACGTAGTCGGCGCGCCGCAGCCAGCCCGCCAAACGAGCCTGCGCCGCGGCGAACGGCTTGGCACGGGCGCGCTCGCGCAGGCTGCGCCAAAGGCTGCCTTTGCGTTTCCAGGCCAACTTGAACAGATCAATCTCCTCCAGCCCGATCAATGGCGACTTGAGGAGGCTGGCGAGGTTGAGATCATCCTGCGGCAGCAGCACGAAACGCGCCATGGCCAGCAGGTCCTGTACGGCCAGCTCCTCGCCGAGATTCAGGCGGTCGACGCCGGCGACCTCGATGCCGGCCTGCTTCAGCTCCTTGACCAGAGCGTTGACGAACTCGTTGCGCCGGCGGACCAGCACCATGAAATGGCCGGCGTGGAGCAGCTCACCCATGCCGCCGGCGCGCCGCTCCTTGCCGATCAGGCTGCCGGCATGGGCGGCGATCAGCCGGGCCAGCCGCCGATGCGGTTCCGTTGCCGTGTCCACCGTGCCTTCCAGCTCCGTCGTGTCGGCCTCGTCCTCATCGGTGCTGACGAGCGGCCACAATTCGACACGGCCAGGCGCGTTGTTGCGGCTGGGCAGGTGGATCACGTCGTTGAGTTCGGCGAGGCCGCGCACCGCAGCAGGCTCGTTGAACACCCAGTCGACGGCATCGAGCACGGCCGGAGTCGAACGGAAGGAGACGTTGAGATCGACCGGCTCGAAGCGCTTGTCGGCCAGCCGGCTGCGCTCCTCGAACCATTTCCGCATCTCCTTGAGCTTGCGAGGATCGGCGCGCTGAAAGCCGAAGATCGACTGCTTGATGTCGCCGACGGCGAACACCGTGCGTGCACGATCGACGGCGCCTTGGCCGACGAAGAACTCCTCGGTCAGGCGGCGGATCACCTCCCACTGGTCGGGATTGGTGTCCTGCGCCTCGTCGACCAGCACGTGGTCGATGCCGCCATCGAGCTTGTAGAGCACCCAGGCGGCACTGTCGGCGCTCTCAAGGAGCCGGCGCGTGGTGACGATCAGGTCGTCGTAGTCGAGCGCGGCGCGGCGCTGCTTGGCGCGGGTGTAGCGCCCGGCGATGTCGAGACCGAGCCGCAGCAACGCGAGTGTGCGCTCGACGAGGGCTGCGCCATTAATGCGGTCGAGCGCAGCGGCCAGTCGTTCGGCCTCGCGACGCAACACATCCTCGATGTCGGGCATCGCCTCGATCGCGGCCTTGCTCGCCAGTCGTTTCAGGATCGCACGCTTGTCGGTGAAGAACACTGTGCTGTAAGGCGCGAGCTGCTGCGGCCGCCCCGCCGCATCGGCCAGCCATTCGGCGATCAGCGCGGCGCGCGAGACGTCGGTCTTGCTGCCCCTGGCCAAGGCTCGAGCGGCCGCCTGCAGAGCCGTCGCGTCGAACGCTTGATCGAGACAGGCATCACTCGTGAGCTGCCCCGCCGTGTCATCGGGGAGGCAGCCGAGCTCGCTTGCCAACCGCTCGCGCAGGCGTCGTAGCCCGGCCACATCGCCGATGCGCGCCAGCAGCCAGGCCCGTTCGCCGAGAAGCTGGGCCATCAGCTCGGCGTACTCGGCGACCGAGATCCGGCCGGCGACCGAAGCAAGCGCGTCCGCCAGTTCGGCTGGTGCATCGGGTCGTGCCAGTGCCTCCATCTGCTCGTCCTGGGCCTGGCGCAGCAGCGTTCGCGCGTCGGCCTCGTCCAGCACTTCGAAGCCCGGCGCTACGCCCGCCTCCAGGGGGAAGCGCTTGAGCAGCGCTTGGCAAAAGGCGTGGATGGTCAGGATGTTGATGCCGCCCGGCGCGTCGAGCACCTGTGCGAACAGGCGACGGGCGACCACCCGCTCGACGGCGTCGGGCGTGCGGTCGATCAGCCTTTCGATCTCCTCGTCGAGCTTCGCATCGCTCAACATCGCCCAGCGGCCGAGCTGGCCGGCCAGCCGGTTGCGCATCTCGGCCGCGGCGGCCTTGGTGAAGGTGAGGCAGAGGATACGCTCGGACTTGACGCGATCCAGCAGCAGGCGTGTCACGCGATCGGTCAGCACCTTGGTTTTGCCGGTGCCGGCATTGGCTTCGACCCAGGCCGAATGGCCGGGCATCGTGGCGCGCCGCTGCGAGGCGGTGGCGAGCGCCAAGGGATCAAGAGCGGGATCGGGGACGCTCACTCGTCGTCTCCACCCGCCGTCGACCATTCGGCGACGCGCTCGAGATGCTCGTAGTCGTTGAAGGCCGGAATGTAGGCCGGCCATGGCAGGGCGGGGTAGGGGGTGCCTGGCTTGGCGAAATGCGCCGCCATCTTGTCGACCAGCGCCAGCATCGCCGGCACCAGCTCGTCAGCCGCCTTGATTTCGCTCACCTTGCCGCCGTCGCCCAAGCCATTGGCCTGCCAGTACGACAGATGAACTTCTTCCGCTTTGCCGGCGATCTTGGTGAAGCCGCCACGCACGGCCATCGCCGCCTCGAGCAGCAGCTGCGGCGCAAACAGCGCCTCGAGCTCCTGGTTGGTCGGCAGGCGACCGGTCTTGTAGTCGATGACGTCCCAGACGCCAGCCTCGATCTCGTCGATGCGATCGGCGCGTGCCTCGATGGTAAGCGGCCGGCTGCTCGGTCCGACGGTCAGGCTGCCGGTGGTCTCGCTGGCGAGCAGCCGCGTGCCGGCCTGCCGGCGTGCGTTCTCGGCGGCGATGAACCAGCGCGTCAGGCGCTGGAAGCGGGGCCACCAGAAGGCGCGCTCCGCGGGCGCCGTCATCAATGTGCCGAGATGCTTCTCGCCCAGCGCCTCGAACTCGGCCAGTGCACCGGGCGGCAGAAGGCCCGACGGATGGGTGGCCAGGAATTCGTCCAGCGCGTCATGCAGGGCATTGCCGCGGTCGGCAGCCCCGAGCTCGGCTTCGAGCGGATCGAGTGCGGCCAGGCTCAGGATGCGCCTTGCATAGAGTCCGTAGGGGTCGCGACGCCATTGCTCGATGCTCGAGACCGAGAGCCGCGTCGGCCGAGCCTCGAGGGGCGGCCGCGGTTCGGGACGCAGCCACGGCCGGTAGCCGCCGGGGCGGTCAAGCGCGTCGGCCCACGCGAGGTACTCGCGGTGGCCGCGCTGGATGTATTCCGGAGGCGCCGCCTTGCCACCGGGCTCATAGCCGAACAGGGCATCAAGCCGTGCCAGCCAACGCGACGGTACGGTCGGCGCGCCGCCTTCGCGCTCGGCCCGCGTCAGCAGCACGCGTTCTGCGCCGAGTGCCGCAACGAAGTCGTGCGCCGACAATCCGATGCGCCGTTCAGGTTGCGGCAGGCCGAGGGCGGCGCGCATCGGCCGGTTGAGCCAGGGGCCGGTCTCGACCGCAGGCGGCCAGCTGCCCTCGTTCAGCCCACCCAGCACCAACAGGTCGGCGCGCTGCAGTCGGGCCTCCAGCGGTCCCCAGATGGCGAGCCGCGGATGGCGGCCGAAGGTCGGCCGGACGATCTCGGGCTCGAGCATGGTGGCGAGCAACGCCGGCCATTGGCCACCCGTTATGGCGGCCTTGCCGGACCACGCCGCGCGCAGGCGGGCCAGCGCATCGGCCAGCGCCCCACCCGCATCGCCGGACCACAGCGTTTCGCTCGAAGCGACCGTCTCGGCTGCGGCGATGGTGGCGTCGAGCAGGGCATCCGGCGCGGCCTCCGCCTGGATCGCGGCCGCCAGCGCCGCTGTCGCGACCTCTACGCGGTCGATCAGCTGGTGCACGGCCAGCCGGTCCGTCAGGTCGCCGAAGCGTGCCTTGTCGATCCTGGCGCGGATCGCCGTCAGCCCCGGCATCGGCTTCAGTCCGCGCAGGCATTTTCGATCGAGGCGGCGTGCAGCATCGAGCACGGCGGCGCGATCGCCGCCCAGCGTGCACAGCGGATGCTTCAACAGGGCGAGCAGGGCGACCGGCGCGAAGCCCTCGTCGACCGCTCCGACCAGCACCTGCAACAGGCCGGCGGACGGCGTATCGAGAAGCGGCGTGCCCGCGGAATCGTCGATGTCGATATTCCAGCGGCGCAGCTCCGCCGCAACGCGGCGCGCGAGGCCGCGGTCCGGCGTCACAAGGGCAGCGGTCTGGGTCGACTTGCGTGTCTTGTCGCCGAGGACATTGCGAAGCGCCAACGCGATCACCAATGCCTCCTGATGCGGCGTCGCGCAGTCGGCGCGCGTCACATGCTCGAGCGAGGAGGCGAGCGGGCGGACCCATTCCTCGGTAGTCGCAGCCGGCCGCATCAGTTCAGTGATCAACAGATGGCGCGCCGAGGACGTTCCCTTGACGTCCGGCCATTCGATAACGTCGCGTCGCTCGCAACCCAACGCTTTCAGGAGTTCGCGCAGACCGAATTGCGGATGGGTCTCGTCGAGTTCCGCCCAGCTCCGCTCATCCATGTCGCGATCGAGGCCCGGCAGCACGATCCTGCCCTGGGGCAAGCCGGCGATGACCGACAGCAGTTGGCGCGTCGCGGGCTGCGAGCCAGTCGAGCCGGCGGCAATGACCGGCGTGGCGGGCGGACGCTCTCGCCACCGCATTGCTTGGGCAAGGATCGCCCGGGTGCGCCGCTCGATGGCGTCGATCTGGCCGCTTTCGGCCAGCATCCGGGGCCAATGCTCTCCGACGATCGCGAGGAACCTGAGCGTGCGTTGCCAGTGGCTGGCGAAGTTGCCCTCGACCAGACCTTCCAGCTGGTCGAACGCGACGCCTTCGATGGCGAGCTCGTCGAGCAGGCGGCCGAGTTCGCGCGCCAGCGACAGGGCCTGCGCGGGCGACTGCGCAATCGGTTGTTCGCCGTCGGTGAAGGCCGTGACCAGCTGGGTCAGCAGGGCGTCGCGCTCGGCTGGCTCTATCGCGGGCGGCAGGGCGAGCGCGCTGCCGTCGCCGGAAGCCACCTCCCATTCGCTTTCGTCGACGTCGCCCAGCGGCGCCATGCGCGGCAAGATCGTCGGCTTGCCGTTCGCGGCGCGCAGGAAAGCCTCGCGCAGTGCCCGCACCGATCGGCGGGTCGGCAGCAGGATCAAGACGTCGGCCAGCGCCAGCGGATCGCTGCCGAATTGCGCCAGCAGCCCGCTCGCCAGCTCGTCGGCGAAGCGACGTTCGATGGCGATGGTGAAAACGCTCATCCCGACACGCTCTCGGCGAACACGCGCTCTGCCGTGGCGAGCGCCTGCGGTGTGCCGATGTGGAACCAGTCGCCGTCATGGACCACGCCGTGCAGTCGGCCTTCGGCTTCGGCGCGATGCCAGAGCTGCAGAAGGGAGAAGGGCCCGTCGGGCGAATCGTGGAACAGGCTCGGCTTGCAGATCGAGACGCTGGCGAAGACATAGGGCGAGAGCGGCGCCTGCCCGCGATAGCGCAGCCGACCGCGCGGTTCGATGAAGTAGTCGCCGCGATCCTTCGGTTCGCGCCCGATCACCTTGTGCAGCGGTTGAAGCATCAGCAGCGCATCCATGCGGTCGGCGCCCCATCCTCCTTGCAGGCGCCTGAGTGCCGGCTCGACAGGTCCATCACGCCACAACCCGTCGCCGTTCAGCACGAAGAAGGGCTTGTCGCCCAGGAGCGGCAGGACGTTTTTCACGCTGCCGCCGGTGTCGAGCAGGCGATCCTCGACGATGACCTGTGCGCGGCCCTTCAGCCGATCGACGATCTGCTTGGCGAAGTGATGGGCGTTGACGACGATGTTGACGACGCCGTGCTCGTTCAGGCGTGCAATCGTGTGCTCCAGCATCGGTTTGCCGCCGACGGAGATCAGCGGTTTGGGCATCGTGTCGGTCAGCGGGCGCATGCGCTCGCCGCGGCCGGCGGCAAGGATCATCGCGGTATCGATCATGGAACTCCAATATGCCTCAACTCGGGCGGCAGCAGGCGGTCGACCCAGGCGCGCAAGGGCTGCAGGGCGTCGTGCCGCAGCGCGCGCTCGAATAGACGCCAGACACGCGGCAGGTACGGCAGGTAGTCGGGCTTGCCGTCGCGCTCGAGCAGGCGGACGAACAAGCCGATGATGCGAGCATGGCGCTGGGCGGCCATCAGAGCAAAGCCGGCAGCGAAGTCTTGTCCGTCGACGCCCGTCTCGCCGAGGTAGCGGGCGAGGCAGGCAGCGTGCACGGCCGATGCGACGTCGCGTCTGGCGTCCTCGATCAGGGAAGCCAGGTCGTAGGCGGGATGGCCGTGATGGGCGTCCTGGAAGTCGAGCAGGCCGCACGCTTTGACGCCACGGCGCGGCAGCCAGAGCAGATTGTCCTTGTGATAGTCGCGCAGCAGCAGCGTGTCGGCCATCGCCGGCAGGTTTGCGAGGCAGGCGCGCCAGGCGGTGCGATAGGTCGCCATTTGCTCCTCGGTCGCCGGCCGGCCGCTCGCCGCCGGCAGGTACCATTCCGGCAGGAGCATTGCGGCATCGACCAGCGCCTCACCGGCATAGACGTCGAGCCCGGGAAGCACCGCGCGCGGGCCAGCCCGGTGCAGTACGACCAGCACGTCGGTGGCGCGCTGGTAAAGTTCGGACTCGTCGCCGCCCGCCGCCAGCACCCGGGCGAAGGTGTCGTCGCCGAGGTCCTCGAGCAGCAGGAAACCGTTTTCTTCATCGATGGCATGGATTGCGGGCGCGCTGAGGCCAAGCTCGATCAGGTGCCGGCCGACGCGCACGAACGGCCGAACGTCCTCCTGCGGTGGCGGCGCGTCCATCACCACGGCCGAGGCGCGCGGCCGGGTCAGTCGGAAATACTTGCGGAACGAGGCGTCGCCGGCCAGCAGCCGCTCGCCGGCATCGCCCCAGCCGGCACGGCGAACGAAATCGCCACGCAGCCTGTCCCTGTCAGAGATCGCCAAATCTTGCATCCCCCTGCAGATCGGCGCGCCTGCCGTCGCCCTCGATGGCAAGCGTCACCATTAGCCGTTCGTCGGGCAGCAGTCTGCCCAGCCGCTCCGCCCATTCGATCAGCGCAATACCGTCGGCACGAGCCTCTTCCCAGCCCAACTCGAAGACCTGTTCCGGGCCCTCCAGGCGGTAGAGGTCGAAGTGCCAAAAAGTACCGCGCTGGGTATCGTAGACCTCGACCAGCGTGAAGGTGGGGCTGGGCACGATCAAATTGGGATCGTCGGAAGCGGCACGCAGGATCGCACGGGCGAGGGTCGTCTTGCCGACGCCGAGGCCGCCCTGCAAGGCAATCACATCACGCGGCCTGAGACGCCTGGCCAGCGCGGCCCCCAGCCGCTCCGTGGCGGCTTCGTCGGGCAGAGAGAAAGAAAAAGTCGGCACCGCTACTCCGATGCCGACTTTTAACACGCCGCCCGATGGCGGAGCCTGTGGGTCGATCAGTACCGGTAGAGGTCACCCTTGAACGGGCCGGCCTCGGGCACGCCGATATACCTGGCTTGATCGGGGCGCAGCTTGGTCAGCTTGGCGCCGACCTTCTCGAGATGCAGCGCCGCCACCTTCTCGTCGAGGAACTTCGGCAGCGTGTAGACCTTCTTCTCGTACTTGCCCGGGTTGGTCCAGAGTTCGACCTGGGCCAACGTCTGGTTCGAGAACGAGGCCGACATCACGAAGCTCGGATGGCCGGTAGCATTGCCCAGGTTCACCAAGCGACCTTCCGACAGCACGATGATGCGCTTGCCGTCGGGGAATTCGACTTCGTCGACCTGCGGCTTGACGTTGTGCCACTTGAAATTGCGCAGGTTGGCGATCTGGATCTCGCTGTCGAAGTGGCCGATGTTGCAGACGATGGCGCGGTGCTTCATCGCCTTCATGTGGTCGAGCGTAAGGACGTCGACGTTGCCCGTGGCTGTCACGAAGATGTCGGCCTTGGGGGCCGCTTCTTCCATGGTCACGACCTCGTAGCCTTCCATCGCCGCCTGCAGGGCGCAGATCGGGTCGATCTCGGAGACCATGACGCGGCAGCCGGCCTGGCGCAGCGAGGCGGCCGAGCCCTTTCCGACGTCGCCGAAGCCCGCGACCATTGCCACCTTGCCCGACATCATGACGTCGGTACCGCGACGGATGCCGTCAACGAGCGATTCACGGCAGCCGTAGAGATTGTCGAACTTCGATTTGGTGACCGAGTCGTTGACGTTGATGGCCGGCCACAGCAGCTTGCCTTCCTTCGCCATCTGGTAGAGGCGGTGCACGCCGGTGGTCGTCTCCTCGGTCACGCCCTTGATCGAGGCGCCGAGCTTGGCGTACCAGCCGGGCTTCTGCTTGTTCGTCCGGGCGATCGCCTTGTAGAGGACTTCCTCTTCCTCGTTGGTCGGCTTGGCGATCAGCGACGGATCCTTTTCCGCACGGGCGCCGAGATGGACCAGCAGGGTGGCGTCACCGCCGTCGTCAAGGATCATGTTCGGCTCGCCGCCGTCGCCCCATTCGAAGATCTTGTGGGTGTAGTCCCAGTATTCCTCGAGGCTCTCGCCCTTGATGGCGAAGACGGGCGTGCCGGCCTTGGCGATCGCCGCCGCGGCATGGTCTTGCGTCGAGTAGATGTTGCACGAGGCCCAGCGGACATCGGCGCCGAGCGCCTTCAGGGTCTCGATCAGCACGCCGGTCTGGATGGTCATGTGCAGAGAGCCCGCAATGCGCGCGCCCTTCAGCGGCTTCCTGGGGCCGAATTCCTTGCGGATCGACATCAGGCCAGGCATCTCTGTCTCGGCCATGTCGAGTTCCTTGCGGCCCCAGTCGGCGAGACCGATATCCTTGACGATGTAATCCTGGGCCATCTGGTGCTCCCGGCAATCTCGTGCGTGAAACGAGGCGGTGTATTATCAGCGGCCCGACACCGCCTCAACGCGCCATATGCGCATATAAGCAAGAATTTATGGCGATATGCCCCGGGCTTTATGCAGGCTGTCAGACGCGGTCGTAGGGCTGACTGGGTCGAACTATCTCACCCGTCATCCCGACCGGAGCGAAGCGAAGTGGAGGGACCTGTTCTGTTGGTGCGTCGACAAGAAGAGGTCCCTCGACTACGCCGCCCTCCGGGCGGCTTCGCTCGGGATGACGGGAGTTTATACCGTCATCCCGACCGGAGCCGAGCGCAGCGAGGTGAAGCGGAGGGACCTGCTCTTTTGATGCGTCGACAAAAAGAGGTCCCTCGACCCTTCGGGCGGCTTCGCTCGGGATGACGCGGACCACGTGCCGAAGTGCGGCGCTATTCCTCGCCGAACTTGCCTTCGACCAGGGCCGACAGCGCGGCCATGGCGTCCGCTGCCTGGAGGCCTGAGCAGGAAACCTCGATCTCGCTGCCGATGCCGGCGGCCAGCATCATCAGGCCCATGATGGAGAGGCCGGATACTTCCTGCCCTTTGAAGGAGACACGCACCATCGCGTCGAACTGGCCCACGGTGCGCACGAACTTGGCGGCGGCTCGCGCGTGCAGGCCGCGCTTGTTGGCGATGGGGAGAGTGCGCCGCAGCGCTCCGATGCTTGCGTCCGCGGTGCCGTCCGTCACGAAGCTTCCTTGGCCAGAATGCGCGACGCGACGGTGATGTACTTGCGGCCCGCCTCCTGCGCCATGCGCACGGCCTCGGCGATCGGCCGGGCGCGCACCGAGGCGAGCTTCACCAGCATCGGCAGGTTGACGCCGGCCAGCACCTCGATGTGCGCCTGTTCCATGATCGAGATAGCGAGGTTTGACGGCGTGCCACCGAACATGTCGGTCAGCACGATCACGCCATCGCCGGTGTCGCAGGCCTTGGCGCTCTCCAGGATCTCGGCGCGCCGCTTTTCCATGTCGTCGTCGGCGCCGATGCAGACTGCAGCGACGCATTGCTGTGGCCCAACGACATGTTCCAGAGCGGCAATGAATTCACGCGCCAGATTGCCGTGCGTGACCAGTACGATGCCAATCATTCGAATTCTCTACTTTGCACCGACAGCCCCAGCCTCCCCGGCTGCCTCGGCGTCCCGATGCGAGAGAGTGACCGAGCGGCCGGCGCCGCGCAACCACCCTGCCAGCTCCTCGGCCACCGTCACCGACCGGTGCCGGCCACCCGTACAGCCGAT
This sequence comes from uncultured Rhodospirillales bacterium, assembly GCA_902825855.1. Lineage (GTDB taxonomy): Bacteria > Pseudomonadota > Alphaproteobacteria > Reyranellales > Reyranellaceae > Reyranella. The sequence goes on along the minus strand of CADECW010000030.1, from coordinate 25,369 downwards.
GGCGATGGTCAAATAGCTCTTGCCCTCGACGTCGAAACGGGGCAGCAGCGGCCCGACCAGACTCTTGAGCGAATCGATAAACGGCCGATAGCCAGGATCGCTGGCGACGAAGGCGGCGACCGCCCGGTTGCGCCCGGTCAACGGCTTCAGGGCCGGCTCATAGTGTGGGTTCTTCAGAAAGCGCACATCGAACACCAGGTCGGCTTCGCGCGGCAGCCCGCGGCGATAGGAAAACGACATGACCGAAAGTCGCGTGCCGAGGCTGCGGCCCAGAGAGAAGTGGCCGACCAGGAGCTGCTTGAAGACATGCGGTGAGAGCGCCGAGGTGTCGATCACGACGTCGGCGGAATCGCGCATCCGGCGGAGCTGCTTGCGCTCCTCCCCGATACCGTCCTTCACCGGCCGGTCGGGTGCCAGCGGATGCGGCCGCCGCGACTCGGTGTAGCGCCGTTGCAATGTCTCGCTGTCGCAGTCGAGGAATAGCAGTCGGACGGCGATATCGGAACGTAGACGAAGGTCGTGGACGCGCCGCACCAGGTCTTGCGGCTCGAAGCCGTAAGTACGGGTGTCGACGCCGAACGCGAGGGGCGCCGCCATCTCGCCGGGGCTGCCGGCGGTCGAGCGCATCAGATCGCCGAGCAGCGGCAACGGCACGTTGTCCACAGCCACGTAGCCCATGTCCTCGAGGGCCCCGAGCGCTGTACCACGGCCGGCACCGCTCAGACCCGTCACCAGCACGAACGGACGTCGCGTGTCGCGCTGGTCAGTGGCGGTCGAGGTTGCCGGGCTGTCGGGCATGGTCTGAGCGTCGCGATCATGCGTCGGCGATTTGCGCCAAGGCAAGGCGCAACTTTGCAGAGGCGGACGCCTCGAACGGCGCCAGTGTAACGACCGGCAGTTCGATCCCCAGGACAGACTCGCTCGCGGGCTCGGGCAATCGTTCGATGAACTCGGCCTGGGCGAGATCGACCAGCAGGGCGACCGGCACCCGTCTCACCAGTTGATCACGGCCGACTTTTACTATGCCGAGCCCGCGCGCTTCGATCATTCCGGCTATGCGCGCCGGTACGGTGGCGATCACCTGCCTGCCCCGGCGGCTGAGGTCGGTCTGGTCGTCCGCCACCAGACGCCAACCGGTCTCCATCAGACGTAGCGCGAGATCGGATTTGCCGGCCCCTGATGGCCCGCGCAGCAGCACCGCGCGCCACGATCGGCCGTGGCGCAGGGCCACGCACGTTGCGTGGACGCGGCTCATGGTATTCCGGCTCCGACAATGATGACCGTGATCACTTCCGGCCGCTGCCGGCCGGGACGCGAACGGTGAAGCGCGCTCCCAGCACGCGGCCGTCCGGCGCACGGCGGTTGGAGGCCGAGATCGCGCCGCCGTAGGTCTCCATGATCTGGCGGCAGATCGAGAGGCCCAAGCCCGAATGCTGGCCGAAATGCTCGGTCGGCCGCTCGGAATAGAAGCGCTCGAAGATCGATTCGAGATTGTCCTCGGGAATGCCCGGTCCCTGGTCGTCGATGGTGACGATGAACGGCCCGCTGCGCGGCGCGCGACCGAGCTCGACCACGATCTTCGAGCCCGACGGGCTGAAGGAGATCGCGTTGTCGATGACGTTGCGAAACACCTGGCCGTAGCGTCCGTCATGGCCATGCGCCATGAACGGCGGGTTGGTCGCCAGCCGATACTCGACCTCGACCCCGCCCTTCTGCACCGCCGTCGCGGCATGGTGGTTGACCATGTCGCCGAGCAGCGCGTTGAGGTCGACCTGCTTGACCTCGCCACGCATCAGTTCGGCATCGAGGCGCGAAGCCTCGGAGATATCGGTGATCAGCCGGTTCAGCCGGTTGATGTCGTCAAGCACGATACCCATCAGCTTTTCGCGCCGCTCCGGCTCGAGGTTGGGCCGCGCCGCAACCTCGATCGCCGATCTGAGTGAGGTCAACGGATTCTTGAGCTCGTGCGCCACGTCGGCGGCGAAGCTCTCGATGGTGTTGATGCGCTGCCACAGCGCGTCGGTCATCGAGCGCAGGGCATCGTTAAGGTCGCCGATCTCGTCGCCGCGCTTGCCGAGATCGGGGATCTCGGGCCGGCTCTCGCGTGCCAGCCGCACGTCGTCGGCGGCGCGAGCCAACCGCACGATCGGCTGGGTGATGGTGCCCGCAAGGTAAAGCGACAGCAGCACGGTGATGCCGAGTGCCGCCGCGGCGATCACCATCATGTCGTAGCGCACCTCGCGCAGCGACGCGGCGATGGCACGGTTGTCGCGCGTCAGCATCAGCGCGCCCAACACCTGCTTGTAGCGCTGCACCGGCACGGCGGCGCTCAGGATCAGCATGCCGTCGGACGACACGCGCACGGCCGAGGCATTGAAGCCGCGCAAGGCGCTCGCCGCCTCGGGGAAGTCGCGCACCGTCGGCACGGCGCGCTCGACATATTCGGGGAAACGGTCGGCACGCGAGAGCTGGCGGGCGATCCAGTCGCCGATCCTGTCGCGCCAGTGCGGTTCGACCGTGGGCAGATCCTGCAGCGGCGGCAGGGGCATGACATGGATGCGACTGGCGTCGCTCAGAATGGCGGAATCACCCAGAAGCTCACCGGTCTCGCTGAACAGGCGGGCGCGAACGCCGGTCGGACGGACCAGCCGGGTGAGAAGCTGGCGGGCGGCGTCGGCATCGAGGCGGTTGACCGTGGTTTCGCCGCCGGCGACGGCGACCTCGCCGATGCCGGCCGCGACCATCTCGCCCTGCACGGCGAGCGAGGCGAGCTCGGCGTCTATCAACTCGTCTTCGTAGTCGCTGAGGTAGACGGCTCCCAGGGTAAGCAGCGCGACCGGAATGATGTTCAGCAGCAGGATGCGGCGGGTGAGCGGCGAATAGCGCCGCGCCGCGCTGCGCCGGCGTCGCAGCAACGACGGCGTCTCACTCGAGGCGGCGCGCGTCGACAGCTCGTCGCGGTGCCCCAGCGCCGCGGCGATCCGTGCCCGCAGACCCTGCAGTCCGAACCGTCGTCCGGGCTCAGGAGTCGCGGTATCGATATCCGATGCCATAAAGCGTTTCGATCTGCTCGAATTCGCCGTCGACCTCGCGGAACTTGCGGCGCACGCGCTTGATGTGGCTGTCGATCGTGCGGTCGTCGACGTAGATCGTCTCGCCGTAGGCCGCATCCATCAGCTGGTCCCGGTTCTTCACGTGACCCGGCCGCTCGGCGAGCGACTTCAGCAGGAGGAACTCGGTGACCGTGAGGTGTACCTCCTTGCCCTTCCAGGTGCACTGATGGCGGGAGGGATCGAGCACCAGTTCGCCGCGGACGATGCGCTCGGCAGCGGCCTCGCCCTTGGCGCCCCCGGAGTCTGCGCGTCGCAGCACGGCGCGGATGCGCTCCAACAGCAGCCGCTGGGAGAACGGCTTGCGGATGAAATCGTCGGCGCCCATGCGCAGGCCCAGCACCTCGTCGATCTCCTCGTCCTTCGAGGTCAGGAAGATCACCGGGAACTGCTGGGTCTTGCGGATGCGGTTGAGCAGCTCCATGCCGTCCATGCGCGGCATCTTGATGTCGAAGATGCCGAGGTCGGGCGGGGCCTGGTTCAGCCCCTCCAGAGCCGAGGCGCCGTCATTGTAGGTCTTGATCTGGAACCCTTCGGCTTCGAGCAGCATCGACACGGAAGTCAGGATGTTGCGGTCGTCGTCAACAAGGGCGATGTTTTTGCGCACGGCGTTGCTTCTCCTGTCGGGGCGGGCAATGGTACCACAGACCGGGTCGTTGCCGCCGCCGCCCCAATCTGCCATCGATGTGAGTGAAATAAGGCGCTTTTGGCTCCTGGCCATAAAAATCATGCAATCCGAAGACATGTCACGTCGCATCCGCGACTTGGTGCGTGGTGTCGACCGCGCCGCCCTGGCGACGGCCCTCCCCGTCGAGGGGGGAAGCTGGCCCTATGCCTCCCTGGTGCTGGTCTCGGTCGACCATGACCTGTCGCCGATCCTGCTGCTGAGCGACCTGGCCGAACATGCCAGGGCCATTGTCGGCGACGATCGAGTATCGCTGTTGTTCGACGGCACCCATGGCCTCGACCAGCCCCTGACCGGGCCGCGGGTGACACTGGTCGGCCACGCGGTGCGCAACGACGACGCCCGTCTGGCTCGCCGTTTCCTGGCTCGCCATCCCGACGCCAAGATGTATGCGGGGTTCAACGATTTCCACTTCTATCGGGTGACGGTCGAGCGCGCCCATCTGGTGGCGGGCTTTGGAAGGATCAGATGGCTCTCCGCCGCCGAACTGAACGCGGTACCTGCCAGCGGCCTGGTCGACGGCGAGGAGGACATCGTCAATCATATGAACGAGGACCATGCCGATGCGGTGCAGCTTTACGCCGCCAAGCTGCTGGGCCTGTCGGGCGGCGAGTGGCGCATGACCGGAATCGACGCCGAGGGGATCGATCTGCGGCACAGCGGGCAGGTGGCTCGGCTGGCTTTCGACGCCCCATTGGCCGCGGCCTCCGAGGCTCGCAAAGTGCTGGTGGCGTTGGTCGCCAAGGCCAGGGCAGTATGATTCCGCGGCGCGGCATCTTGTTCGCGGCTGCAAAATCTGATCCACATATTCCTCGTCACTAAACTGTCGCAGGCGCGCGGGGCCCCTTGCCACCCCAAATTGGTCCCAGTAGCGCATAGGTCCGACTAGTTAAAGTTGCGCTGTATTTTGTCGAAAACAGGAGAAACGCCGTGAAACAGGCGGGCTTCGTCGTCCCCAAATTCGGACTTGAGACGCTGGGGTTGAAGAACCTCGGTAACGTCCATTGGAATCTTTCGGTTGCTGCTCTCTACGAGGAAGCCGTGCGCCGAGGCGAAGGCCAGGTGGCGGATGGCGGCGCGCTCGTGGTGCGCACCGGTGTGCATACCGGCCGCTCACCCAACGACAAGTTCTTCGTCGAGGATTCGGAGACCAAGGGTCGCATCGACTGGGGCAAGACCAACAAGCCGATCTCGCCCGAGCGCTATCGTGCGCTCTACAACCGCATGCTGGCCTATGCCCAGCGCCGAGATTTGTTCGTGCGCGATTGCTGGGCCGGCGCGGATCCCGCGCATCGCATCGGCGTGCGCGTGCTGACCGAGACGGCGTGGCACAATCTGTTTGCCCGCAACATGTTCCTCAGGCCGCGCCGCGAGGAACTCGAAGGCTTCCGGCCGCAATTCACCATCCTGAACCTGCCGGGCTTCCAGGCCGACCCTGCGAGCGATGGCACGGCGTCGGACTGCGCCATCCTGGTGAACTTCAGCGAGCGCGTCGTGGCGATCTGCGGCACCTGGTACGCCGGCGAGATCAAGAAGTCGGTGTTCACCATCATGAACTACCTGCTGCCCGACAAGAACGTCCTGCCCATGCACGCTTCGGCCAATATCGGACCGAAGGGAGACGTCGCGATCTTCTTCGGCCTGTCGGGGACGGGGAAGACCACGCTGTCGGCCGATCCGTCGCGCACGCTGCTGGGCGACGACGAGCATGGCTGGGGCGACACCAGCCTGTTCAACTTCGAGGGCGGCTGCTACGCCAAGGTGATCAAGCTTTCCCGTGCCGCCGAGCCCGAGATCTACGCCACAACCGAACGCTTCGGGACGGTGCTGGAGAACGTCGTGATCGATCCCACGACCGGCGCGCTCGATCTCGACGACGGTCGCCATACCGAGAACACGCGCGCCTGTTATCCCCTGGACTTCATCCCCAATGCCTCGGAGACGGGTCTCGCCGGTACACCGGAAAACATCGTCATGCTGACGGCCGATGCCTTCGGCGTGCTGCCGCCGATCTCGCGGCTGAGCCCGGAGCAGGCGATGTATCACTTCCTGTCGGGCTACACCGCGCGCGTGGCCGGCACGGAGAAGGGTGTTACCGAGCCCCAGGCGACCTTCTCGACCTGCTTCGGCGCGCCCTTCATGCCCCGTCATCCGACGGTGTATGCCAAGATGCTGGGGGAAAAGATGGCGCGCCAGCAGGTCAAATGCTGGCTGGTCAATACCGGCTGGTCGGGCGGCGGGTTCGGCGTAGGCGAGCGCATGTCGATCCGCCACACCCGCGCCATGGTGCGGGCGGCGCTCGACGGTACGCTGGCCTCGGTCGCAAGCTCGACCGATCCCCACTTCGGCATGCAGGTGCCGAGCGCCTGCCCCGACGTACCGGGTGAGGTGCTGAACCCGAAGAACACCTGGAAGGACAAGAAGGCCTACGAAAGCGCCGCCCGCGACGTCGCCAAGCGCTTCGAGGCGAATTTCCAGCAGTTCGAAAGCCACGTCGACGGCAAGGTCAAGCAGGCGGCGATCAGGGCGGCGGCCTAAGTGATGACATGCTTCCCCTGCGCGGCTTCCGCGCAGGGGAGGCGAACTCACGCCTTGAACGACGTAGTATGTTCCGGACGTGACGATTGATGTTCCGGACGTGACGACCCTGACCTCAAATGGAGCCGCGGCAAGACAGCGCCTTCGCCTGCCGCTGATCGCAGCGCTGGCGCTTGCCTTCATCTCGCTGTCGTTGATTTCGGGCATCGCCTACATCGTGGTGCTGGCCGGCGCCACCAACACCGCCGAGAAGTTCGTCCTCGACCGCGCGGGCCGTGTCGTCGATGCCCAGGTGGCGTCGATCAAGATCAAGCTGGATGCCGTCACCGATCGTCTGCAGATGGTGGCCGCGCTGGCCGGCAGCGGCCGCCTCGACATCAACTCGGCGGTCGACATGCGCGAGGCGCTGTGGGTCATGATGACCCAGGTACCGGCGATATCCAGTGCCGCCTTCGCCACTTTCGACCTCAAGTTGGTGCGCGTCAGCCGCCGTCCCGACGGTCAGGTGATCCGCGACACCATCTCGCTCGCCGACCTTCCGCGCGGACTGGAGCGCTTCCGCCAATTGCAGACTTCGCACGTGACCTTCTGGGGGGCGCTGTTCTGGGACGAGGCTTTGAAGCAGCCGGTGCTGAATGTGCGCACTCCGATCCGACGCATCGACGATGCTTTCATCGGCGGCCTGATGGCTACCGTGGCGCTCGGCGACCTGTCGCTGCTGATCGGCGAGGCGAGCCATGAAAGCGAGGGCCGATACTTCATCCTGGTCGGCCGCGACCGCGTGCTGGCGCATCGTCGCCTGGTCGATCCACATGGTTTGGGCCTCAGCGCCGAGCGTGAATTGCCGACCGTCACGGAAGTCGACGATCCCGTGCTGGCGCGGATCTGGTCGCCGCCCATCCGCAACCCGTTGCTCGGCCGCGGTCTCGGCGACATAGGACATGTCGTCGAGGCCGAGGGGCGACGCTGGGTGTTCGTCTACCGCAAGCTGGAAGGCTATAGCCCCGAGCCCTGGCTGGTCGGGCAATACTTTCCGCTGGCAGACGCCGCGAGCGACCTGGATCGGCTGACCAACGGCGCCATCGTCGGCGGCGCGACCCTTGCGGTCGCGGCACTGCTGGCGCTGATCATCGGGCTCTCCATGGCGCGCTCGATCCGCACCATCACCTCGGCTGCCGAGTCGATCGAGCGCCTGGAATTCGACCAGCCGTTCCATCGCAGCTCGCGGCTGCGCGAAATCGACGATGCCGGCCACAGCCTCGACAAGGCGCGCGGCGCCCTCAAGTGGTTCGGCGCTTACGTGCCGCACCGCCTGGTGTTCCGGTTGATGGAGCTTGGCGAGGACGCGGTGCGCTCACGCCGCCGCAACGTCACGGTGATGTTCAGCGATATCGTCGAGTTCACGCCGCAGGCCGAGGACTTGCCGGAGCAGCAGACTGCCGAACTCCTGAACCATCACTTCGCCCTGCTCGGTGCCTGCATCGACCACGAGCAGGGTGTGATCGACAAGTACATCGGCGACGCCGTGATGGCGGTATGGGGTGGGCTGTCGCGCATGGAAGACCATGCCGACCATGCGGTGCGGGCGGCGCTGGCAATCGCGCGCGTCATCGCCGAGGATAATGCCATGCGTCGCGCCGCCGGCCAGCCGCCGATCCGCGTGCGCATCGGGCTTCATTCGGGCCCTGTCGTAGTCGGCAATATCGGGGCGCCGGGCCGTGTGAACTTCACCGTGGTCGGCGATACGGTGAACATCGCCCAACGCTTCGAGCAACTCGGCAAGGACTTCATGAAGGATGGCGAGGACATCGTCGTGCTGGCGAGCGGCAGCACCGTCGGCGCCGTCCGAGACCACGATGCGCTTGGTCTCGGTTCGCTCAAGCCGGAGCGGCGGATGGTCAAGGGCCACGATGATCCGGTCGAGGTCTATCGCCTGGCGTGATGCGCTGGACGGGGCGCTTACTCTATGGCTAGTGTGTGGCCACATCATTGGCCACTAAACAAAGGCGAACTTGAATATGCGACGTCTGGCTTCAAGGCGGCGGGAGATGGCCAGCGCGACTACAAGCAGGAGCAGACCATGATCAAAACGAAAATCCTTGCACTCCTCGTCGTGGCCGGGTTCCTCGGCGGCTGCGAGAACATGACGATGGGCCAGAAGGGGGCGGTGACCGGCGCAGCTCTGGGCACCGGTATCGCGGCCGTTGCCGGCGGCAGCTTCGGCGCGGTGGTCGGCGCCGGCCTGATCGGTGGCGCGGTCGGCTATCTTGGCGGCAGTGCGATTGGCGACAACAGGTAAGTGAGGAAACCGACCATGAAACTCTCGTTCGTTGCCGCCGGTCTCGGTGCGGCTCTGCTGGTGCCGGGCGTGGCCCAGGCTCAGGCGCTCAACTTCGACCAGGCCGCCTACATCACCTGCAAGGAAGCCCATGCGATGAATGGCGAGGCGCGCAAGGCGCTGGCGCTTTACCTCGCCGAGCACGCGGCCCGCTATCGCGGCGTTGCCATCCCGGACGGCCCGATGGGCACCCATCTCGCGCATCTGGTACGCGGCGGCTGCACGCTGGCGCCGGATGCCTACCTGTTCACCGTCATCGACCGCGCGATCGTCGCCGAACAGAAGAACCTGCCCAAGCGGTAGCAGCAACTCGGAGCGCGGGCGATGGGCGGACGCGTGGGCGGACGTGCGGGCGGACCTGGGAGGTCCGCCTTCCGTCAGGTCAGCTTCACCATGATGTGCTTGGCGTAGGCAGGGCGGGTCCCCAGCCGTTCGTACCAGGCGCGCACGTTCTTGAGCTGCGGGCGCTCGATGTCGAGTGCGTACCAGCGATAGACGAAGCAGCCGACCGGAATGTCGCCCATGGTGAAGTGCTGCCCGCCGACGTACTTGCGGCCTTCCAGCCAACCGTCGAGCCGGCCGAACAGGCGGCCGGCGTCCTCGGCAGCCTTCTTGATCGCCACCATGTCGCGCTTCTCCGGAGGCGTGCGGATCAGGCCCCAGAAGCAGATGCGCATCGGCTCGGAGATCGTGCTGAGCTGCCAGTCCATCCAGCGGTCGGCCTCGCTCCTCTGCCCGGGATCGTTGGGCCACAAGGTCCCGGCCGCATACTTGGCCGAGAGATAGCGCACCGCCGAGTTGCTTTCCCAGATCACGTGGCCGCCGTCGTCGATGGTCGGCACGACGCCATTGGGATTCATGTCGAGGTACCATTTCTGGTCGTTACCGCCGAACGCGCCGCCAACATCGGTGCGCTCGTGGGTGATGCCGCACTCGTCGGCGGCCCACAGGACCTTCTGCACATTGATCGAATTGGCTCGACCCCAGATCTTCATGGCTCGTCTTCCCCTTTCAGCATTCCCATTTCGGTGATCCGACACCCAGCCGCAGAAGCTGCTTGGTGTTGGGCGTATCGCCGGGCTGCGGCGACACCCCTTCGAACCGCACCTGCGTGTCATCGACCCAGACGGGCCTCGGCCGCAAAAAGGCATTGGGGGCCGCGCCGGCGCACGCCGGCATCTCCGAAACCTCCACCACGGTCGGCGTATCGCCACCGAGGTCGATGAGGTTGAGCTCGACACCTGCCATCAGGTTGGATGTCAAGGCGACGGCACGGCGGCCTGACGGCGACAGCACGGGCACCGCGGTCACGCGCGTCGTCCGTCCATCGCGCTCTGAAATCAGGTAGGCCATGCCGTCCTCGTACAGGCCTACATTCACGACGTAGAGGTGCTGGGCCGGCCACCACGCCGCCAGGCGATGGACGCGGAAGCGCTCGGCCTCGCAGGCAGCCTGGTCGTTGCAGTCGGTGATCTTGAGTGTCCGTCCATCCTGCAGCTTGAGCCGCAGGATGGGTCCGTCGCGCGACGCGCGATCGGGCACCCTGGCCAACACCGCTGCATCCGAATTGTTGACCGGCTTCGCTCCCGCGATCGGCGTACAGCAGGGCTGGGCCTCGACGGTCATCTTCGAGCTCCATAACAGGCCCTTGGAGGGCAGGGCCGTGCGCTCGTTCTGTTTTTCCGTCTGGGCGTGAGATGCCGTGGCGCAGACAACGACGACGGCAGCCAAAGCCGCAGCGCCGCGGATCATCTTCATTGGTCGTGTCTCCTCGGTCTCAGGGTAGTCATTGGCCCCTGCGAAAGTTTGGGTCCCGAGCCTTTTGCATCGCTGCGGCAAGCACGGAGCGCGACCATCGACGATAGGTGCTGCATGACCTAGTGCGCCGCCGCCCAGTTGTCGCCGACGCCGGTCTCGACCACCAACGGCACCGACAGGATGGCGGCGCCCTCCATCACCGAGCGGGTGACCTCCTTGGTCTTGTCGATCTCCTTGTCGGGCACTTCGAACAACAGCTCGTCGTGCACCTGCAGCAGCATGCGGCCCTTGAGTCTGGCGGACTTGAGCGCGGCGGGCAGCTTGATCATCGCCTTCTTGATGATGTCGGCGGCACCGCCCTGCAGCGGCGCGTTGATCGCCGCGCGCTCGGCGAAGGCGCGCATGCCCTGGCTCTTGTCGTTGATGAAGCGCAGGTGGATCTTGCGGCCGAACGGCGTCTTCACGTAGCCGTTCTTGCGGGCGTAGTCCTTGGTCCGCTCCATGTAGTCGCGGATGCCGGGATAGCGCTGAAAGTATTTGGCGATGTAGTCGCGCGCCTCTGGTTGGCCGATGCCCAGCTGGTTGGCGAGGCCGAAGGCCGAGATGCCGTAGATGATGCCGAAGTTGATGGCCTTGGCGCGCCGGCGCACCAGAGGGTCCATGCCCTTGACCGGCACGCCGAACATCTCGCTGGCGGTGATGGCATGGATGTCGTCGCCGCGCTCGAAGGCCTCCTTGAGCGAGGCGATGTCGGCGACGTGTGCCAGCAAGCGCAGTTCGATCTGCGAGTAGTCGGCCGACAGGAGCTTGTGGCCGGCCTCGGCAATGAAGGCCTCGCGGATCTTGCGGCCTTCTTCGGTGCGCACCGGGATGTTCTGGAGGTTGGGCTCGGTCGAGGCGAGTCGTCCCGTGGCTGCGCCGGTCATCTGGTACGAGGTATGAACGCGGCCGGTCTTGGCATCGAGCTCGCGCACCAGCGCGTCGGTGTAGGTGCCCTTGAGCTTGGCGATCTGGCGGTGCTCCATGATCTTGACCGGCAACGCATGCCCCTGAGCCGCGAGATCCTCGAGGATGCTGACGTCGGTTGCCCACGAACCGTTCTTGTTGCGCCGGCCGCCCGGCAGCTTCTGCTCGTCGAACAGGATCTCACCCAACTGCTTGGGCGACCCGACGTTGAACGGTCGACCGGCGAGCTTGTGCAGCTCCTGCTCGAGCTCGAGCATGCGCTTCTCGAACTCGGACGAGAGCTTCCTGAGCTGCGGCGCGTCGACCTTGATGCCAGCCTGCTCCATGCCGAGCAGCACCGGGATCAAGGGCCGCTCGATCGTCTCGTAGACGCCGACCATGTGCTCGTGCGCCAGCCGCGGCTTGAACTGCGCCCAGAGCTGCATGGTGATGTCGGCATCTTCGGCGGCATAATCGCGCGCCTTGTCGATCGGCACCTTGTCGAAACTCACCTGCTTGGCGCCGCTGCCAGCCACGTCGGAGAACTTGATGGTGTCGTGGCCGAGATAGAGTTTGGCGAGGTCGTCCATGCCGTGATTGTGCTTGCCGGCATCGAGCACGAAGGACAGCAGCATGGTGTCATCGACCGGCCCGACCTCGATACCGAGCTGGCGGAACACGCACATGTCGTACTTTATGTTCTGGCCGACCTTGAGGATCGTCGGGTCTTCGAGCAGCGGCTTCAGCTTGGCGATCGCTTTCTTGAGCGGGATCTGGCCGGGCAGCAGGCTGCCGGCATCCTTGACCCCGCCTTCGCCCGTGAGATCGAGTGCGCCCTGTGCCTCGCCGGCGGGCTTGCGATGGGCGAGCGGGACGTAGGCCGCCCTACGCCTGCTCGAATTGACGTTGCCCCACGGGCCATCGAGCAGGGCGAGCGATATGCCGACCAGTCCGCCGTTCTGGGCGTCGAGCGCGTCGGTCTCGCAGTCGAAGGCCACGGTGCCGGCCTTGGTCGCCTCGGTGATCCACTCGTCGAGCGCCTTCTCGTCCGTGATCAGCTCATAGTCGGCCGCGGTGAAGGGCTGGTTGGACTTGGGTCGCGGCGCGGTCGGAGCTGCCTTTGCCGGCGCGAGGGGAGCGGGCTTGGCAGCGGGTGCCGCCGGCGCGACGGGAGCCGTCGCTTCGCCCAGCTCGCCGGTGAAGCGGGCTAAAAGGCTCTTGAAGCCCTGCTGCTCCAGCCAGGGCAGCAGGACGTTGGGATCGGGCTTCCTCTTGTCGAAGCTGTCGGGATCGGCCGGCGCCGGAACGTCGTCCCTGAGCGTGACCAGCTTGAGCGAGATGCGCGCCAACTCGGCGTTCTGCTGCAGGGCTTCGCGCCGCTTGGGCTGCTTGATCTCGCTGGCGCGCTGCAGAAGCGTCTCGAGATCGCCGTACTCGTTGATGAGCTGGGCTGCGGTCTTCACGCCGATGCCGGGCACGCCGGGCACATTGTCGGTCGAATCTCCAGCCAGCGCCTGGACGTCGACGACCTTGTCCGGCGTCACGCCGAATTTCTCCATGACAGCCTCGGGGCCAAGCTTGATCTTCTTGATCGGGTCCATCATCTCGACGCCCGGCCGGATCAGCTGCATCAGGTCCTTGTCCGAGGAGACGATGGTGCAGGTGGCGCCGGCCTCGACGGCCATGCGGGCGTAGGTTGCAATCAGGTCGTCGGCCTCGTAGCCGCCGAGTTCGCACACCGTGACGTTGAAGGCCTTGGCGGCCTCCCGGATCAGAGGGAACTGCGGGATCAGGTCCTCGGGAGGTGGCGGGCGGTTGGCCTTGTACTTGTCGTAGATCTGGTTGCGGAAGGTGACCTCGCTGGCATCCAGGATCATGGCGACGTGATCGACCTCGGGCTTGTCCAGGAGGTCGGCAACCAGCATGCGGCAGAAGCCATAGACCGCGTTGATCGGCACGCCGTCGGGCCGGGTCATCGGCGGCAGTGCGTGATAGGCGCGGAACAGGTATCCCGAGCCATCGACCAGGTAGAGATTGCGGATCGGCTTGTCGTCGCCGTTCGCAGCCGGCTTGGCCGCCGCCTTGGCCGCCGCGCCGTTGTCCTTGGCGGCCGCCTTGGCAGCCGGTGCCTTCGATTTCGCCATGCTCAAGGCCTAGCACGCGACGGGCCGGAGTCTCCAGCACGCCCATGTGCACAGTCGATGTTTGAATTCGTGTCGCCCCTACCTGGGCTCTGGATATTCAGCTTTGGAACAGGTCGGTGATGTCGTCCAACGCGGACGGCGCGATCGAGCCATGGCGCGGATCCATGACCATGCGCTGGCCGAGAAACGCCCAATAGAGGAAAGCGGCCCGACGCTGCGCCTTCTGGCCGTCCACCCCGGCCGCTGCCAGCATCCTCGCGATGTAGGCGACCCGTCGGGCGTCGACCGAGGAGACGATCACGGCAACCGCGCGATCTTCGGCGGCCCACGACCTTATGGCGCGGTCCAGGCTGCGCCTGGTTGCGAAAGCGCGGCGCATGAGCTGCTTCAGGCGATCCGGCCGGTCCTTCTGGGCCTCGAGATCCCGGATGACCCGGTCGGTCGCCTGTTCCTGCCAGGCCTGCAGGAGCTGTGCGCGAAAGTCGGCGATGTCGCGGAAGTGCCAATAGAAGCTGCCGCGCGAGACCTTCAGCCCGTCGGCCATCGGCCCGACCTTCAAGGCTTGGGCGCCTTCGGCCGCGAGCCGTCGGAGGCCATGATCGATCCAGTCGGACCTGGCGAGGCGGTCGGTCATGGCACCGACCATACACAAGTGTATTGACGATGGCCATGCGACGCGCCATACCGACCATACAGAGGTGTATGGTCATGAATTGGCAAAGTGCTGCCCTGGCGATGGCCGGGGTCGTCGGCGGGCTCACCGCCGTCATCCATGGCGTTCTGATCCATCGGCTGGTGGTCAGGCCGGTCGAGGCCACCTTCCTTGCCGAGCCGCGGACGCCGAGGGCGATCCGGCGGCTCGTGCCGCTCCTCATGCAGTTCAGTACCTTCGCCTAGCTGCTTGGCGCACTCGCCCTGGTCGTCGCGGACTGGTTCGAGCCGCAGGCGCGTCTGGTCACCGGCGTGCTGGTCGGTGGCCTCTACCTGTTCGGTGCGCTCGGCAACTTCTGGGCGACGAGAGGCCGCCATCCCGGCTGGATGCTGATGGCGGCAGCGCTGGTGCTGATTGCCGTGGGCGTCACTTCACCGAGTTGAGCGTCGGCAGCCGATAGCGGTCCTCGGGATCGTTCCAGCCCTTGAAGTTGGGCTTGCGCTTCTCGGCGAAGGCGGCACGCGATTCCATGAGGTCGCTCTTGGCGCCGTGCTCGTGCAGGGCATCGGCGAGCTTCCGCATGTCCGGGCCGGGCGCCGGCCGCATCTGGCGCATCATGTGCACGGTGTTGACGCGCGAGGCCGGCGGCAAGGTGAGCAGGTGCTCGGCCATCTTCAACGCCTCGGGCATAAGATCGGCAGCGTCGACCAGGCGATTGAGGAACCCGATCTCGTAGAAGCGCTGCGCCGTGAAGCGGAAGCCCAGCGCCATCTCCATGGCGATCGGGTAGGGAACGTTGGCGATATGGCCGTGATTGTAGCCTCCCAGGAGCCAACGCTTGGCCTCGGAGACCTCGAAGATCGCCTCGCGCACGGCGAGGCGGAGGTCGGTGCGCTCGACCAGCATGAAGCCGCCGCCCATGGCAAAGCCGTTGACCGCGGCGATCACCGGCTTCTCCAGCGCGCCGGTCATGAACGGGTCCTCTTGCTTGGGCCGCTCGCCGCCGGCGACGCCCTTCTGCAGCGATTCCTTCATGTCCTCGCCGGCGCAGAACCCGCGACCGGTGCCGGTGAAGATCGCGACTTCCAGCTCCTTGCTGTGGCGGAAGTCGGTCCAGATGCGGGCGAGTTCCGTGCGCATCTCGGTGTTGAGCGCATTCAGCCGGTCGGGGCGGTTCATACGGACTACGAGCACCTGCCCGTGACGTTCGGTTTCGACGACGGCCATGTCTGTTCTCTTCGTGTTGGCGGTTGCCGCCGAGTTTGCCGCCGTCGGGAGGCTGCAAGCAAGGTTTGCCAGCCGCCTTGCGGTCGGGCATTTTCACCGGCACAAGTTCGCGCGGTGAAGAACTATCGCAAACGCCTGCGGCAACGAGGCCCGGCCCGCTTCGAGGCGATGGGTCTGGCCACCGACCGCAAGCGCCGGGCGGTGACTGACGAAAGCCGGCAGCAAGGTGGTATCCACGCGGCATTGCGTCGTTCACCCATGGTCAGCGCTGGTATCAAGTTCAAACGAGAGGTGACGTCGGGTCGCAAGGTCGAACTGTGACGCGCCATTGGCTCGATCCTTACATCATCGGCAACACCGTAAAGCCCGCACCATCACCTTCGATGGTCTGGCGCAGATGATGCGGCCTGCCTGATCGAAAGCTCAGGCGAATCCGAGGGCGCGACGCGCATCGCGGTTCGCGTCGCTGGTCAGCAGGGCGATCAGCGTCGCTGCCGGCTCGGGCGCCGCCGCGTGTCCGGTGATGGCACAGGTGTAGGTGGTCGCCAGCGCGCAGCCGGGTGGCAACGGTGCGACCAGGAAAACGCCCGGCGTCGACAGGATCTCAGTCGCCTGAGTGCAGCCGATGGGTCTTGCGCTCGTGGAAGCGGCGAGTTCGGCCATCGCCGTCGCGCCGTTGGGCGCCGGACGCTGACGATCGCCGAGTTCGTCCCATATGCCGAGATCGCGCATCACCGTGGCGAAGTGGATGCCGGCAGTGGCGAGTTCGGGGTCGGGAAAATGGATCTCGTCCGCCGCGCGCAGGGCGTCGCGCAACTCGCCGGCGCTATCCAGTCGTGGCGCAACATTGCCCGAACGCACCGCGACCGCCGTCGGGACGTCGCCGATGTCCCGGATCGAGGCGGCAACGGCGTGGCCGACCCTGGCCAGCTCATCGATCAAGGCACGACTCAGGATGAGAAGATCGGCCGGCTCGCCCGACAGCAGGCGGGCCTTCATGGCGCCGACGGCGCCGAACACGCCGTCGATGGTGCAGCCGGTCCGGGCTTCGAAGACCGGCCGTACGCTTTCGACCAGGCCTTGTGCCGCGCCGCCGCTCAGCAGGCGGACGGTGCTCATTGCGTCTGGATGCCGGCCTGCCTGATCACCTTGGCCCACTTGTCGATGTCGCCTTTGAGATAGGTCTCGAACTGAGCAGGCGCCATGGTCATCGGCACCGCACCCTGCTTGGCCCACGCCTCGCGGATGGCGGGTTTGGCGATAACCTTGGCGATCTCCTCGTTTAGTCGCTCGATGACGTCCTTGGGCGTGCCCGCCGGCGCCATGATGCCGAGCCAGATCGTGGCCTCGTAGCCTGGCACGCCCGCCTCGCTCGCGGTTGGCACATCGACCAGCACGGTCGAGCGCTTGTCGCCCGTGGTGGCAAGCGCGCGCACCTGGCCGGCGTCGATGTGGCCTTTCATCGCCGTCACCGCGTCGATCATCATCTGAACATGGCCGCCGATCACGGCATTGCGCGCATCGGCGCTGTTCTTGTGCGGCACATGCACGATGTCGGTCCCGCTCATGGCTTTGAACAGCTCGCCAGCCATATGGTAGGGGGTGCCCGGTCCCGACGAGGCGTAGTTGAGCTTGCCGCGCTCGGCTTTGGCGAGCGCGATGAATTCCTGCAGCGTCTTGGCCTTCACTTCCGGATTCACGACGATGACCAGGTCGGACGAGTTGACCGGCGCCACGGGTGCGAGGTCCTTCATCAGGGAATACGGCCGTGTCGCGAGCAGTGTCTCGTTGGTCGTATGGGTGTTGGACATCATCAGAATCGTGTAGCCGTCGGGGGCAGCCTTGGCGACGATGTCGGTGCCGACCACCGCGCCCGCTCCCGGCTTGTTCTCGATCACGAATTGCTGCTTCAGGACATCGTTCAGCTCCTGTCCGAGCTGGCGAGCGTAGACGTCGGCGGGGCCGCCCGGACCGAATGGGACGATGATCCGCACCGGCCTGTTCGGCCAGTTTTGCGCGGCTGCCGGCACCGCGGCGAGCGCGAGCGATCCGGCCAGCAGATGGCGTCGAAGCATGGCTATCCTCCCTGTCGACCTTGTTGGTGGCCTGGTCGGCCCTCTTAGGTCGCCATCGTGGACGCTGGCCGCCAGCGCAGCAAGTAGGCCTGGATGCGCCGCACACCGGCGGCCAGGATCACGCCCACGATCATCAGCACGAACACCGCCACCATCATGCCGGCCGCCTCGCCGCGTGCCTCGGCCTCGATGATCATACGGCCGATGCCGTGCTCGGCGCCGATGAATTCGCCCACGATCACCCCGATCAGCGAGAACGAGACGGCGGGAGTCAGCGAGGCGAACAGCCAGGCCATGGTCGATGGAACGATCACGGTGCGGGTCACCTGCCATTCGCCGGCGCCGAGCAGGCGGGCGGCGTTGATATGGTCGCGATCGACTGCGCGCGCACCCTCGAACGTGTTGAAGAACACCAGGAAGACCACGACCAGCCAGGCCGTCACCACCTTGGACGCATCGCCGATGCCGAACGCCAGGATGATGATCGGCGCAAGCGCAATGCGCGGGATCGAGTTGAAGGCCGTGATGTAGGGATAGAAGATCTCGCTGAGGCGATCGGAGCGTCCCAGCAGCAGGCCGAGCACGAAGCCCGAACTCACGCCGGTGGCGAAGCCCCACAAGGTGTTCTTGAGCGTGAAGTAGGTGGCAATCCAGAGATTGTTCTCCGACCGGCCGATGCATTTCTCGAAGGCGCCCGGCGTGCCCAGCGTCCAGTCGCCCTGCGAGGAGACCAGGCAGCCCATGCGGAGGAATTGTTTGTAGATCTCCGACGGCCTGGAGACGAAATAGGGGTCGAGGATATCGGGCACCAGCCACGGCACCTTGTCGTGCAGGCTCCAGCCCCATTCCCAGACGGCGAGCGCGCCGAGCCCGATGGCGATCTGCCAGAAGAGGGTACTTGCGCGTCTCATGGCGTGCTGCGTCCCCTCATGTGCTACGGCCTTTTGCGAACTCCTCGCCCAGCGAATGCCAGACCTTGGAAAAAAGCTCCGCATACTGAGGCGTCTCGCGCAGCTTCACGGCATCGCGTGGGCGCGGGAAGTCGACCTTGAAGTCGGCTTTCACGCGGCCGGGCCGCGCCGACATCAGGATGATGCGGTCGGCCAGGGTGAGGGCCTCGCCGAGATCGTGGGTGACGAACAGCACGGTCTGGCGCTCGCGCTCCCACAGGCTCAGCAGGACCGAATGCATGTCGAGCTTGGTGTGGGTGTCGAGCGCGCCGAACGGCTCGTCCATCAAAAGGATCTCGGGCCGCGCGATCAGCGTGCGCATCAGCGATACCCGCTGGCGCATCCCGCCGGACAGCGAGGCCGGATAGAACCGATCGAACCCGTCGAGCCCTGCCTGATGGATCGCCTCGGCGACGCGTGCCTTGCGCTCGCCGGTCGGCACACCGGCCAGCTCCAGCGCATAGCCGATATTGTCCTCGACGGTGCGCCAGGGAAACAGCGTGTCCTTCTGGAAGACGTAGCCGACCTGCCTGATCGGCCGGCCGGGAACCACCGGAGCATTGTCGACCCGGATGTCGCCGCCATTGGGCGTGATCAGCGTCGCCACCATGTTGAGGATCGTGCTCTTGCCGCAGCCCGAAGGGCCGAGCAGGGCAACGAACTCGCCATCGTCGATGCGGAACGAGGCGTCGTCGACCGCTACGACCTCGCGGCCTTCGGCGAGGAAGATCTTGCGGAGCCTCTCGATTTCGATGCGCGACCTAGGCAGGGTATTTTGCATGCGCCGCCTTGAGGAACTTGTCGGCGACGGCGTCGTCCAGCTTGATCGGCTGCTTGATTCCGGTGAGCTCGCTGTACCAGACCTTCTCTCCCCGGGCGTATGACTCCGGCGTGATCAGCCCGTTCCAGTCGGCGACGTCTTTCAGCTCGCCGATCTCCAGCAGGTTGGCATCCTTCGACGTCGAGCCGACGAAGCGCTCGATGGCGCCCAGTATGTTGTCGGGGCTGTTGGCCTTGATCCAGCATTGAGCGCGCCACACGGCGTTGGTGAAGGCCTGGACCTTCTCCGGCTCCTTCTCGATCGTCTGGGTGAGGCAGAAATTGACGTTCACCGGCACCGGCCCGCCGATCACCGAGTTCCAAACCTTGGCGTCGCTCGGCGAGTAGATCACCTTGCCCCAGCCATTGCGCTCGGCCTCGGTCGTCACCGAGATGGCGCTCGAGAGCACGTCGATCTGCTTGGTCTTGAGCGAGCCCAGCATCGTCTCGACGTTGCCGACGCCGACCCAGGTCACCTTGTCGGCGAGGTCCATCTTCTCCATGAAATAGTGCGACCACAGATGCGAGGTGCCGCCGAGCGAGCTCACGCCGAAGATGGCGCGCCGCCCGTCGGGCCGCTTGAAGGCTGCCGCCTTCTGTACGGTGTCGATGCCCTGGTCGTAGAGATCCTTGCGCACGGCGAAGCGTACGCCGGGGGCGCGCTGGTCGAGCGTGTTCAGCGCCCGCGCCGGCCGGCCGTTCTTGTTGAGCTGCAGCACATGCAGGATGTCGGCGATCGCGAAGTCGCCCTGGCGCGAGGCCAGGATCTCGCGTGTCTTCACGCCGCTGCCGCCCTGGATCAGCTTGAAGTCGTAGCCTTCGTCCTTGAAGTAGCCCTTCTCCTGGGCGACGAACTGCACTTCGTAGGTCGGGACCGCGACCGGATAGACCGCAGAGCCAGCCTTGCCCTGGGCGCGGCCCGTCATCGGCCATGCTGGCGCCGATGCCGCAACGGCAATGATGCTGCGGCGCCTTATGACAGAAACCATCTTTCATCCTCCCCATTGGAAGCGCGCGCCCCCGGCCCGTGCTTCCCTGATCAGTTCCCCGGATAGAGCCACGGCGTCGCCTGGCGCGCCTTGGCCTGATGGGCCGCGATCTCTTTCTCCTTCGTCAAGGTCAGCTCGACCTCGTTCAGGCCTTTGAGCAGCGACTCACGACGGATGCCGTCGACCTTGAACTCGATCTTGCGGCCCGACGGTGTCGTCACCGTGCGCTCGTGCAGGTTGATGGCAAGGCGCGGCTCGCTGTTGGCGCCCGGCCGCGTCGCGCCTTCCAGCTCGGCCGCGATGGCCAGCACGTCCTCGCGCGGCAGTTGAATGGGAAGGACGCCGTTCTGGAAACAGTTGTTGTGGAAGATCGGACCGAAAGAGGGTGCGATCACGCAGCGGATGCCCATGCCCATCAGCGCCCATACCGCGCCCTCGCGGCTCGAGCCACAGGCGAAGTTGTTGTCGGCGACCAGGATCTGCGCGCCCTTGAAAGCGGGCTTGTTCAGCGGGAACTCGGGATTGTCGCTGCCGTCGGGCAGGTAGCGCAGCGGCTCGAAGGCGTAGGCGCCGAGGTCGGCCTGCGCCACGTCGCGCAGGCGATGGATGGGGATCACGATGTCGGTGTCGATGTTCTGGCGCATCACCGGCGAGGCCACCGCGTCGAGTTCAGTGAAGGCTTGCATGGCTTCTGGCCCTCCTAGATCTGTCGGACGTCGGCGATATGGCCGGCTATGGCGGCGGCCGCGGCCATCGCCGGACTGGCGAGGTGCGTGCGCCCGCCGGGTCCCTGGCGACCGACGAAGTTGCGGTTGGAAGTCGACACGCTCCTCTGTCCCGGGGCGATGGTGTCGCCGTTCACCGCCAGGCACATCGAGCAGCCGGGCTCGCGCCATTCGAAGCCCGCTTCCTTGAAGATGCGGTCGATACCCTCGGCCTCGGCCTCGCGCTTGATGTTCTCCGAGCCCGGTACCACCCAGGCACGGACATGGCCCGCCACCTTGCGGCCCTTGGCGACATCGGCGGCGGCGCGCAGGTCGGACATGCGGCTGTTGGTGCAGGAGCCGATGAACACCCAGTCGATCCTGGCGTCCTGAATGGGCTGCCCGGCCTTCAGCCCCATATAGTCGAGCGCCATCTGCATGGCCTTCTGCCTGTCCGGATCGGCGACTGAGCTTGGATCGGGCACGTTGGCAGTGACCGGGATCACCTGCTCGGGACTGGTGCCCCAGGTGATCTGCGGTGCGATCTTGCTGACATCGACGGTGACCTCGCGGTCGAACACCGCGTCGGCATCGCTCGCCAGCGAGCGCCAATCGGCGACCGCCTTGTCCCACATCGCGCCGGTCGGGGCATAGGGCCGGCCCGCGAGAAAGGCGAAGGTCTTGTCGTCGGGCGCGATCATGCCGATCTTGGCGCCGAGTTCGATCGACAGGTTGCAGATGGTGAGCCGGCCCTCGACCTCGAGGGCGCGGATGGCGCTGCCGGCATACTCGACCGCATAGCCCGTGCCGCCCGCGGTGCCGATCTGGCCGATCAGGTGCAGGATCATGTCCTTGGGAGTCACGCCGGCATGGCGCGTGCCCTCGAAAGTGGCACGCAGCCGCTTCGGCTTGCGCTGCACCAGCGATTGCGTCGCCAGCACATGGATCACCTCGGTGGCGCCGATGCCGAAAGCGATGGCGCCCATGCCGCCGTGGGTACAGGTGTGGCTGTCGCCGCAGACCAGCAGCGTGCCGGGCAGGCTGATGCCCTGCTCGGGGCCGACGACATGGATGATCCCCTGGCCCGGTTGCCCCAGGTCGAAAAGCTTGATGCCCCAACGCTTTGCCTCGTCGCGCATGTCGTAGAGGCGCTGGGCATAGGGCTTCAGAGTATCGTGATCCCGCCCGGGCTCGGTCGAGATGACGTGGTCGAAGGTCGCGAAGGTAAGATCGGGATTGCGCACCTTCTGACCGGCCGCCTTGATCATGGCGAGCCCGCGGCCGCCGCCGTCATGCATCAGATGGCGACTGATGTGCAGCAGCGCGTAGTCGTCGCCGAGATCGGCGATGACGTGGCGATCCCAGATCTTGTCGAACAGGGTCTTCGGCATGGCTTTTCCTCCGGCGCGGTCGTCGCCGCGCGGAGGCGTACACCATCATTTTTCGAGGTCGCCTACAACGGCGGCGGGGCGGAAGGAAAGACCGCAGCGCGGCTTTGCCGACCCCCGAAGCTCCGTCGAACTGAAGTCTACTGCTGCTGCTCCAGCTGGCCGCTCCAACCTTTCTTCTCGGCCTCGAAGAACGAGGCGAAGACCTTTCGGATGGTGCTCTCGGCGATGTCGCGGGTGATGAACACCACACGGCTCTTCCTGTCGTCGCCCTCGGGCCAGGCGTCGAGCGTGGCCGGCGGATGGAAGACGTGCTGCACGCCATGGATCACGACGGGCTTGTCGGTGTCCTTGACGTTCAGGATGCCCTTCATGCGCAAAAGGTCGGGTCCGCGATAGGTCACCAGCGCATCGAAGGCCGCCGCCACCGTCGACCAGCTCATCGGCTCGTCGAACGTCATGCAGAACGCCTTGATGCGATCGTCGTGGCGGTTGACGTTGTGAGGGTCCTGCTCGCCGTGTCCATGGTCATGCCCATGCCCATGGTCGTGATCATGATGAACGTCATGGCCGTGGTGATGATGGTGATGGTCGCCGCCATGGTCGTGGCCGTACGCTTCCTCGTGCAGCCAACGCTTGACGTCGGCGCTCTTGGTATCGGGATTGTAGAGGCCGGCGTTCAGGATCTCGTTGGGATCGATGTCGCCGCCCGAGATGGCATGGAACGGCGCTCCTGGATTGAGCTGATGCAGGCGGCCTTTCAGCTCGGTGAGCTTGGGCGCCTCGGCGATGTCGCTCTTGGTGAGCAGCAGCCGGTCGGCGACGGCGGCCTGCTTCACCGCCTCCTCGTGGTTGTCGAGCGTGCTGGTGCCGTTGACGCCGTCCACCGTGGTGACCACGCCGTCGAGCCGGTAGCGCGAGGCGAGCAGGGGATCGCTCATCAGGGTGTGCAGGATGGGCGCGGGGTCGGCGAGTCCGGTGGTCTCTACCACCATGCGCTTGAACGGCGTCACCTCGCCTTTGGAGCGCTTCAGGAACAGTTCGCTCATGGTGCGCACCAGGTCGCCGCGCACCGTGCAGCAAAGGCATCCCGAGTTCAGGGTGACCATGCCCTCGTCGTCCGACTTCTCGACCAGCAGGTGGTCGAGCCCGATTTCGCCGAACTCGTTGATGATCACCGCAGTGTCGGCAAGCTCCGGCCGGCGCAGCAGCTTGTTCAGCAGCGTGGTCTTGCCGCTGCCGAGAAAGCCCGTCAGCACGGTGACCGGAATGCGTTGCTCGGCGGCGGTCTGTGTGTCGCTCATCGTTCACCCTGTATCGGCCTGAGGTCCGACTACCAGAAGCGCTCCGCGTTCCTGAACGCCTTCCACGCCCGCTCCAGCCTGTGGCGGCGGCGCTTTTCGCCAGCCTCCGTCTGCTTGGCGAGCTGCTTCAGCGGTTTCCCGGCGTCCTCGCTTGGACGCGCCGCCGTGGCGAGGTCGGCCAGCATGTGGCGGGCGACCGCGCGGTCGTTCATGACACCGAGCGCGCCCTGCAGGCGCACCGTTGCCTCGATATAGGGCTTGGCTGTCGCCGAGGCAAAGGCCGGTTGCAGGAATTCGGCGGCGTAGCGCAGCTTCTTGATGGCGATCCTGAGCCGGTGCAGGCGGTGCGGATCGAGCGAATCGATCCTGCGCCCGCGATGCATGACCTTCTCGTGGTGCTGGTCGAGCTCGGCCAGCGCGAAACGGTCGAGGCGATCGGTTGGATGGGCCGGCGACAGGTCGATGAAGGCGTGGAGCTGACGGTCGAATGCTTCGAACCGCGCTCCGGAGAGGGCTGAGCGGGCGCGCTGCATGTAGGTCTCGGCCAGCCTGCGAGCGATCCGCTGGACGATCGGCGGGACATCCTCGACCGTCTCGGTCAGGAAGACGTGCAGGTCGCGCGCCGGCGCGCACTCGCCGGCCAGCCATTTCGCTTCGGCCGACAGCGCCCGAATCACCGGCCCGTCGACGGCGTGGCGGAACAGACCGAACGCCGCGCGCAGGCGACGCAGCGCCACCCGCGTCTGATGGATGCCGACCGGCCGCCGGCCTTGCAGAACCATGGTCCGGTATTTGCGAAGGTCTCCCTGGCAATCGGCCACGATATGGCGTAGCGCGACATCAGGCGCTGTCGTGGGGGCGAGACCGGTGTCGAAGGGCGCCATGCAGGGCCGACCGTAGCGGCCCGAAAGGGCCGGGCAACCGCAAAGAACAAAGTACGATGAAGGTTTTGTGACGTGCGCCAACCAGCACTTTCTCTGCATCTTTCGCCGATTTCGCTGTTCGGCCCGATGGTTAGCCGGCGACGTTTCCCCTCCGTTTCCGGTAGCGGCCGATGGCCGCGCTGCCCTAGAGTCGGGCCATGAGCGTCGATGCCACTGCCTTCAAGAGGGGCATGCGCCACCTTGCGGCGAGCGTCACCCTGATCACCACCCGCCACTGCGAACTGCGCGGCGGCTTGACGGCGACGGCCGTCTGCTCGGTTTCGGCCGAGCCACCGCAACTGCTGATCTGTGTCAACAAGACCGCGAGCGCCCACGACCCGATCGGCGAGGCCGGATTCTTCTGCGTCAACATCCTGGCGCCTGAGCATCGCAAGATCGCCGAGCGCTTCGCCGGCATGGACGGCGTGGAGGGCGACGAGCGTTTCGTCGACATGGGGGAGTGGTCGACGCTTTCTACGGGCGCGCCCGTCCTCAAGGGCTGTCCCGTGTCGTTCGACTGCAAGCTGGTGACCAAGGTCGCCGCCGGCACGCACACCATCTATCTCGGCGAGATCGTCGACATCAGCCTCGATGCCGCGGCCCACGCGCTGCTCTACTGTGACGGCGCCTTCGTGCACGGCGAGCTACTGAAGAAGGCGCTGCAGGCGGCCTGACCCTTCCGGCGTCGGCAGGATCGGGGTTGCACCACCAGCCCAACCCTCTATGTTCCGGCCGCGATTGGGGCGTAGCCAAGTGGTAAGGCAGAGGATTTTGATTCCTCCATTCCCAGGTTCGAATCCTGGCGCCCCAGCCAGCCACT